>JAJDVH010000097.1 GCA_022826185.1 Alphaproteobacteria bacterium
GCGCGTATCGCGGCGGCGGGGGCGCGCGGGCGCGGGCGGGTGTCGGCGCCGGCGCGGTTCGCGCACCTGATTGCGCGCGCGAGACGCCGGACGCACCTCGCCCGTCCGTTCCCGCCGGGGTCTTTTTCACGGGCCCCGGCCATCGCTTTCTGCAGAAACGCCGAAAGGCGGCCCCGGAAGCCGCCCCTCTCTCTACTTTCATTCTACACCATATGGGCGAAAGTCAAGCCCCTATGGGAACATAAAATGAAATTACCGGATATTTTTCATAGAATGCCGGTGAATCGAATGGATCGGTCAGCCCGGCAGCGACCGGGCTATGTCCCTGGCCGCCGTCTCCGTTGCAAATATTGGAGATTATATGCCAGCTTACCCGAACCAACGGATGGTGAAGAAGGCCGGCATGGGCAGATTCGATGGCAAGGTCGTGCTGATCAGCGGCGGGGCCCGCGGACAGGGCGCGGCGGAGGCGCGAGCCTTTGCGGCAGAAGGCGCGGCAGTCGTTTTCGGCGATATTCTGGAGGAAGAAGGCGCGGCCGTTCAGGCCGGGATCGAGGCGTCGGGCGGCACTGCGGCCTACCTGCATCTGGATGTGACGCAGGAGGAGGACTGGCGCCGCGCCGTCGGCTCCGCGACGGATACGCACGGCCGGCTCGACATACTGGTGAACAATGCCGCGATCGTCATTGCCCGCGCGGCCATCGAGGATCGCACGGTGGAGGAGTGGGACCGGGTGCAGGCCGTGAATGCGCGCGGCGTCTTTCTCGGAACCAAGCATGCGATACCGGCGATGCGGGTGTCCGGCGGCGGTTCCATTGTCAATATCGTATCGGTGGCCGGCATCGGCCAGTCGACCCACCAGGAACCCGCCTATGCCGCAAGCAAGGGCGCGGTGCGGATATTCACCAAGGTGACGGCGGCGCAGCATGCCGGGGACGGCATCCGCTGCAACGCGGTGCTTCCCGGCCCGATAGACACCGAAATGCTGCGCAGCGCCTTGTCCGAGCCGGCAGTATTGGCCGAGCGCGTGTCCCGGGTCCCCATGGGACGCATCGGGACGATCGACGAGGTCGTCGCCGCAGTGCTGTTTCTTGCATCCGATGCCGCCTCCTACATGACCGGCGGCGAAATGGTGGTCGATGGCGGCGCCACCAGCATGTAGCCGGCGGGCCGTTCCTGCGCCGCCGCGAGGGCATCAGGGCTGGCGCATGCCGCCCTCCGGGTCGGCGTAGGCGACCGACTCGATCTCGATCAGGAACTCCTCCTTCACCAGCCGGTCGACGATCAGCAGCGTGTTCGGCGGATACACCTCGCCGCCGAAGAGCACGGGAAACAGCTCGGCCCGGAGCGCCATGAACCGCTCGATATCCTGCGAATGGACGAGGTAGGTGGTGAATTTGACGATATGGTTGAAGGTGAGGCCCGTGCCTTCGAGGACCGCGCCCAGATTGTCGAGCACCTGGCGCATCTGGGCGTCGAAATCGTTCTTGCCGACCACGCTGCCGTCGCGCCCGACCGAAAGCTGGCCGGCGATATGCAGCGTCGCGCCGGCGGGCACCGCCGTTGCGTGCGAATAGAGGCCCTGGGCCGGGCCGGTGTTCGGCGGGTTGAGATAGGCGATGGAGTCTGCGGACATCGTCGTTTCCTCCGGGATTGGGAGACTTCGCCCACTTTAGGTCGGCGCGGCGGGGAACTCGATCCGAAATCCGCCGGCGCCATCGGCCCCCGAGCAGGGCGAATCGAAGCGTTGACGTCTCCATTCGGGCTTGCGCATGATTGCAGGCGCCGGTGTGTCCGTGCACGAAGGGAGAGGAAAATGCGAAACGACACGATCGAGTTCAGGCCGCTCACGCGCCATATCGGCGCGGAAGTGCATGGCGTGGACCTGCGCCAGCCGCTCGACGACGAGGCGTTCCGCACGCTGCACGGCGGGCTGCTCGAGCATCTTGTGCTCTTCTTTCGCGATCAGGACATCGACCACGAACAGCATGTGGCGTTCGGCCGCCGCTTCGGCGAGCTCCACATCCACCCCTCCGCGCCCTGCGTGGACGGCCGCCCGGAGCTCATGAAGATCCACGCCGACGCGACCTCGCCCTTCGCCGAAGGCACCGCCTGGCACACCGACGTGAGCGCCGACGAAGAGCCGCCCATGGCAAGCATCCTGCATCTGAGCACGGTGCCGTCGGTTGGCGGCGACACCCTGTTCTCGAACATGTACGCCGCCTATGACGCCCTCTCCGACACCATGAAGAGCGTCCTCGACCCGCTGGAGGCGCTGCACACCGCCGACGTGCACGTCAACCGCTACGAGCAGATCGGCGGGGGCCTGCGCCGGGAGGAGCATCCGCACGCGATACACCCGGTGATCCGCACCCACCCCGAAACCGGCCGCAAGCTCATCTATGTGAACCAGCCCTTCACGCAGAACATCGTGGGCATGACGCAGGCGGAAAGCGACGCGCTGCTGGAGTTCCTCTATGCGCACAACGCCAAGCCGCAATTCCAGTGCCGGTTCCGGTGGCGGAAGAACTCGATCGCCATGTGGGACAACCGCTGCACGCAGCACCATGCGACCTGGGACTACTATCCCGAGACGAGAAGCGGAGTGCGCGTGACCATCAAGGGCGACCGCCCCTACCACTAGCCGCGGCCCGGCCCCCGGGGCGCCCGCAACAGCTTCGCCGGCTCCGTCCCGCAATGCAGGCCGGCGGCCGCGGGGCTGCCTGCGCGGGCGGCAATCGGCGGCAGGAAAAATCCGGACCGGATTGACCCGCCGCCCTGTTTCGCTGACATTGCGGGGCGTTTCTGAACCGGAGGCTGAAGCGATGCCGGATGCAGTCGAGCAAGTGGTCGCAGCGGTGCCGACAGGGGCCGCGCTGGGAGCCGTGATCGAGGGCGTGGACCTTTCGGGGCCGCTCGATGACGAAACCTTTGCCGCCATTCACGCCGCGTGGATCGAGCACGGGGTGGTGGTTTTTCGCGGGCAGACGCTGACGGACGCGGATTTCGTCGCCTTCTCGTCGCGCTTCGGCAAGCTCGACCATGCGCCGATCATGGAGAACGGCCAGACGATGGTGGAGGGCGTGCCGGAACTCTATGTGATCTCCAACATCGTCAGGGACGGCAAGCCCATCGGCTCGCTCGGCGCCGGCGAGGCGTCCTGGCACACCGACATGAGCTATGAGGAGCGCCCGCCCAAGGCCAGCGCGCTCTACGCGCTGGAAATCCCGCCGGAGGGCGGCGACACCTGCTTCCTCAACATGTATGCCGCGCTGGAGGCGCTTCCGGCGGACCTGCGCAGCCGGCTGGAATCCGCCAAGGTCCGCCACGATTCGAGCGTCAATTCCGGCGGCTATCTGCGCGCGGGCTTCGACGAGGTGGCGGATGTGAGCGAGGCGCCCGGCGCCAGCCACCCGGCCGTGCCGGTGCACCCGGAGAGCGGGCGGCCGGTGCTCTATCTGGGCCGGCGGCTCAACTCCTATGTCGAAGGCATGAAGGTCTCGGAGTCGGAGGCGCTGCTGGACGAGCTATGGAACCATGTCCAGCAGGAGCGCTTCACCTACCGCCACCGCTGGCAGGTGGGCGACGTGGTGCTGTGGGACAACCGCTGCACCATGCACCGCCGCGACCCCTTCGACGCCTCGACGCGCCGCAGGCTGCACCGCACGCAGATACAGGGCGAGCGGCCGCGGGTGTAGTAACATCTCGCTTCTAAAGGTGGGAGCGTTCGGGCGCATAACGGAAGGGCAGCCGAGCAAGCCGTGCAGCCAACCCAACCTCCTTCAGAGTAAAGAAGTCGGGTTCGAGTATCCGTCTAGGTCGCCGGTATGAGACCTTGATTCCGCTCAAGCCGTGGGGTGGGCGGCTGCCACATGCTCGCGTGGCAGTGACCTAGCCAAAATCGGCCAAATCGATTACCTCACCTCCCTCATTAAACCAAAGATAAAATGAAAGGTCGTTGATCAGATCTCTATGGCCCTCAAGCCCAACTTCAACAGTGCCGTTTAAAAGTATTCGATAGAACAGGGGGTTACGCCGGCGTCGCCGGTTGTATGCACTACATTTTGGGGGATTGAGGGTCAGGCGTGGTGTTCGCGCGCGTTGGGCGGCAGCGCGATACCGGC
>JAJDVH010000052.1 GCA_022826185.1 Alphaproteobacteria bacterium
GGAGCGGGGGCAGGTTCTGGCGCGTCCGGGTTCGATCCGCCCGCACACGAAGTTCCATTGCGAGTGCTATGTTCTGACGAAGGACGAGGGGGGTCGTCACACGCCGTTTTTCTCGAACTACCGTCCCCAGTTTTACTTCCGGACGACGGATGTTACGGGGACGGTTGAGTTGCCCGAGGGTGTCGAGATGGTGCTTCCGGGTGACAACATCTCGATGGGCGTGAACCTGATTGCGCCGATAGCGATGGACGAGGGATTGCGGTTTGCGATCCGCGAGGGCGGGCGCACGGTCGGCGCCGGCGTCGTCGCTTCAATCGACGACTGAGGCGTCGGCGCCTCGCATGACGACTGAACGGCGGAGGATCGAAGGAACGCCATGGATCTCAGTAGGAGCATAGCTCAATTGGTAGAGCACCGGTCTCCAAAACCGGGGGTTGCGGGTTCGAGTCCTGCTGCTCCTGCCATCTGAGGCAGCCATGGCGCGAACCAGTCCCGGCGCATTCATCCGCCAGGTCCGCCAGGAGGCGGCCAAGGTCACCTGGCCCAGCCGCAAGGAGACCGGCGTCTCCACGGCCATGGTATTCGTCATGGTGACGCTGGCGGCGTTGTTCTTCTTCGTCGTGGACCAGGCTCTGGCCTGGGTCGTGCGCGTCGTTCTCGGGCTCGGAGGATAGCGCCGTGACTGCGCTTTGGTACGTCGTTCATGTCCATTCGGGCTCCGAGCAGAAAGTCGCCATGGCGATCCGCGAACAGGCGGACCGGCAGGGCGTGGGCGGGCTGATCGAGGACATCAGCGTGCCGATGGAAAAGGTGGCCGAGATCAAGCGCGGACGGCGTGTGACCGGGGAGCGCAAATTCTTTCCCGGCTACGTGCTGGTCAAGATGGAAACGCAGCACAGCCCGGAACGGCCGGAGAGCGGCGGCAACCGCCCGGACGACCGCGTCTGGCATCTGGTCAAGAACACGCCGAAGGTCACGGGCTTTCTGGGCGGCGGCGGCAACCGGCCGATCCCGATCTCGGAATCGGAGGCCAACCGCATCCTCTACCAGGTGAGCGAGGGGGTGGAGCGCCCGCGCCCGTCGGTGATCTACGACATCGGCGAGCAGGTCCGGGTTTCGGACGGTCCGTTCACCTCCTTCACCGGCGTGGTGGAAGAGGTTGACGAGGAACGCGCGCGGCTCAAGGTTTCGGTGTCGATCTTCGGGCGCGCGACGCCCGTCGATCTCGAATACTCGCAAGTGGAAAAGACCTGAACGCACGCAGCAACGAGGCACAGGCGGGAGGCCGACCCCGGCCGTGACCGCCGGCGGCGCAGCGCCGCCGCATATGGGGAGCCGAAATGGCAAAGAAAATCAGCGGCTACATCAAGCTGCAGGTTCCGGCGGGCCAGGCCACGCCGCAGCCGCCCATCGGTCCGGTGCTGGGACAGCGCGGACTGAACATCATGGAGTTCTGCAAGGCGTTCAACGCCGCCACGCAGACCCAGGAACAGGGCATGCCGATCCCGACGATCATCACCGTGTATGCCGACAAGTCGTTCAGCTTCACGATGAAGACGCCGCCGGCAAGCTTCCTGCTGCGCCGCGCGGCGGGTCTCGACAAGGCCAGCCAGATGCCGGGCAGGGAGGTTGCGGGCCAGGTTACGCGCGCACAGCTCCGGGAGATTGCGGAGTTGAAGATGGAGGACCTGAACGCAAACGATGTGGAGGCCGCGGTCGCCATGCTCGCGGGCTCGGCCCGGTCCATGGGCCTGGAAGTGGCGGAGGGCTGACGCGATGGCAAGCCGCAAGGGAAAGCGGATGCGCGCCGGCTGGGACGGCATCGACCGCACCGCCGAGCACGAACTCGCCGAAGCGGTGCGTCTGGTCCGGGAGCGGGCCGGCGCCAAATTCGACGAAACCGTGGATATCGCCATCAATCTCGGCGTCGATCCGCGCCACGCGGACCAGATGGTGCGCGGGGTCTGCGACCTCCCCCACGGCACCGGCAAGCCGGTGCGGGTGGCGGTGTTCGCGCGCGGCGCCAAGGCGGACGAGGCCCGCGAGGCGGGCGCCGACCTTGTGGGCGCGGAGGATCTCGCCGAGACGATAAGCGGCGGCGAGATCGCATTCGACCGCGCCATCGCCACGCCGGACACCATGCCGGTCGTGGGCCGGCTCGGGCGCATTCTGGGCCCTCGCGGCCTGATGCCGAACCCGCGCCTCGGCACCGTGACCATGGACGTGGCGGACGCGGTCCGCGCAGCCAAGGGCGGCCAGGTGCAGTTCCGGGTCGAGCGGGCCGGGATCGTGCATGCCGGCATCGGCAAGGCGAGCTTCGAGCAGGAGGCGCTGGAGGGCAATGCCCGCGCCTTCTTCGACGCCATACTGCGCGCCAAGCCGTCCGGCGCGAAGGGAACCTATGTCAGGCGCGTCACGCTCAGCTCCACGATGGGGCCGGGCGTGCGCGTCGATGCGAGCGCTCTCGGCGGCGCGGGCTGAAGCGCCCGGTCCGCCGAAAGCACACCTGTCCGAGACCGTCGGTGTCCGCGCCTGCCTGCAGGCCGGACCTAAAGCGAAAGCGCCGGCGCGAGACGGGAGGACGGCGCCGGGCAACCGGCGCCCGCTTCCGGGACAGGGTCCAACGCCGCCCGCGAGGGCGGTCAACACCAACCGGGGCGAAAGCCCCACCCAGGAGAGGA
This sequence comes from Alphaproteobacteria bacterium, assembly GCA_022826185.1. Taxonomy (GTDB): domain Bacteria; phylum Pseudomonadota; class Alphaproteobacteria; order Bin95; family Bin95; genus Bin95. The sequence goes on from JAJDVH010000052.1 coordinate 2,682, forward strand.
CCCCTTGCTCAAGAGGCAGAAAGAGGAACTGGTCCGAGACATGACCGAGAGTTTCGGCGGCGCCGAACTCATGGTCGTCACCCGGCATTCCGGACTCACGGTTGCCGAGATGACGGACCTGCGCCGACGCATGCGCGCGGCGGGCGCGACCTTCCGGGTCACCAAGAACCGGCTGGCGAAGCGCGCGCTCGAAAAGACGTCCTTCACCGATATCCAGTCCCTGTTCTCCGGCCCCACGGCGGTCGCGTTCTCGACCGATCCGGTGGCGGCGGCCAAGGTGGCCGTCGATTACGCCAACGAGAACGACAAGCTCTCCGTGCTGGGCGGCATGCTCGGCGCCGAGACGCTGGACGAGAACGGCGTGGTGGCGCTCGCGAGGCTTCCGTCGCTCGATGAGTTGCGCGGAAAGATCGTGGGACTGCTGCAGGCGCCGGGAGGCAGGATTGCGCGCCTGCTGAACGAACCCGGCGCGCAACTCGCGCGCGTCTTCTCCGCCCAGGGCGACTCGGGCTGACCCAAACAAGAACCGGAATGCGAATCCAGGAGTAACCGCAAATGGCCGATCTACAGAAACTCGTCGACGAACTCTCCGAACTGACCGTCATCCAGGCGGCGGAGCTGTCGAAAATGCTCGAAGAGAAGTGGGGCGTGTCCGCCGCCGCGCCGGTCGCGGTGGCCGCGGCATCGAACGGCGAAGCCGCCGCCGCCGTCGAGGAGCAGACCGAATTCGATGTCATCCTGGCATCCTTCGGCGAGAAGAAGATCAATGTGATCAAGGAAATCCGGGCGATTACCGGCCTCGGCCTGAAGGAGGCCAAGGAGCTGGTGGAGTCCGCGCCCAAGTCCGTCAAGGAGGGCGTGAGCAAGGACGAAGGCGAGGAGCTGAAGGCGAAGCTCGAAGGCGCCGGCGCGACGGTAGAACTGAAGTAGCCGGGTTGCCCGGCCGAATGGACGCCGGCCCGGGTTCCGGGCCGGACATGAGGGGCAGAGGCGGCTGCGGGCCCGGAAGGCGGGCGCGCGGCTTCCTTGCCGTTTGCCATTTTCGTGCCGCAACCCAGTTAAATAATGGTCTTGGCGCCGACCTGCCGTCGGCGTGGAACAGGGTGGATCGGACATGACGATGTCGTTTACGGGCCGCAAGCGGGTTCGCAAGAATTTCGGCCATATCCGCGAGGTGGCGCCGATTCCGAATCTGATCGACGTGCAGCGCACCTCCTATGAAGGCTTCCTGCAGCGCGACGCCGGCCCGGAGGGGCGCCGCCAGGCGGGCCTGCAGGAGGTGCTGACGACCGTCTTTCCGATCAAGGATTTCGCCGACAAGGCGCAGCTCGAATTCGTGAAATACGAGTTCGAGGAACCGAAATACGATGTCGAGGAATGCCAGCAGCGGGGCATGACCTACGCCGCGCCGCTCAAGGTGACCTTGCGCCTGATCGTCTTCGACCTCGACGACGATACCGGGGCGCGGTCGATCCGCGACATCAAGGAGCAGGACGTCTATATGGGCGACATGCCGCTGATGACGGACAACGGCACCTTCATCATCAACGGCACCGAACGGGTGATCGTCTCGCAGATGCACCGCTCGCCGGGCGTGTTCTTCGACCACGACCGGGGCAAGACGCATTCCTCGGGCAAGCTGCTCTTTTCCGCCCGCGTCATCCCCTATCGCGGTTCCTGGCTCGATTTCGAATTCGACGCCAAGGACGAGGTCTTCGTGCGGATCGACCGGCGCCGCAAGCTGCCGGTCACGACCCTGCTGATGGCGCTGGAAAGCGAGGAGTACGAGCGGCGGCGGGCCGAGTCGGGCGAGGACGACGGGGAGGCAATCGAGGGAATGGGCGCGGAGGAGATCCTCGACTATTTCTACGATCGCGTCATATACCGGCACGGTGACCCGGGCTGGGTCACGGAGATCGACCTCGCGCGCCTGCAGGGCCAGCGGCTGGTCGCCGACCTCCGGGACGCCCGGAACGGCGACATCGTGGCCAAGGCCGGAACCAACATGACCAAGCGCCAGATCGACCGGCTCACCAGGAGCGGGGTCGAATCGCAATTGGTGGACGAAACCGACCTGCTCGGGCGGTTCCTCGCCGAGGATCTGGTCGATGCCGGCAACGGGCGGATTTTCGCCGAGGCGGGCGACGAGATCGACGAGACCCTGCTCGAATCCCTGCACGGTGCGGGCATCGACGAAATCGCGACGCTGGCGATCGACAACATCAATGTCGGTCCCTACATCCGCAACACGCTGGCGCGGGACAACAACGCCAACCGCGACGATGCGCTGACCGATATCTACAAGGTCATGCGGCCGGGCGAGCCGCCGACGCTGGAAAGCGCGGAAACGCTGTTCAGGGGCCTGTTTTTCGACGAGGAGCGCTACGATCTCTCCGCGGTCGGGCGGGTGAAGATGAATGCGCGGCTCGGCCAGGAAACCGACGACCAGCTGCGCGTCCTGCGCAAGCACGACCTGCTGGCGATCGTCAAGACGATGGTCGAACTGCGGGACGGGCGGGGCGATATCGACGATATCGACCATCTCGGCAACCGGCGGGTGCGCTCGGTCGGCGAGTTGATGGAGAACCAGTACCGCATCGGGCTCACGCGCATGGAGCGCGCGATCCGGGAGCGGATGAGTTCCATCGACGCCGATTCGGTGATGCCGCAGGACCTCATCAACGCCAAGCCGGCTGCCGCGGCGGTGCGCGAATTCTTCGGCTCCTCGCAGCTCAGCCAGTTCATGGACCAGACCAACCCGCTGTCCGAGATCACCCACAAGCGCCGCCTCTCGGCGCTCGGACCCGGCGGCCTGACGCGCGAACGCGCCGGCTTCGAGGTGCGCGACGTGCACCCGACGCATTACGGCCGCATCTGCCCGATCGAGACGCCGGAAGGCCCGAATATCGGCCTTATCAACTCGCTCGCCACCTATGCCCGGATCAACCGCTACGGGTTCATCGAGACCCCCTACAGGACGGTCGAGAACGGCGTCGCGTCGAGCGAAGTGATCTACATGACGGCGATGGACGAGGGGCGCTACACCATCGCGCAGGCCAACTCGCCGCTGGATGACGAGGGCCGCTTCATGGAGGACCTGGTGACCGTCAGGCGCGGCAGCGACTTCGCGCTCTCGACCGCAGACCAGATCGACTTCATGGACGTGTCGCCGAAGCAGTTGGTGTCGGTGGCGGCAGCGCTGATCCCGTTCCTGGAGAACGACGACGCCAACCGCGCCCTGATGGGCTCCAACATGCAGCGCCAGGCGGTGCCGCTGGTGCAGGCGGAAGCGCCCCTGGTCGGGACGGGCATGGAAGCGGCCGTCGCCCGCGACAGCGGCGCCTCGGTCACGGCCAGGCGCGCCGGCACGGTCGATCAGGTGGACGCCACCCGGATCGTCGTGCGCGCCGCCGAAAGCGGCGGCGGCTCCGGCGTGGACATTTACAACCTGCGCAAATTCGAGCGGTCCAACCAGTCCACCTGCCTCAACCAGCGGCCGCTGGTGAAGGTCGGCGACGCGGTCGGCGAGGGAGACATCATCGCCGACGGGCCGTCCACGGAGTTCGGCGAACTGGCGCTCGGGCGCAATGTGCTCTGCGCGTTCATGCCCTGGAACGGCTATAATTTCGAGGACTCGATCGTCATCTCGGAACGCATTGCGCGCGACGACGTGTTCACCTCGATCCATATCGAGGAATACGAAATCATGGCCCGCGACACCAAGCTCGGCCAGGAAGAGATCACCCGCGACATTCCCAATGTAGCCGAAGAAGCGCTCCGCAACCTCGACGAGGCGGGCATCGTCTATATCGGCGCGGAGGTGAATGCCGGCGATATCCTGGTCGGCAAGGTGACGCCGAAGGGCGAGTCGCCGATGACGCCCGAGGAAAAGCTGCTGCGCGCGATCTTCGGCGAGAAGGCCTCGGACGTGCGCGACACCTCGCTCAAGGTGCCGCCGGGCGACTCCGGCACGGTCGTCGACGTGCGCGTCTTTCAGCGGCGCGGCGTCGACAAGGACGAGCGCGCCATGACCATCGAGCAGGCCGAAATCGATCGTCTGGCCAAGGACCGGGACGACGAGCGCGGCATCCTCACGCGCGACTTCAATGCGCGGATGCGCGAATTGCTGCTGAGCCGCACGGTCGTGTCCGGGCCGGGGCTGCGCGAAGGCCAGCGCATCACCGAGAAGACGCTGGACGGGCTCCGGCCGTCGGAATGGCGCCAGATCGTGCTGCGCCGCGACGACGCGATGCGCGAGATCGAGACCCTCATCCAGCGTTTCGATGCGAATGTGGACGAGCTTTCGAAGCGGTTCGAGAACAAGCTGGAAAAGCTGGAGCGCGGTGACGAGCTGCCGCCGGGCGTCATGAAGATGGTCAAGGTGTTCGTCGCGGTGAAGCGCAAGCTGCAGCCGGGCGACAAGATGGCCGGACGCCACGGCAACAAGGGCGTTATCTCCAAGGCGGTGCCGATCGAGGACATGCCGCACATGGAGGACGGGACGCCGGTCGATATCGTGCTGAATCCGCTCGGCGTGCCGTCGCGGATGAATGTCGGGCAGATCCTGGAGACCCATCTGGGCGCCGCCTGCCGCGGCCTTGGAAGGCAGATCGACGAAATGCTGGAAAAGGTGCGCGAGAGCGACAAGGCGATGGCGAAGCTTCGCGACAAGCTGAAGGCCGTCTATGGCGAGACCGACTATGAGAGGTCCGTCGCCCCCCTCTCGGACGACGAAGTGCTTGAACTCTCGAACAATCTGACCGCCGGCGTGCCGGTGGCGACGCCCGTGTTCGACGGCGCGCACGAGGCCGACATCGACGGTATGCTCGAGAGCGCCGACATCCGGCCGACCGGCCAGGTCAGGCTGGTCGACGGGCGCACGGGCGAACCCTTCGACCGTCCGGTCACGGTCGGCTACATCTACATGTTGAAGCTGCACCATCTGGTGGACGACAAGATCCATGCCCGTTCCATCGGCCCCTACAGCCTGGTGACCCAGCAGCCGCTGGGCGGCAAGGCGCAGTTCGGCGGCCAGCGCTTCGGCGAGATGGAGGTATGGGCGCTGGAAGCCTACGGCGCGGCCTACACCCTGCAGGAGATCCTGACCGTGAAGTCGGACGACGTTGCCGGCAGGACCAAGGTCTATGAGGCGGTGGTGCGCGGCGACGACACGTTCGACGCCGGCATTCCGGAATCCTTCAACGTCCTGGTCAAGGAACTGAGATCGCTCGGCCTGAACGTCGACCTTCAGGAAGAACACCTCTGACGGCGCCCGCGCCGTTGTCAAAAACCCGCTCTGGAGTCACCGCATGAACGACCTGATGCGACTTTTCGGCCAGACCGAACAGGAAGCCTCGTTCGACAAAATCCGGGTCTCGATCGCCTCGCCCGATCAGATTCGACGCTGGAGCTACGGCGAGATCAAGAAGCCTGAGACGATCAACTACCGGACCTTCAAGCCGGAACGGGACGGGCTGTTCTGCGCCCGCATCTTCGGGCCGGTGAAGGACTATGAGTGCCTGTGCGGCAAATACAAGCGGATGAAGCATCGCGGCATCATCTGCGAGAAATGCGGCGTGGAGGTCACCCTCTCCAAGGTGCGCCGCGACCGGATGGGCCATATCGAGCTTGCGGCCCCGGTTGCCCACATCTGGTTCCTGAAGTCGATGCCGAGCCGTATCGGCCTGGTGCTTGACATGACGCTGCGCCAGCTGGAGCGGGTGCTTTACTTCGAGAGCTATGTCGTGACCGATCCGGGCACATTTGTGATCGAGGAGGGCGAGTCTCTGGGCAGGCAGGAGTATTTTCTTCTGAGCAAGCTGGCCAAGGACCAGGACAAGCAATTGGGGGCCGAACTCGAAAGCTATGTCGTGGTAGAGCCGGGTGGATTTGATCTTGGGCAGGGCCAGGTACTGGGCAAAGACGAGTATGCGCGCCTGACCAAATTGCCTCAGGATCAAAACAAGCAACTAAAGGTTGAGCCCAACAGCTATGTGGTGACGGATCCGGATGGATTTGAGCTTGTGCGCGGCCAGTTGCTGAGCGAGGACGAATATCTGCGTGTAGAAGGGATGTCAGGAGAACGTGAGAAGCATTTCAGCGCCGGAATTGGAGCCAAGGCGATCAAGGAAATGCTTGCCGAGATCGAACTCCCCGAGGAACGTGAAGATATGCGCAATGATTTGCGCGGGGAACTCTCGACAGAGCAATACGAGAAACTGGAAAAGAGAATCGACGGGCTGCAAGCGGAGATGGCCAAGGTCTTTGCAAAGTCTCTGCCCAAGAAGCTGGCCACGTGTTTCGGCCGCTTGAGCAAACAGTTGGACGAGGTATCGCGAGTCGTCCGGCGTAATAATGTCAAGGAAATACTCGACGACCTGCTTCCCGAATTGATTCAGGTCTCGGACGCCTTGCGCAGGAAGCTGGAGAAACTGCCGGACGACATGTGTCCCGACCTCTCCGAGGCGAGGCGCAAGAAGCTGGTCAAGCGGCTCAAGGTCGTCGAGGATTTTCTCGAGTCCGGCTCCAAGCCGGAATGGATGGTGCTCGACGTGGTGCCGGTAATCCCGCCGGAACTGCGCCCGCTGGTGCCGCTCGACGGCGGCCGTTTCGCCACCTCCGACCTCAACGACCTTTACCGCCGGGTCATCAACCGCAACAACCGCCTGAAGCGGCTGATGGAACTGCGCGCCCCGGACATCATCATCCGCAACGAGCAGCGCATGCTGCAGGAAGCTGTCGATGCGCTGTTCGACAACGGCCGGCGGGGGCGGGTCATCACCGGAGCGAACAAGCGCCCGCTCAAGTCCCTTTCCGACATGCTCAAGGGCAAGCAGGGCCGGTTCCGGCAGAACCTGCTGGGCAAGCGGGTGGACTATTCGGGCCGCTCGGTGATCGTCGTCGGCCCCGAGCTCAAGCTGCACCAGTGCGGCCTGCCGAAGAAGATGGCGCTCGAACTGTTCAAGCCGTTCATCTATTCCCGCCTCGAGGCCTACGGCATGGCGCCGACGATCAAGGCCGCGAAGCGCCTGGTGGAGCGGGAGCGGCCCGAGGTCTGGGACATTCTGGAAAGCGTGATCCGGGAGCATCCGGTCCTGCTCAACCGGGCGCCGACCCTGCACCGCCTCGGCATCCAGGCGTTCGAGCCGGTGCTCATCGAGGGCAAGGCGATCCAGCTCCATCCGTTGGTCTGCACGGCCTTCAACGCCGATTTCGACGGCGACCAGATGGCGGTCCATGTGCCGCTTTCGCTGGAGGCGCAGCTGGAAGCGCGGGTGCTGATGATGAGCACCAACAACATACTGAGCCCCGCCAACGGCAAGCCGATCATCGTGCCGACGCAGGATATCGTGCTCGGCCTCTACTACCTGTCGCTGGAGCGCGAGGGCGATCCGGGCGAGGGCATGGTGTTCCGCGATCCGGGCGAGGTCGAATACGCGCTGGCGCACGGCATGGTCACCATGCATTCGCGCATCAAGGCGCGGATCGCCCAGACCGACGAGGCGGGCGTCACGACAACCGGCGTCTACGACACGACGCCCGGCCGGGTGCTGCTGGCGCAATTGCTGCCGAAGCACGCCGCCGTCGGCTTCGACCATTTCAACCGGGTGCTGACCAAGAGGGCGGTGGGCGACATCATCGATGTGGTCTATCGCAACTGCGGGCAGAAGGATTCGGTCGTGTTCTGCGACCGGATGATGGCGATGGGCTTCGGCCACGCCACCCGCGCGGGCATTTCCTTCGGCAAGGCCGACCTGGTCATCCCGGAGGCGAAGGCCAGGCTGATCGAGGAGGCGCAAACCAAGGTCAAGCAGTTCGAGGAGCAGTATCAGCAAGGCCTGCTGACCCACGGCGAGCGGTACAACAAGGTGGTCGACGTCTGGAGCGAGGCCACCGACGACGTCTCCCGGGCGATGATGGAAGGGATCGCGGTTGCGGACCCGGACAAGCCGGTGAACTCCGTGTGGATGATGGCGCATTCCGGCGCGCGCGGCTCGGAAGCGCAGATCAAGCAGCTGGCCGGCATGCGCGGCCTGATGGCCAAGCCTTCCGGCGAGATCATCGAGACGCCGATCATCGCCAATTTCAAGGAAGGCCTCTCGGTGCTGGAGTATTTCAACTCCACGCACGGCGCCCGCAAGGGCCTGGCCGATACGGCGCTCAAGACGGCTAATTCGGGCTATCTGACCCGCCGGCTGGTGGATGTGGCGCAGGACTGCATCGTGACCGAACGCGACTGCGGGACCAGTGCAGGCCTTTACATGCGCGCCATCGTCGAGGGCGGCGACGTCATCGAGCCGCTGGCGGACCGTATTCTCGGACGGACGCTTGCGGCCGACGTGACCGGTTCGGACGGTGCTGCGCTCGCGACTGCCGGCACGCTGATCGACGAGGATCTGGCCGACCGGATCCAGCAGGCCGGCGTCGACATGGTGAAGATCCGCTCGGTTCTGACCTGCGAGACCAAATCGGGCGTTTGCGGCCATTGCTACGGGCGCGACCTTGCGCGGGGCACCGAGGTCAATGTCGGCGAGGCGGTCGGCGTGATCGCGGCGCAGTCCATCGGCGAGCCGGGCACGCAGCTGACCATGCGCACCTTCCATATCGGCGGGGCGGCGCAGGGCGGCGCGGAGCAGTCTTCGGTCGAGTCGGCGATGGAGGGCGAGCTCCGGGTGCGCAACCGCAATGTCGTGGTCGATTCCAAGGGCGTCCCGATCGTCATGGGGCGCAATACGGAACTGGTGCTGATGGACACGCAGGGCCGCGAACGGGCCCGCCACCGCCTGCCCTACGGCGCCCGCCTGCTGAAGGACGACGGCGCCGCCGTCGAGGGCGGAGAGAAGCTCGCCGACTGGGATCCCCACACGCAGCCGATCATCTGCGAACGCGAGGGCGTGGCGCACTATGTCGATCTGGTCGAAGGCGTTTCGATGCGCGAGGTCGTCGACGAGGCGACCGGCATCTCCAACCGGACCGTCATCGACTGGCGCCAGCAGGCGCGCGGAACGGACCTGAAGCCCAGGATCACGCTCAGGACCCCCGACGGCGAGGTCGTCGAACTCGGCAACGGCCTGGAAGCGCGCTACTTCATGTCGATGGATGCGGTGCTTTCGGTCGCCAACGGGCAGAGCGTGCATCCCGGCGACGTGCTGGCGCGCATCCCGCGCGAGGTTTCCAAGACCCGCGACATCACGGGCGGCCTGCCCCGGGTGGCGGAGCTTTTCGAAGCCCGCAAGCCCAAGGAATTCGCCGTGCTTGCCGACATGGAGGGGCGGATCGAGTTCGGGCGCGACTACAAGACCAAGCGCCGGATCGTCATCCGGTCCATGGAGAACCCGGAGGAGACGCGCGAGCATCTGGTGCCCAAGGGGCGCCATCTCGCAGTGCGCGAGGGCGACCATGTGCAGGTCGGCGACATGCTGCTCGACGGCAAGCTGGTGCCGCACGACATCCTGCACGTTCTCGGCGTCGAGGCGCTGGCCGCCTATCTCGTGAATGAGATCCAGGAGGTCTACCGCCTGCAGGGCGTCAAGATAAACGACAAGCATATCGAGGTGATCGTTCGCCAGATGCTCCAGAAGGTCGAAATCACCGATCCGGGCGATACGACCTTCCTGATCGGCGAGCAGGTGGACCGCGGCGAGTTCGAGGACGAAAACCGCCGGACCGAGGCCGAGGGCGGCGATCCTGCGGGGGCGGAGCCGGTCCTCCAGGGGATCACCAAGGCCGCGCTGCATACCCGGTCGTGGATTTCGGCCGCCTCGTTCCAGGAAACGACGCGGGTGCTGACCGAGGCCTCGGTCAGCGGCAAGGTGGACGATCTGGTCGGCCTCAAGGAGAACGTGATCGTCGGGCGCCTGATCCCGGCGGGCACGGGCAGCGTCATGAAGCGGCTGCGCAATCTGGCCGCCGAGCGCGACCGGCAGGCGCTGGCCGAACGCAGCGCGCGCAGCGAAGCGCTCGAAATGGAACAGCTGGCTGCGGGAGAATAACGCAGGACGAGCGGTGCGAAATTCGGAGGGCAGGCGCTTTTCGGCGCTTGACGCCCTCCGGCCGCACCGTTAAAAGCCCGCCAGCCTTATTCGGGGAGGCGGCGGTAAATCCGCGATTGCAGCGGATTTAGACGCGCCTTCGAGCCGGTCTGGGGCCGAGCGGAGTTCGATTTTCCGGACACTCGAACGCTCAGGCAAGCCTGCGTGCAGTGCGTGGGCGCGGTGTCTGGCGTTCTTGTCCGGTCCCGCAGGTCCGGGGCGGCTGTCTGCCGGCCGGGGCGGGAGGTGCAAGGAGGCGCAATGCCGACGATCAACCAGTTGATCCGCAAGTCGCGGACGGCGCCCAGGGCGCGCAACAAGGTGCCGGCGCTGGAGGCCTGCCCGCAGAAGCGCGGCGTGTGCACGCGCGTCTATACGACCACGCCGAAGAAGCCGAACTCGGCGCTGCGCAAGGTGGCGCGCGTGCGGCTGACCAACGGCTTCGAGGTGACGAGCTACATTCCGGGCGTCGGCCACAACCTCCAGGAGCACTCGGTCGTCCTGATCCGGGGCGGGCGGGTGAAGGACCTGCCCGGCGTGCGCTACCACATCATCCGCGGCACGCTGGACACGCAGGGGGTCGCCGACCGCCGCCAGCGCCGGTCGAAATACGGCGCCAAGCGCCCGAGGTAAGGGGAGCCGGGAGCCATGTCGCGCCGCCGTGCAGCAGAGAAACGCGAGCCGATCCCCGATCCGCGATACGGGGATGCGGTGATCTCCAAATTCGTCAACTGCCTGATGCTGGACGGCAAGAAATCCACCGCCGAGCACATCGTCTATGGAGCGCTGGAGCGGGCGGAGCGGCGCGCCGGGGTCGATGCGTTGCAGGTCTTCCATGCCGCCCTCGACAATGTGCGCCCCAATCTCGAGGTGCGGTCCCGGCGGGTGGGCGGCGCCACCTACCAGGTGCCCGTCGAGGTGCGTCCGGACCGCGCGCAGGCGCTGGCGATCCGCTGGCTGATCGACGTGGCGCGCAAGCGGTCGGAAAAGACCATGATCGACCGCCTCAGCGGCGAGTTGATCGACGCGATCAACCAGCGCGGCGCTGCGGTCAAGAAGCGCGAGGACACCCACCGGATGGCCGAGGCGAACCGGGCCTTCTCGCACTACCGCTGGTAACGGACTGAGCCGGAGCACCCTCCCAATGGCCCGCACCACCGCGATCGAGCGATACCGGAATATCGGTATCATGGCGCATATCGACGCCGGCAAGACGACGACCACCGAGCGCGTCCTCTACTACACCGGACGCTCCTACAAGATCGGCGAGGTGCATGACGGCGCCGCGACGATGGACTGGATGGAGCAGGAGCAGGAGCGCGGCATCACGATCACGTCCGCCGCGACGACCTGCTTCTGGAACGACCACCGCATCAACATCATCGACACGCCGGGCCATGTCGACTTCACCATCGAGGTCGAGCGCTCGCTGCGCGTGCTGGACGGCGCGGTGGCGGTATTCGACGGCGTTGCCGGGGTCGAGCCGCAGTCGGAGACGGTCTGGCGGCAGGCGGACAAATACGGCGTGCCGCGCATGTGCTTCGTCAACAAGCTCGACCGTGTGGGGGCCGATTTCTTCCGTTGCGTCGAGATGATCCGGGAACGGCTCGGGGCCGTGCCGCTGGTATTGCAGATGCCGGTCGGCGCGGAAGCCGGTTTCGTCGGCGTGGTGGACCTCGTGCGCAATCGGGCCATCGTCTGGAAGGACGAGGCGCTAGGCGCGGAGTTCGAATATCGCGACATTCCGGAGGAGCTTGCCGGGCGGGCCGCCGAACTGCGCGAGCAGATGATCGAGCTTGCGGTCGAGCAGGACGAGGAGGCTCTGGAGGCCTATCTCGAAGGCGCCGAGCCGGATGTCGCGACCATCGAGCGCTGCATCCGGGCGGGCACCATCGCGGGGGCCTTCGTGCCGACTCTCTGCGGTTCGGCTTTCAAGAACAAGGGCGTCCAGCCCATGCTGGATGCGGTGGTGGCCTATCTGCCGAGCCCGCTGGACGTGCCGGCGGTGAAGGGCGTCGAGGCGGGCCGCGAAGAGCCGGCGGAGCGCGCCTCCAGCGATGATGCGCCGTTTTCGGCGCTCGCCTTCAAGGTCATGAACGACCCCTTTGTCGGCTCGCTGACCTTTGCGCGCATCTATTCAGGCGTGTTGGAGGGCGGTTCCTCGGTGATGAACACCGTCAAGGGCAAGCGCGAGCGCATCGGGCGCATGCTGCTGATGCACGCCAACAGCCGCGAAGACATCAAGGAAGCGCGCGCCGGCGACATCGTGGCGATTGCCGGGCTCAAGACGACCACCACCGGCGACACGCTGGCGGCGCAGAACGCGCCCGTCGTCCTGGAGCGGATGGAGTTCCCCGATCCGGTGATCGAAATCGCGGTCGAGCCGAAGACCAAGGCCGACCAGGAGAAGATGGGCGTTGCGCTCGGCCGGCTGGCGGCGGAGGACCCCTCGCTTGGGCTTTCGACGGACCACGAGACCGGCCAGACCATCCTCAAGGGCATGGGCGAGCTTCATCTGGAGATCATCATCGACCGGATGAAGCGGGAGTTTAAGGTCGAGGCCAATATCGGCGCCCCGCAGGTCGCTTACCGCGAAGCCTTTGGCAGGGCGGTCGAGGTCGATTACACGCACAAGAAGCAGACCGGCGGCGCCGGCCAGTTCGCCCGCGTCATCATGACCTTCGAGCCGCAGCAGGCGGGCGCCGGCAACGAGTTCGAGAGCAAGGTCGTCGGCGGCGCGGTTCCGCGGGAATATGTCCCGGGCGTCGAGAAGGGCTTCCTCGCCCAGCTCGAAACGGGCGTGCTTGCGGGCTTCCCGGTGATCGATGTGAAGGCCGTGCTGACGGACGGCGGCTACCACGATGTCGATTCGAGCGTGCTCGCATTCGAGATCGCCGCGCGGTCGGCGGTGCGCGAGGCCATGGAGAAATCGCGGCCGAAGCTGCTGGAGCCGATCATGAAGGTCGAGGTGGTGACGCCGGAGGATTATCTGGGCGACATCATCGGCGACCTGAACTCGAGGCGCGGCCATATCCGGGACATGGCTCAGCGGAGCAATGCGCGCGTGATCGAGGCCATGGTGCCGCTCGCCAACATGTTCGGCTATGTGAACACGCTGCGCTCGATGAGCCAGGGGCGGGCGCAGTTCCACATGGAATTCGACCATTACGAGGCAGTGCCGCAGGCGGTCGCGGACGAAGTCCGCGCCAAATTCGCCTGACGGCCGGGAACGCAAAGAGGGGCTTGGAAATCGATGGGCAAGGCTCGGTTTGAGCGGACGAAGCCGCACTGCAACATAGGGACGATCGGCCATGTCGATCATGGCAAGACGACGCTGACGGCGGCGATCACGAAGATTCTGGCCGAGGCTGGCGGTGCGGAGTTCACGG
>JAJDVH010000225.1 GCA_022826185.1 Alphaproteobacteria bacterium
CATATCGTGGGCAGTCCCGCCGATACTCCCGGCGAGCGGTTTCGGTCCAGGGCATTCGTGGCTCCGTTCAGCTGCATAACCGAACTGAATCACAATCCCTTGAAACCGCTCAACTCTTTTTGGGTCAGGCTCTCAGACCGGCAATGAAGACATGCCTCGCACTGATCGCAGCGGCTGGCTTGGTGTTTCTGAGTGGGAATGCGACGGCGGACAACAATGATTGTCCCTGGACGACCCCAAGTTGTGTCGCTGAAAGTCTAGATAATGTGACTGACGGCACACACATTGAGCCCCTTGTGAGACCTCTCACAGACAAATTGCGAGAAATGGATGACAACAATTCAAACTCATCTGGACAAACCACACTGGATCAATAAGGCGACAGGAGAACGAGACCAATGAAAATTGGAATGGTAACAACGGCAGTTGTGTTCGCAATGGCGTTTGGTATTTCTGCAAGCAGCAGTGCCCAAGAAGCCGCGTCTAGTGACGACTGGACGGAATTCCAAAAACAAGAATACTTCCAGACGAAACCAAATTGCGTTCGCGTGAAACTTAAAGACGGCCGCGAACTATTGTATGCAAATGTCTTAAATAGATGCAAAGGGTCTGTTTACTTTAGAATCTGTGTTGGGATAGACGATGGCGATGGAGGAACTATGAAACCAAAGTGCAGCACAGATCCGATTGCAAAAGGCGATAGACATGAAATGAAACTTTCACGGAGCAGGAAATCTGGAGGAGGGCGCTATCGTAGGGGAAGTTGGAACGGTGAAGCCGCATGGGCATGGGTTGGTCTAAAGAAATCGGTCAAAACGGGCGAATATCATCCGAGCACCGGTCTCGCAATATTCGATGATATTAAATTTGAAGTGGGCGGCTGACAAATTTCAGGGGGTTGCGTAGGGAGATTCAACGGGTTAGAATTCCCTTTCAATTTGAACAGGGAGGTCAACATGAAAACCCTGCTGCTCGCACTCGCACTCGCGGTTTGCGCACTCGCAACCGCGCCGGCGCACGCCGCGCCGGAGCGGGAAATAGAGCGCACCGAGCCGTGTGATCCTTATGACCCGAACGACATCTTGGACCCGCGCTGCGTGGAATGGCTCTGAGGCTGACACGCCCGATTCCACCCCACTTTCAACTCCAACGCGCCCCGGCCGTTCCAACGGCCGGGGTTTCTTCTGGAATAGTCACAAAAGGGGTCAGTTGTGGCTGAGGGCGAAATCCTACGCTAAGGGTCAGCTCCGGCGCGCGAAGCTCGCGCAAGGCGCATTATGGGAAAGGATCGGGCCGGTTCCGCGACTCTGTTGCCGGCCCGCGCCGGACCCGTTCGCACCCCGTCCCATGGCCGGCGGCTGAATAGCTTCCCAACCACCCCGGAAAGTGCCGCCAGGGCGCGGCGATCTTGCCGTTGGACGTCATCGCCGACGCCGCGATTACCGTAGTCTGCATGGGTCGACTGTCGCGACCGATGGCAGGATCGACTCGTGTCGGGGGACTGTTTGGGGTCACGACACGAGCACCGTTCCAGCCTCCGCCGGCCAGGTGAGCACCGCCCGGTCGCCGACGGTGAAAGGCTGCACGAGCGCGCTGCCGGCGTTCGGACGCGCGACCCTGACCGTTCCCTCGGGACTGGGACCGACGCGGATGCAGTAGATCGACAACCCGCCGCGGTAGCTCACTTCCTCCACCGTTCCCGCAAGCCGGTTGGCTGCGGCCGCCCCGGAAGGCTCGTCCCCGGGTCGGGTGATCGCGATCTTCTCCGGTCGGACCGCCAGCCAGACGGCACACCCGCTTTGGAGGCCGGGCGCTTCCGCCCCTCGCAGGCGCACGCCGAGCCCTGGCGCGTCAATCTCGAAGCTCCCGTTGCCGACTTGGCGGCCGGTGCCGGCAATCAGGTTTACGGCACCGATGAAGCCCGCGACGAAGCGGTCGGCCGGACGCTCGTAGAGTTCGACGGGCGGCGCCGTCTGGCGGATCGTTCCGCCTTCCATGACCGCCGCGCGGTCCGCCATGGACAGCGCCTCTTCCCGGTCGTGCGTCACGAGCACGAAGGCGATTCCGACCGTCTCCCGGAGGCGGACCAGCTCGAAACGCATCTGCTCGCGCAGCGGCGCATCCAGGGCCGAGAGCGGCTCGTCCAGCAGCAGCGCTCTCGGGCGCTTGACGAGCGCTCTCGCCAGCGCGACCCGCTGGCGCTCGCCGCCCGAGAGCTGGTCCGGCATGCGCCCGCCATAGCCGCCGAGCGCAACCAGTTCGAGCGTTTCCTCGGCCCGCGACCGGGCCTCTGCGCGCCCGGTGCCCGAGGCGCGCAGCCCGTAAGCGACATTGTCCCGCGCGGAGAGATGCGGGAACAGCGCATAGGACTGGAAGACCATGTTGACCGACCGGCGG
Organism: Alphaproteobacteria bacterium; assembly: GCA_022826185.1. Taxonomy (GTDB): domain Bacteria; phylum Pseudomonadota; class Alphaproteobacteria; order Bin95; family Bin95; genus Bin95. The sequence continues at coordinate 2,398 of JAJDVH010000225.1, forward strand.
TTGGGCGGCTCGCCGGTCATGTCCCGACCGTCGATAAAGACTGTGCCGGCATCGGGTTGCTCCAGCCCGGCCAGCATCCTGAGCACCGTTGTCTTTCCGCAGCCGGAGGGACCAAGAAGCGCAAAGAACTCGCCTGCCCGGATTTCAAGGCTCACGTCCCGCACTGCCTCGACGGTGCCGAAGCGTTTTCTCAGGCCCGCCGCCCGGATGACCGGCGCCGTCACAGGAAACCTTCCCGGAACTGCCGGTTCCTCAGGCCGACGGCGAGCGCCGTTGCCGCCGCCGTGACCGCGACCAGCACCGTGGAGGCGGCATTGACCTCGGGCGTCACCGAAAACCGCACCATCGAATAGACCTTGACCGGGAAGGTGATCGTGTCGGGCCCCGAGGTGAAGAAGGTGATGACGAAATCGTCCAGCGACAGGATGAAGGCGAGCAGCGCACCGGCCATGAAGCCGGGGCGCATGTGCGGGATGACCGTGTCGCGAAGCGCCGCCCAGGGCCCGGCCCCGAGGTCGCGCGCCGCCTCCTCCAATTCCCGGTTGAAGCTTGCCAGCCGGGCTCGGACGACGAAAGCGACGAACGGGAAGGCGAAGGAGACATGCGCGATCCCGATCCGCGAGAGATTGAGCGGCCAGGGCAGGTCGTCGGGCCAGCCGATCCGCGAGAAGAAGACCAGCATCGCCACGCCCATGCAGATTTCCGGAATCACGATGGGGAGCGCGACGGCTCCTTCGCAGACCCATTTGAACGGGAAACGGTAGCGCCAGAGCAGCCAGGCGGCGGCTGCGCCCAGGACCGTCGCCACCGCAGCGGTGAAGAAGGCGATCAGCAGCGAGTTGACGAACGCCTCGACCAGCACCTCGTTGGCGGCGGCCTTTTCGTAATATTTCGTGGTGAAGCCGCGCCAGACGATGTTGCGCTTGCTGTCGTTGAAGGAGAAGGCGATGAGGGCCGCCAGGGGCGCATAGAGGAAGACGAAGACGGCAAGCAGGACAAAGCGCATCCAGGCCCGGCGCGTGTAGTCGAGCGGCCCCGGCGGCGCCCGGCGCCTCTTCGTCGGGGCCTTCACCGGGGCCCCCGCCAACGGCGTGCAAGCGCCGGCCGCAAGGCGAGCGTCCCGAAGGCCGCGTAAATTAGCAGAAGCGAAAGCGCTGCACCGAAGGGCCAGTCATTGGCGCGCTTGAACTGGCGCTCGATGACATTGGCTATCATCTGGCTGTCGGCGCCGCCGAGCAGGTCGGGCGTCAGATAGGAGCCGAGCGCCGGAACGAAGACCAGTATCGTCCCGGCGAAGACGCCCGGCAGCGCGGCTGGCACCACGACGGTCCAGAAGGCTCTTGCCCGGCTCGCGCCGAGATCCAGCGCCGCCTCGACCAGCGAACGGTCCATCCGCTCCAGCGCCGCATAGAGCGGCAGGATCATGAAAGGCATGTGGACGTAAACCAGCCCGATCACCACGGCGGCGTCGTTGTAGAGCAGCGGCAGCGGTTCGAAAGGGAGGCCCAGCCACTCCGCCGCCCAGCCGAGGACGGCGTTGACATAACCCTTCGTGCGCAGCACGGCGATCAGCGCATAGGTGCGAATCAACAGATTGGTGAGGAACGGCAGCACCACCAGCAGGAGCAGCAATGGCTTCCAACGCGCAGGCGCAAACGCGATGCCGACCGCCACCGGCAGGCCGAGAGCGAGAGAGACTGCAGCGGTCAGCCCGGCAAGCCAGATGCTCCTCAACAGGATGTCGAGATAGAGAGGATCCAGCGCGCGCAGGTAGTTGTCGAGCGTCCAGGCGAGCTCGATATCGATGAGTCCCTCCTGCCGGCCGAAGCTGAAAACCCACACGAATGCGAGCGGAGCGAGGAAGAAGAGAAGGAACCAGAGCCCGGACCCCAGCGCCGCGAAGCCCGGAAGCAGTCCGGCCCGCCGTCGTCCGCGTTGCCGTTCCGGCCGGCGCCCGGTCCCGGCTCCCGCCGTCAAGCGGCCCGGATCCGGGTCCAGGCCACCTCGTAGAGCCGCGCGGCCTCCTGTCCCCGGTAGAGCGCCGGCTCGCAGGCCGCAAGCGTCTCCTCGCTCGGGAAGATGCCCGGGTTCCCCGTGTAGCTTTCCGGCAGCAGCGCCTTGGCGGCGGCGTTCGGCGTCGCATAGCGGATCGTCTCCGCAATGGCTGCGCCCGCCTCGGCGTCGAGGATGAAGTTGATGAAGGCGTGCGCGTTTTCGGGGTGTGGTGCGCCCCTGGGGATCGCCAGCGCGTCCTCCCACAGGATCGACCCCTCGCGCGGCACGACATAGGAGAGGTCGTCGTCCTCCGCCATCGCCTGCAGCATGTCGCCGTTCCATTCCATCGCGATGTCCACCTCGCCGGACAGCAGCAGGTCCTGCCCGTTGTCCGGCGCGAACAGCCTGAGATGCGGCTTCTGCGCGACAATCAGCCTCTCGGCCGCCTCGATCAGCTTCGGGTCGATCGTATTGAGCGGATGGCCCATATATTTGAAGGCTGCGCCAAGCACCGTGCCCGCCTCGCTCAGCAGCGCGCAGCGGCCGCTGTAGCGGTCGGAGTCGTAGAGCCAGCGCCAGCTGTCCGGCACACCGTCGCAGCGGGACTTCCGGTAGCCGATGCCCATGGTGCCCCACATATAGGGAATGGAGTGGCGCCGGCCGGGGTCGAAGGCGACATCCCGAAAAGCGGGCTCAATGTTCGCCATGTTGGGGATGGCCGCATGGTCGAGCGGCATGAGCATGTCGGCGGCGATCATGCGCTCGACGAAGTCGTTGGTCGGCACGATCACATCGTAGCCGGGATTGCCCGCCCGCAGCCGCGCGAACAGCTCGTCATTGTCCGCATAGAGGTCCATCCGGACTTCTATGCCGCTCTGCGCCTTGAAATCGGCAAGCGTGGTCTCGCCGATATAGGTGTCCCAGTTGTAGAAATTGAGCCTGGGCTCCTCCCCGGCGAGCGCCGCTCGCGGCAGGAAGGAGAGGCCCGCCGCCGCAACGCCCGCGCCTGCGAGGAAGCGGCGGCGTGTCGGCCGGATTCCGAAAGCCGTGCGCATCGGCGCCTCCCTGGGCCTTCCGGGGCAGGATCCCGGCGAGTGTCCAGCCGGCAGGGGGAGAAGTCAAACGCGGCGGCAGTGTGCCTCAATGGAACTGTGGGTAATCGGGTTGGCGCACCGACTGCGACGAGTCTGGTGGCGACAACCCGGTTACCGGCGTGTTGCTGGCGTCACGCCGTTCATCATGTCGGTGATGATCCGCCCGACGCGTTCGGCCGCGGCCTCGACCTCCCGGTCCCCGACATGGGCGTATCGCATGGTCATGCTGACGTCTCTGTGTCCGAGAAGGCGGGCCACGACTGGCAAAGGAACACCGCTCATCGCCGCCTGGCTGGCTACGGTATGACGCAGGTCGTGCAGGCGGACATCCTCGATATCGGCCTCGCGCCTCACGGCGTACCAGAGCCAAAGACCGTAGAATTGATGCCGCGACGGGTCCTTGATGGAGGGGAAGATCCAGGGACCGTTCCCTTGCCGCAGCCGGCGTTCGAGAATTTTTCGCGCGGGGGCGTTCAGGAGGACGGTTCTTGGCCCGGTCTTGCTGTCGGCGAGTTCGAGCCTGTCCTCCCGGACTTCCTCCCGGCGCAGGCGCAGGATTTCACCCTTGCGGCAGCCGGTGAGCAGCAACAGGCGGACGATGTCGGCCTGCTGCGCTTCGGACGCCGAACCTTCGGCATAACGGTCGAGGACGCGGTGAAGGCGGGCAATCTCCTCGCGGGAGAGGAAGCGTGTCAGCTTTCTGGAGGGATTTGGGCGGATGCCGCGCGCCGGGTTGGTCTCGATATGCCCGCAGGCAACGGCGTGGTTGAGAATCTGCCGCATCAGTTGCAGCGCCTTGTTGGCTACGCCGGGTGCCGCCCTGCTGCCCTTCTCGAACCAGCGAACCGCATCGACGCGTTCGATGCGGTCAAGAGGCAGCGATCCGAAGGCCGGCAATATCCTGCCCTTCAAGAGGGTGCCATAGACCCTCTGCGTGGAGGGCTTGCAACGTTCGAAGCAGTCGGCCTTCCAGCAACCGGAGACGAAATCCCGAAACAACGGCGCGCTTTCGCGAGAACCAGTGTCCGGGCCGGCAGTTCCGGTCGCCGCCTCCAGACAATCCCGGCGCACGTCCTCCACCTTGCGCAGCAGCGCCGGCCCGAAGGACATTTTCTTCACGCCGCTATCGGTTCTGCGGTAGTAGATGAAGGTCCGGCTGCCGGAGGGACGGACCCGCACCCCGAGCCCGGCGACCTGGGAGTCCCAGATCGTGTATTCGCGCCCCTCCGGGCGAAGCCGCGCAATGCCGGCGTCGGTCAGCCTCTTGCGTTTCGGCATGGCTCAGCCCTCCCCGAGAATGTCGGCAAGGGCGTCGGCGGCTTCCCGGACCGAAGTGTCGGACAAATGCGCGTATTTCAGCGTCGTCTGCGCGTCGTTGTGCCCGAGCAGGCGCGCCACTGTGGTGACGGTTTCGCCCTGCATGATGGCGATGCTGGCATATGTGTGACGCAGGTCATGAAGCCGGACGTCTGCAATCCCCGCCTCCTCCCGGACGCGGCTCCAGAAGGTCTCGAAGACGGTCGAGGAGACCGGCCTCGGGCTTCGCGGCGAGGGGAAGAGCCATTTGCCCCGGCGCGGAAGATCGTTCAGTACGGCGCGGGCGGGCGAGGAAAGCCAGACCGTCCGGGGCCCCGTCTTGCTATCGCGCAAGAACAGGCGCTCTTCCCGATAGTCGAGCCATTGCAGCGTCCTGATCTCGTCCTTGCGGCAGCCGGTCAGCAGCAACAGGCGGATAAACGCCGCAGGAAGCGGGTGCCGGGCGTCATGGCTGTGAAGCAGGGTCCCGAGACGGCGAAGCTCCGGCCACGACAGGAACCGTTCGCGCCCCTTGCGCCGGTAGCGGCGGATACCGACACAAGGATTACTGCCTTCAGGGCGATAGCCGTAAATCTCGGCCTGGCGCATGATGACGGAGAGGATCGGCATGGAACGGTCGGCGGCCACCGGGGTTGCCCGCAGGGAGGCGAACCAGCGCTGCACGTCCTGCTTCCCGATGTCGGCGATGTTGCGTCCCCGGAACCGGGGCAGGATCGTGTTACCCAGATAGTTCCGGTTGACCTTGATGGTTCCGGGTTTCCAGTGCTGGCTGTAATGGGAGAAGACTTCCTCGGCCACGGCTTCGAAGAGTTTCTCTTCCGGGAGTATGGGCGCCGCGTCGCTCCGGATTGCAGCGAGCAGTTCCGTCGCGCGCCTTCGGGCTTCGGCGAGACTGATGCTGTCGGCGTTGCCCACTGTCTTCCAGAGACGCCGGCCCTCATGCTGGCTGTGAATGAAATACCGCTTGGACCCCGACGGCAGGACGCGGATGCCGAAGCCTTTCAGGGTGGCGTCGCGAACATCGTAGGGGGCCTTGCGGGGCTCGAGTGTCTCGATTCGGCTTTCCGTGAGACGGACACGGGACATGGATATTCCTCCTGCATTCTGTTGCAGGCGGGGGAAAACGCGGTTGCATTCCCGCCCCAGTCTGCAAATTGCACGAGGAAAAACAGGCGCTATATCAACATGTTAGCATCGAAGATGCGTGACATGGTGTTACCCGTTTCGGTTTCGGTTGGCCGGTATCGTCGCGACCGCGCTCCTGGCCCTCTTGCAACGGGTTCAGGAAGCCTCGGCCGCTTCGCCGCCCATGTAGGTCTGCCGATGCGCCTCGTAAAGGGCAATGCCGGCCGCAACGGCCACGTTGAGGCTGTCCGCGCCGCCGCTCATGGGGATGGCGGCCTCGAAGTCGCAGGCGCGCCGGACGAGGCGGCGGATGCCCGCGCCCTCGGCTCCCAGGACGAGCCCCACCCTGTCGGCGAGGTCGAGGCGGTCGAGGGCAAGATCGGCCGTCCCGTCCAGGGCGACGAACCAGTATCCCGCCGCCTTGAGGCGCTCCAGCATGCGCGCGAGATTGACGACCCGGGCCAGCGGCACCCGTTCCAGCGCCCCGGCCGCGGCCTTGGCGAGCGCAGCGCTCTCCGCCGGCGCGCCGGCGGCCGGCAGGACGACCGCGCGGGCCCCGAATGCCTCCGCGGACCGGAGCACCGCGCCCACATTGCGCGGATCGGTGACCCGGTCCAGCAGCAGCAGGCGCGCCGGGCCGGGCTCCGCGGCGATGGCTTCCAGGTCGGGCGGAGGCAGCGGGTCGCATTGCAGCGCGATGCCCTGATGGACCGCGCCGGTGCCGAAACGCCGGTCGAGCAGGCGGCGTTCGACGGTTTCGACCGGAATGCCCCGCCGGCGCGCCGCGGCGGCCGCGTCGCCGGCTTCCGTCTGGAGCAGCCTGCGAACTGTGCGGGAGCGGTTGGCGAGGGCGGCCGCGACGGCATGCCGGCCGTGAAGCCAGAGTTCATCGGCGGCTGGCGGTTTGCCGCGGTGTTGCGTCCGATTGGGCATTGACATTGCCGCATGACCATATCATTTTCGCCCGCCGTTTCGGGGACGGAACGGAGGGGTGCCCGAGTGGCTAAAGGGGACGGGCTGTAAACCCGTTGGCGTTGCCTACGTTGGTTCGAATCCAACCCCCTCCACCATTCGGACGGCCTGGACGACGGTCGAACGGCGGGGTGCGAGCGCAGCGCAGGACTGCACGGACGGAAGCTCAGGCGGAACGCCTGCGGGTGTAGCTCAATGGTAGAGCCCCAGCCTTCCAAGCTGGTTGTGCGGGTTCGATTCCCGTCACCCGCTCCAGCTTCGGCCGGGACGAACGGAACCGACTAGAAACCAACTGGTATCGCAGCGAGACGAGAATCGATGGGCAAGGCTCGGTTTGAGCGGACGAAGCCGCACTGCAACATAGGGACGATCGGCCATGTCGATCATGGCAAGACGACGCTGACGGCGGCGATCACGAAGATTCTGGCCGAGGCTGGCGGTGCGGAGTTCACGG
>JAJDVH010000206.1 GCA_022826185.1 Alphaproteobacteria bacterium
CCGGCGACCCGGCGACCCGGCGACCCGGCGACCCGGCGACCCGGCGACCCGGCGACCCGGCGACCCGGCCGGATAGATTGATTTTAATCAAGCAAAGCGCGCGCAGCAAGCCGCGAAACGAAATCACACTCACCGTTAATCCCCTCTCGGCACATGTCATATCGTTAACAGCCGCCTCCTAAGCGAACCGAAACCGTTCCGCAACACAATTTTTCACGCACGAGCATGCCGGGCAGGCAGGCAGGGCGCGGGCAGTCCCGGCCCGCATTCCACCGCCGCCGGAGGCCTCCCCCTGCATGGGCATGGCGCCCCAACTGAAGACGCCTGCCGAAGAAACGTGCGCCCTCTCAACCGGCCCAGTCGTCCGGCGGGCAGGGCTGTCCTTGCCTGAGCATGTGCTGGAGATTGAGCGTCTGCATGCCTGACCCGCCGGATCGGGACCGGCGCTCAGAACAGCGCGCCCTGCTTCCGCGGTCCGGGTTCGGGCGGCGATACCGCCTCGGCACGGCCCACCCGCTCCGGTCTCCCCGCAGCGCCGGGCGAATGCGAAGCCGGCGCGGTGGAGCCTGGCTCCGCAGGCTCCTCGCCGGACGAGTGTACAGTACAACTCTCCCTAGCATGGCCCGAGCCCTCAGGAGCCGGAGTTCCGGCATCGCGCGGCGCCGCAATCCATTCCCGCATTCCGGACAACGCGGCCCCGCCATCCTGCGCACCGGAAAGCAAAGAACGCATATGCCGCGCCGCCTCCAGAAGCTCGCGCTGCTCCATGCCGTCGAGCGCCGGCAGCGGATCCCCATGCAGACCCGTAGCGCCGCCGTCCGGCAGCACGAGGCCGACAAGGTATCGGGATACCGACAGCCCATGCCGCCGCGCCCGCTCCCGAACCGCAACCCACTCCTCTTCCGTCGCCGAGACCGAAAGACGCACCCGCTCCGCCGGCAACCGGCCGCCTTCCTCCAGGTCTTCGCAGACAGCCGTGCCGTCCCCGGGACCGGCTCCAGGACCGCCGGCGTCCACCGCCTCGCCCTTCACCATGCGCATGAATGCCACGAGTACGCGGAACCCGCCGAGCAGTTCCGCCATCTCCTCCGCCGTCAGCGCCGCCCCGTCATGGCTGCCGGCTTCGGCGAAGGCGAGGTCGAGAACCAGGCGGGAAACCGGCACTCCCGCCGCCCTGGCCCGCGCCCGGATCGCGGCCCGCTCTTCAGGACTGCACCAGACGGTCCACGGACGCTTCAGCATCATGGCACCTCATCTCCCCCAAGCCTGCTCCCCTCCGGCAAAGGCGCCGAAAGCTGCCGCCATCAACCTTGTGGCATGCTTATGGTGCGCCCGCTTCCCCAAGGCGGCCATCGCGGCGGGACCGGATCTTCCATCGGCACCCACACACCATAAGAAAAGCATAAACACCGCAAGAATAACATAAGACGACTTGCCTGCCTCGACGCCACAAGATCACCCCAAGAAACATAATTTTACCATAAGGACAGTTTCGACGTTCGAGCACCGGTCCAGGCCGTCGCTGACCGTCCCTCCGAGGGTAGCGCTGTCGCACCAGACGGGCCGTTTCGGGCTCGCGGCGCTTTCGTCAGAAGCCATGAAACCTATCGATAGTACATATGTATCAAAATATAGACATGTTCCAAATGCTGTCATGATCGTTGATTACAGCGATTTCAAGTCCAGCCTTGCCTTATATGACCTGGAAATCCCCTATCTGCAAATTAATGCGACACAAGTTCTACATGCATACAGCCTGAATTTTCCACAGACCGGCCTTGTGATGCTAATAACCCTATGCTATACAGGACTTTCTTGCGAGGAAACGCATCGCTACCCAAAGTGCCTACAATCTGATTCAGCTTTCAGAGCTTGGCACACCAAGCTGTTTCGCACGTTTTTGGTCGTTGCGGCGGAACGCAGTTTTTCGGTGGGCGCGCACCGGATGGGATTTTCGCAGGCAACGATGTCGCTGCGCATCCAGGCGCTGGAGGAGAAGCTGGGCGTCCGGTTGCTCGACCGGGGCCCGCGCGATGTCAAGCTGACGGCCGAAGGACGCAGCCTGTTGCCGGAAATACAGGCTTTGGTCGACCTGCACGACAGGACCGTGGGACATCTGCAGGCAACGCCGGTCGTCGCCACGGTCCGCCTGGGTATTGGGGAAGGCTGCGGCGCGTCGCTTCTGCCCGGACTCGTGACTGACATGCTGGAAGGCCCCTCCGTCGCGCGCCTCGACATATTGTGCCGGCGGAGCGGTTGCCTGCGCCGGTTGATCGAGGCGCGCAGTCTCGATCTCGCGGTCCTGGCCTTGCCGGGAAACGCGCCTTCCGGCCGCAACCTGCAACGGCTGACGCTGCACTGGGTAGCGTCTCCCCGCTTTGCGCTGGACCCGGAGACGCCGGTGCCGGTCGCCTGGTACGGGACGGATTGCCCGTTCCGGATCTCGGGCATTGCCGCGCTCGAAAGCATGTCTGTCGCCTATCGCGAGGTCCTGCCGGACCCGGACGAGCGGGTCGTGCAGGAGGCCGTAGCGGCGGGGACTGCCGTAACCGTTATGGCCGAAGGCGCCGTTCCGGCGGCATTGAGCGTCCTCCCGCCCCATTCGGGCCTGCCGCCGCTGGGCCGGGCCTCCGTCCGGCTTCTGGAAAGCGCAGGAGCGCAGTCCGAAGCGGCGGCTGCGGTGAAGCGGAAAATAATGAGCGCCTATGGAGTGTCGGAAGCGCCGACAGCCTGACGGCCGCTCTCTCTCGTCACCGGCTGCCGGACCACCAGTCCCTGGGCCTGAGCCGCCTTGCCCGTCCGGACCGGTCGTCCAGCCAGAGCGCCAGCCGGCGCAGCGGCGAAAGCGCCAGGCGCAGCCACAGCCGGTTCGCCAGGCGCCGGAAGTCGCGGTTGAAAGGGCACACCCTGAGGCAGATGGCGCAGTCCGAGGCGAGCTTCGCCCAATAGCCGAAGCACTTCTCGGCATCGGAGGTCCATTTCACCACGCCCCGGATGGCGGACCGGTTGGGTTGCTCCGCGTCCGGGGCGCCGTAGGGCAGGGCCTTGGCCGGGCATGCGTCCGCGCAACGGGTGCAGATCGCGCAGAACCGGGCGACGCCGAACTTGCGCGGCCTGTCATGGGCGAGCGGCAGGTCCGTGAAGATCTTGGAGAAGCGCAGGCGCGGGCCCGTCTCCGGCGTAATCACCAGCTGGTTGCGGGCATATTCGCCGAGACCGGCCTTGAGGGCATAGGGAATGACGAGCGCCGTGTCGTTCATCGAGGCGACGGCCCGGTACCCCAGCGCCCGGATATAGGCGGCAAGCTGCATGACGATCGCCGCCTCATGGCTGTATTCCCGCCCGGTCGCCGCGCCGGCAAGCGCGGAGGGGTAGGTCGCGACCAGCCCTTCGTCCATCTCGTGCCCGAGCACGACCACATGGTCCAGCCCCTCGGGCAGGCCCACCGGCGCCTCGGTGAAGTCTCGCACATCCACGCGCGACTCATAGGTCCAGCGCTCATCATATTCCGCGATGCCGCAGAGGCTTGCGCCGAAGAACCGGGCGACCTTCTTGATCTCGGCCGCCATCTCGGCAGGGTCCTCGACGGCGACCTTCTCGGCGACGACGGGCGTGTCGTCCGAAATCGCCGCCTGGAAGCCCTCGCGCCGGCCCTGCTCCAGATGGCGGTCGGTTATCAGGTCGGAGATCAGCCAGGAGGCGTTGCGGAGCGCGAAGTCCCTCTGGTTGAACCCGTCGCCCCGGCGGGCGGTGAAGTCCGCCCGGTAGGAATGGAAGAAGGCGTCCGTTTCCCTCGTCCGCACGCGCTCGTCCCAGAAGGCGCGCGTGAACACGTCGTCCATCTGCCGGAAGGGCGCGAAATCCCCGGTCGTCTCGATTCCGGCCGCTGCGTCGCTCTCGGCGTAGCGCTTTCGCCAGCGCGCGCGGCGCTCTTCGAGGCTTTCCTCGTTACCGGGCCAGCTCATCGGGCGAGCCTACCGCTTTTCCCGCCTCGGCGTCAGTGTCCGGCCTTGCGGAAGCCCTTGCCTTCCTCGTCCAGCGCTTCCGCCGGCCGGCCGAGCCACCGGGCGGCGATTGCGCGCCAGACCGCCAGGCGGCTGAAATCCGGCGGCTCGGCGAGCGTGTCGTCATCGTTCAGGAACGGGCTCGGGAAGAACACCGATATGCCGTTCTCGCCCTTCCCGTTCCACAACTCGAAGCCCCAGGTGAGCGGCTTGGCGTCGCGGTCGAAGCCCCGGAATATCTCGGCCCGCGAGGGCCGGCGATGCGCGCGCAGCTCCGGGCCGGTCGGGTTCGCCGCCGGCCCCCGGTTCTCGCCGATGCACAGGTGGAAATGCCCGCCATTGCCGAACATGACCGTAAGGTAGCCGTCGAAGAGGCTTATCCGCTTCGGCGGGCCCGGGCACTTCCACTCCCAGGCGGCGCCCTGGATCATCGGGCCGAGGCGGATGCCGGCCCAGTGGTTCTCGAACAGGTCGCGCAGAAAGGCCTCCAGAAAGGCTTCCTCCAGCGGCAGCGCCCAGACCTCCCGGGCGAGCGTGCCGTCTTCGCGATGCTGCGTTCCGCTCGGTTGCGGCGGAATTCTCCAGCCCGTGCCGTTCATGTCGTTCCACCTCCCCGCGCCTCGAGTCTGCGCCAGGGTTCCGCCTGCGGCAACGCTCCGGTTCCGTTGCCGGGCCGGCCGTGAAAGGGTGGGGCGATGGGAGCATTTCTCGATGTGGCGCTGCCGGCTTTCCTGCTGGTGTTCGCCGGGGCGGCGGCGGCGCGCGCCGGATGGATCGACGAGGCGGGCGGCAAGGGGCTGAACGGCTTCGTCTATTACCTCGCCATGCCGGCGGCGCTCTTCCGCGCGGCCTCGGAGGGCGCCCTGCTCCAGGGTTTCGACTGGCGCCTCGTCGCGGCCTATTTCGGCCCGACGCTGGTGCTGCTGGCGGCCGTCGAGGCGCTCGGCCGCCGGACGCCGGCGGAGGAGCGCGCGCTCACCGGCATGGGCGCGTGCTTCTCCAACAATGTCTTTCTCGGGATGCCGGTGATCGTGGCGCATATGGGCGGGGCGGCCGCCGGCCCGATGACGGCGATCATCGCGCTCACCACCGTGTTGTTCATCGGCCTGCCGGTGCTGCGGATCGAGATGGCGAAGGGCTCCCGCGGGGCCGCGGCGGCCGCAGTGGGCGGCGTGCTCGCCAACCCGCTCCTGATTGCGATTGCGCTCGGCACTGTGTGGGCGCTGCTGCCCTGGCGCCTGCCGGGGCCGGCGGCAGTGGCGGTGGACCTGCTGGCGGCGGCCTCCTCGCCGGCGGCGCTCGCCGGCCTCGGCGCGGCGCTCGCGGGCTACCGCATCGCCGGGGACCTGCGGGACAGCGCGACGCTGTGCGGCCTCAAGCTGGTTGCGCATCCCGTCATGGTGTGGCTGGCGGCGGGCGCGGTCGGCCTCGGCGAGTTCGAGACGGCCGTGGCGGTGCTGGCCTCGGCCATGCCCGTCGGCGCCAACGTCTTCGTGCTGGCGCAGCATTACGGCATCTATGAGCGCCGGGCCTCCGCTGCGGTCGTGCTCTCGACCCTGGCCGCCATGCCGCTCGCGGCTCTGCTGATGACGGTATTCCACCCCTGATGCGTCAGGCCCGCCGGCGGATGAGCCAGACGCCGAGCATGGTGAGCGCGAAACCGGGCCACATGGCAGCGGGCAGGCTTTCTCCGAGGAAGGCCCAGGCGAGCAGCGCGGTCACGCCCGGCACAAGGTAGAAGTTGGACGCGACGCGCCCCGCCTCGCCCTGGCGCAGCATGAAGAGCAGCAGCGCCATGGCGCCGAGCGAGACGCCGAAAGTCAGGTAGGCGAGCGCCGCGACCATGCCGGCCGTCCAGACCGCATGGGGCGTCTCGAACGCCCAGGTAAAGGCCCATGCGGTGACGGCTGCGGCTGCGAGCTGCACGGTGTTGGCGCCGATGAGCGGCGCCTCCCGGCAGAAGCGCGCATGGTAGAGGGTGCCTGCTGTCAGCGCCGCGATGGAGCCGACGGCCCAGGCGATGCCGGCGGGCCGGCCGAGATCGAAGGCGCCGATGCCCGCGACCAGCGCGACGCCGCCTGCGCCCAGCAGGAAGCCCGCCCATTGCCGGCCCCGGAAGCGCTCCCCCAGCAACGGCCCCGAGACGAGTGCGGTCGCGATCGGGTGCAGCGCGCCGATCAGCGCCATGGTCGCGCCGCGGATTTCGGTCATGGCGAGATAGGCCGCGCCCAGATAGCAGGCGTTGATGACCGCGCCCGACAATGCGAGATGGGCGAGTTCGCGCGGAGCCGGCCGCCAGTCCTTCACCAGGAAGCCGGCTGCGGCCGCCAGCACGGCCGCCGCGATGGTGAAGCGGATCGCCAGGAAATAGAACGGCGTGATGTCCGGCAGGCCGGCGCGGACCGCGACGAAGGCGCCGCTCCAGATCAGGACGAAGAAGAGCGGGGCGAGACGGGTCAGCTTGCGCTGTCCTCGATCACCTCGCCGCCGAGTTCCTCGACGAAAGCGTAGATTTCCGTTGCCGCCGCATCGATACGCGCCCGGTCGGGCCCGCGCACGACCAGCGCCACGCCGGTGCCCTTGTCGGTGTTGTAGAAGGGGTAGGAGCCGAGATCGAGCTCCGGAAAGCGCTGCTGCACCGCGCCCAGCCCCTTCGCCAGCACGCCCTCCACCAGCCGGGTCGAGAGCGACCGGGAATGGATCACCGTGCCGCGCCGGAGCGCGGGTTTGGCGGCCTCGAACATGGATTGCATGATCTGCGGCACGCCGGCGAAGACGAAGACGTTCTCCATGCGGAAGCCGGGCGCGATGGAGACCGAGTTGTCCACGAGCTCCGCGCCGACGGGGGTGATCGTCATGCGTTTGCGCGCTTCGGTGAACTCCTGCCCGCGCCGGTCGTACCATTCGGCCATCCGGCGGTAGCTGTCGGGATGGTAGTGCCAGTCCGTCCCGAAGGCGGCGGCAATGGACTCCGGCGTGATGTCGTCATGGGTCGGCCCGATGCCGCCGGTGGTGAAGACATAGTCGTAGCGCGCCCGGAGCGCGTTCACGGCCTCGACGATCTCGTCGCGGATATCGGGCACGATGCGCACTTCGGAAAGCTGGATGCCGATCTCGTTCAGGCCGTTGCCGAGAAAGGCGATGTTCCTGTCCTGGGTGCGCCCGGAGAGGATCTCGTTGCCGATGACGCAGAGCGCGGCGGTAACCGTGGGGGCCATAGGGGGTTGTCCTCGGGCGGCGGAGCGGGCGGAGGATAGCCCCGCCGGGCCGGCTCTTGAAGACGGCGCGGCAACGACTCCGAAATGCTATGCTGCGGGGAGAGTACTCTCCGCCAGCATCCAACGGGAGCCTAGATGCAGCTCAAGCGCCAACAGACCCGTCGCCGTGAAGACGAGATTCCGATCCATACGGAGGATGACCTTGCCGCCATGCGCAAGGCCGGCCGGCTTGCGGCGGAAGTGCTGGACCATGTGACGCCGCATGTCGTTCCCGGCGCAGCGACGGAGGAGCTCAACACGGTCTGCCACGATTTCATCCTTGCGCACGGGGCCGTGCCGGCGCCGCTCAACTACAAGGGCTTCCCGAAATCCATCTGCACGTCCATCAACCATGTCGTCTGCCACGGCATCCCCGGCCCGCGGCGGCTGCGCGACGGCGACATCCTCAATATCGACATCACCGTCATTCTCGACGGCTGGTACGGCGATACGAGCCGCATGTTCCTGGTCGGCGACCGCGTCGGCGTGAAGGCGCGCCGGCTGGTCTCGGTGACGCACGAGGCGCTGATGCGCGGCATCGAGGCCGTCCGTCCCGGCGCGCATCTCGGCGATATCGGCCACGCCATCCAGGCCTATGTCGAGCCGATGGGTTTCTCCGTGGTGCGGGATTTCTGCGGCCACGGCCTCGGGCGGGAGTTCCACCAGGCGCCGAGCGTGCTGCATTTCGGCCGGCTGGGCGACGGGCCGATGCTGCGCGAGGGCATGTTCTTCACCATCGAGCCGATGATCAATGCCGGCCGCTTCCATGTGAAGATCCTGGCCGACAACTGGACGGCCGTGACCAAGGACAAGTCGCTCTCGGCCCAATTCGAGCACACGGTCGCCGTGGTGCCGGACGGAGTGGAGGTGCTGACCTATTCCCCGAAGGGGTGGGACCAGCCGCCCTATGCGTGACGACCCTCGGAACGGGGGCGACGGCAAGGTCGTTCCGCTCTTCGATATCGCGCCGTCCGCCGGGCGGAAACCTGCCCGCCCGAAGAACGCCGCGGACCCGGACGCCGAAGATCGGATCAGAAAACAGCAAAAGGGGCACAGGGAGCGCCTGCGAAGCCATTTCCTGAAAAACTTGAACAATGAAGGCAGCATGAAGGACTACGAATTGCTGGAATTGCTGCTGTTCGGGGTCTTTCGCCAGGGCGATGTCCAGCAACTCGCAAGGGACCTGCTCGAAAAGTTCGGGTCGGTCGCCGGCGTGCTTGCCGCCGACCCGCAGGATCTGCGGGAGGTCCGGGGCGCGGGCGACGGAGTCGTCGTTATCCTCAAGACCGCCGAGAAGCTCGGTATCGAACTCGCCCGCGAGGGCGCGGTCAGCGGCGAGGTCCTGGGCAATTACGACGCCGTGATCGGCTATTGCCGCGCGCGGATGGGCCGGAGGCCGGTAGAGGAGTTCCGCATCCTTTTCCTGGACATCAGGAACCGCCTGCTTCGGGACGAACGCCAGACCAGCGGCACGATCAACCACGCGCCCGCCTATCCCCGCGAAGTCTGCAAGCGGGCGCTCGAAGTGGGGGCTGCATCCATCATTCTGGTCCACAACCATCCAAGCGGCGATCCGACTCCGTCCAGAGCGGATATCGAGATCACGCGGCGGATCGAGGCGGCTGCGAAGACCGTCGGCGTCTCCGTGCACGACCACCTGATCGTCACCCGCGGCGAGGCGTTGAGCTTCAAGGCGAAGGGCCTGCTCTGACGCATTGCTGTGCGGTTTCGCTTTGTATCCGGCGCGCCCGCCGATCTGGCTACACCCCGCTCCGCACCCTACTCGACGCCCCGGCCCCCGCCTCGGGGGCCGGGGCGACGGTTGGAGGCGTGCGTTGCGAAGTCACCGGACCGAGATGTGTGCATGCGGCAGCCCGCAAGCCGGGGAGGAGGTTCTCCGGCTGGTGGTATGGGTAATTGCCGCCGGCGTCAGAAGCCGATGCGGAGGTCGAGGCGGACGGCGTGTTCGGGCTGTGCGGCGGTTTCGCGGCGTTCGCCGGCGAGTTCGAGCGCCAGCGCGCACCGCCGCGCCTCGAAGCGGGTCCCCAGCCTGAGCCTCGGGCCGTCGTCGCCGCCGGCGAGGCCCGCTTCCGCGAAGGGCGTCAGCAGCCCGCCGGCCCCGGGCGCCAGCGCGAAGCCGTAGCCGAGCCGCGCGTCCAGCGCCCCGCCGCCCGAGGCCCCGGACGCTTCCGGCGCCTCTTCCCGCCAGAGCGCCCCCGACCCGGCCGCGGGAGCGCCCCAGCGCGGCGTCAGCGCCAGCGACAGCCCGCGCCCGCCCGCCTCCGGGTCCAGCCGCACGGTCGCGCTCGCGCCCCGCTCCCGCGCGCCCTTCGCCGAATGCGCCGCAAGCCAGCGCCCGCGCGCCTCCACGGATATGCCCGGCCCCGCATAGCGCACCCCGCCGGCAAGCTCGACGCCGCTGCCCGCAACGCCGTCGCCGCCGTCGCGCCGCGCCGCCAGTTCCGCGAAGGGCGACACCGACGCGCCGCCCTCCAGCGCAAAGCGCTTCGACGCCTCAAGCCCGCCCCTGAACCGCCAGGCGTCCGCCCTCAGGCCGTCAATCGCCTCCCCGCCCCCGCCGGTCTCCATCCGCGCGAAGCTGGCGTCCGCCCGCCCCGCAAGCTCGAACCCCTCCAGCGGCGCGAACGCCTGCCGCAGGCCGAGCGAGGCCGCCCGCATCGTCAGCCGGCTCTTCTCGCGCGCGCCCTCCCCGGGCGCATGGCGCGCCTCGCCCCGGCCCGCGCCCAGCAGGCCGCGCAACTCCAGCCCGTTGGCGAGGGTCCAGCGCCCATAGGGCCAGAGCGCCGTCAGCGCCGTCTCGACCTGGCCCGTCCCGCCTTCCAGCGCATAGTCCGTCTCGCTCGTCCCGCGCGAGACCGCCAGCCCCGCAACCCAGCGCCCGGCGCGCGCATCCGCGCCGAGCCAGCCGGTGCGCAGGTCGCCCCTGTAGCGCGCGCCCGCGCCGGCCCGGCCCTCGAAGGAGCCGAGATCGCCCCGGCCCCACACGCCCCAGCGCGGCGCCGCCGCATCGGAACCCGGCCCCCCTTCCGCCGCGCCCAGCGCCAGCGAGAACGCGCTCGAACCAAGAAGCTCGCCGGCCGCCATTCCCCGGCTCTCGCCGCCGCCGGACCGCCCGGCGTCCTCCGCGCCGCCCGCGCCGGACGGCATGGGCCGCCCCGCCAGCGCGAGGCCCGAGGACGGGACCGCCTCGCCCAGCCGCCCGCCGATATTGTCCAGAGCGCCCGAAACCGTCCGCGACGCCACCGACGCCAGCGCGCCCGCGAAGACCCGCTTCTGCGCCTCCGGCGCTCCGTGGACCGCCTGCCGGCCGGAGAAGGCCGCGACATCGTTGCCGGCGGCGTCCTGCAGCGGACTGGCGCCCGGCGTGTAGCTCACCGTTACGTCCGTCCCCGGCTCCACCGCCTCGGCAAGGCTCAGCGTCACCACCCTGCCGGAAAGGCCGACCGCCGACGGAGCCGCCGGGGCGCCGCCGTCCACCGTCACCTCGAAGTCGGTTGCAGCCGGAACCGAGGCCGGGTCCAGCCGCTCGTTGAAGCTCAGCCGCAGCCGGTCGCCGCTCACCGACGCGCGGACCAGCCGCGGCGGTGTCGTGTCCGGCGCCGCGCCGCCCGACCCGGCCAGCTGCTGGGCGCAGGTCTTCGTGGAGGCGGCCGGAGCGCCGCCGTTCACCCGGTGGCCCGTGTCCTGGGCCAGCCCGTCATGCGCGAGGGCCGCGGCGGTCGTGCCGTCCGACTTGGCCACGATCGTGCCGCCGTTCAACGCCAACGTGTTCTCGAGCACCGCGATGCCGTCATTCGAGCGGTTGAGGCCGGTCACCGTGTGGGAGAAGATCAGATTCGCCGTGCCGGAGCCGCTCTCATAGTCCGCCTGGAACGCGCCCCAGGTTTCCGCCGTGTTCATGTCGATCGTAATCTGCGGCGTGCCGGTGACGGTCACCGCCTCGTCGAAGGTCACCTGGACGCAGATATTCTCGCCGACCCCATAGAGGTTCAGCGGGTCGCCGGTGTTCCAGGTGAGCGAGGGGGTCGAAACCACCTCGACCGACGAGACCGCCGGCGGTTTCGCATAGCCGTGGACGGCAAGTTGGAAGGCGGCGTTGTTAAAAGTCTCCCACGAATTCGAGATGGTGGAGAGAAATTGGCCGTTATTCGCAATGCTCCAACCCGCCCAGCCGCTATCCTCGTCATCTGATTGCGTGTCGCCCCAACGGGTGTGTTCGGTCCCGCCGGTGGCCTCGACCACCACGAAATATGTCGTGTCGGCGGCGAGGTCGATGCCGCCGTCGGGCGCGTTGAACCAGACATCGGCCCACGCGCCACCCAGGGTGGTCGTGGTTGTCAGCGTGCCCAGACTGCTGTCCGGATTGCCGGACGACGAGGCCGAGTGGATGCTTACAGTGTAGGTCGGTTGGTCCCCTTGATTATGCCGGAGTTTGAGACTCACGGCAGTTACCCTGTAGCCTCTGGAAGAACTGCCAGTGGTGAACGCTTGGGCGTTATCCCAGCGAAAGTCGTGGTGCGAATTGTTCGTCCGGTCGAGGTTGCCGGTCAGTCTGCTTGCCGTCTGCGCCTGCGCCGCCCCGGCGACGAGCAGCAGAACCAGCGCCGCGGCGAGAGCGCGCGAAACGGAACGGATGAAGCAGGAAAGAGGCGGGCAGGGCCGGCGCCCGCCGGAACGCCTACTTAACTCGTCGGGCTGTCGGGCTGTCGGGCTGTCGGGCTGTCGGGCTGTCGGGCTGTCGGGCTGTCGGGCTGTCGGGCTGTCGGGCTGTCCCTCTTTCACGCTAGCACGAATCGAAACGCCAGTCGTCGCGAGCACCGCGCCCGCTTCGAAGGTCCGGAACATCGTCCCCCTCCCGATCGCCATATTCGTCCACAAGGCGGTTCTTCAGATGAATACAATACCAAAAGAGGGGAAATACCCACCATGAAAAGGGGTCATGCCAGGGATCATTGATCGGAACCCATGCTGCCAGCCGCCGGAAACCTCCTCCCCCGCTTGCGGGGGAGGCCGGGTGGGGGGCCGTTTTCGCGCCAGCGGAAACGGCGGGCAAAGCCCGGCAAAGGCCTGTACCCGCCCGCCGAGCGGGAGGGGAGAAAACCGGACGGCCTCGACATGAGTCCTGAATTACGCTCCCCGGTATAAATCCCGCTCCATGCCCCACTCGTCGCCCCGGCTTCCCCGCTCGGGGGCGAGGACAGGCGGGGGCCGGGGCGACGGTGGAGGCGGCTCCGCCATCGGTTCCGGTCAACGACCGCTGGTATCAGCCGAGCAGGTATCGGGCGGCGAGAATGGCGCCCAGCAGCATCAGCAGCGCGAGGACGGCCTTGCGGAAGGTCTCCGCCGGCAGGCGGCGGCGCAGCGCCTCGCCGAGCTTCACGCCCGCCCATACCGGCAAGAGGCCGAGCACGGAGATCATGGCCGCCGGGCCGGTCAGGAAACCGGCTTGCGACAGCCCGACCGCCATGGCGAGGCTGGAGAAGGTGAACACGCAATTGATGGCCTGCACGAAGCGGTTCGGGTCCAGTTGCAGCGCCAGCAGGTAGGGCAGGAGCGGCATCACCTGCGAGCCGGTCAGGCCGTTGACGACGCCGTTGACGAGGCCGACCGGCCATTGCAACGGGCGTTCCAGCCGGGGTGGGAGCGCGAGCGGCGGGCGGGCGAGCGCAAAGGCGGCGTAGCCCGCCAGCACCGCCCCGAGCGCGGCCCCGGCGGCCAGCGGATCGACCCAGACCAGAAGCATGACGCCGAGCGCGATGCCCGGCAGCACCGCCAGGCAGAGCGGCCAGAAACGCCGCACCGTCTCGCGGAAATGCCCCGCGCCGCGCATGACCAGCAAATTGCTTGCGATCGACGGCGCCAGCACCAGCGGCAGCGCCTCGCGGATGCCGATGGCGAGCGCCAGCAGCGGCAGCGCGCAGGTCGAGAAGCCGAGCCCGGTCGCGCCCTTGACGAAAGCGGCGAACAGGAAGGCGGCGGCGACGGCGGCGAGCGTTTCCGCCGCCATCGCCTCAATCATGCCGGTAGCCCTGCCGCGCGAGCGGGACAGGCTGCCCGGCGCTGTCGACGACTGTCACGCCCTCGCCGGAAACGATCCGCCCGACGGGAATGGCCGGGCTCTCGCGCGCGGTCAGCACAAGCTCGTAATCGTCGCCGCCGGTCAAGGCCTCCAGCCGCGCTTCGGGCCCGAGCGCAGCCACTTCCGGCGACAGCGGCGCCGCTTCCAGGTCGATGACGGCGGCGACGCCGGACGCGCGGCAGATATGGCCGAGATCGGCCACGAGACCGTCGGAAATGTCGGCGGCGGCCGTCGCGCCCTCGGCCGCGCCGAACCGGGGCGACGGCAGCCAGTAGCGTTCCGCGAGCCGCGGCGCGTCGATTTCGCCCCGGACGGCCTTCAGCCCGAAACAGCCGTCGCCGATGGGACCCGTGACGAAGACGCGGTCGCCCGGCCTCGCGCCGGAGCGCCGCACGGGGGCCGATGCCGAGCCGAAGGCGGTGACCGTCAGCGTGAGCGCGCCCGGCGTCGCCACCGTGTCGCCGCCGAGCAACGAGACGGCGAATTCCTCCTGGTCTTCGGCGAGGCCGGTTGCGAATGCTTCCAGCCAAGGGTCGTCAATGCGGCCGGGGAGCGCCAGGTTCAGCAGGTAGCCATCCGGCCGCGCGCCCATGGCCGCCAGATCGGAGAGGTTGCAGCGCAGCAACCGCCTTGCGATCAGGCCGGGCGGGCCGTCGCCGGGAAAATGGACCCCTTCGACCATCGTGTCGGTGGTGACGACCAGCCGCCCGTCACCGGGCGTGTCGAGCAAGGCGGCGTCGTCCTCGAGGCGGCCCGCTCCGGCGGCGGTTGCAAGCGGCGCGAGGAACCGGCGGATCAGCTCGAACTCGCCGGACCGTCTCATGCCGCCGGGCCGTCGAGCTCGCCGGGCCGCGCGCTGTGGGCGATACGGTCGAACACGGCGGTCGCGAACCGCGCCTGCGGCTCGTCGAAGAAATCGCCCACAAGGTCGGTATATTCGCGGATCGCCACGCGCGGCGGCACGTCCGGCTCGTAGAGCAGCTCGGCGGCGCCGAGCCTGAGCGCCGCCCGGAGAACGGGCTCCAGCCCGCCGAGGCCGCTGGACCTGTCGAGCGCCGCCGACACCGCGCCGTCGATGTCGCGCCGGTGGTCCGCCACCGCCCGCAGCAGGCGGTCGAAGAACCGGCGGTCCGCGTCGAGCCGGATTCCTTCCAGCTCCCGCCCCAGCCGGTAGCGCCGGAACTGGTCCGACACCGCTTCCGCGGTCTCGCGGTTCATTTCCGCCTGGTAAAGCGCCTGGAGGGCGGCGAGGCGCGCGAGGCGCCGCCGGCTCGGAGGCGCTTGGTCGGCGTCCCCGGCCTCCCGGCCTTCGGACTCGCGGTCGCCGGGCGTCAATCCGCCCGCCCGAGCGACTGCTTCAGCACGATGGTCTTGAGGCAGGCATGGGCCGCCTCGGCGCCCTTGTTCTTGCCGGAGACGCTGGCGCGGACGCGCGCCTGGTCGCCGTTCTCGCAGGTGAGCAGGCCGAAGCCGAGCGCCAGCTTGCGCTCGACGGCGAGGGTCTGGAGCGCCCGGCTCACCTCGGCGCAGAGATGGTCGTAATGGGTCGTCTCGCCCCGGATAACACAGCCGATGGCGATGAAGCCGTCGAAGCGCTTCGGCGAATCGAGCGCAATCGAGATCGCGACCGGGAGCTCGAACGCGCCGGCGACATCGTAGCGGTCCCAGCTGTGGCCGGCTTCCTCGATGACGGCCCCGGCCCCGGCGATCATCTCGTCGCAGATGTCCTGGTAGTAGGGCGCGACGACCATCATGATGTGGGCCACAGCTTCTCCTCCTTGGGGATCGGGCGCCGGCCGGCAATGTGCAGGTCGTAGCCGTCGAGGCCGACGACATGCCGGTCGCTGTCGGACAAGAGAATCATGTTGACGACGCCGAGGTCGCGCAGGATCTGCGCGCCGACGCCGTAGTCGCGCAGCGGCGGCCGGCCCCGCGTCTCGCGGCTGTCGATCTCCGCCTTGATGCGCGCCGAAAGCAGCGCCGAATGGCGTTCGCGAAGCAGCATCACCACGCCCCGGCCTTCCTGGCCGATGGCCATCATGGAGCGCTGCAGCTCGCCCCCGCGCCCCCGGTGCTGGTCGCCGAGCACGTCTTCGAGGATGTTGAAGGCATGCGCGCGGACGAGCACCGGCTCGTCGCCCGAAAGCTCGCCCTTCACCAGCACCTGGTGTTCCACCCCGTCGATCTTGTTGCGGTAGATGATGAGCCTGAAATGCCCGCCATAGCGGCTTTCGAACTCCGACTGGACGACCTGCTCGACCAGGACGTCCTGCCGCCGCCGCCAGGCGATCAGGTCCTCGATGGCGCCGATCTTGAGATTGTGGAATTGCGCGAAGGGAATGAGGTCCGGCAGCCGCGCCATGTTGCCGTCATCGTTCATGATCTCGCAGATCACCCCGGCCGGGTTGAGCCCGGCGAGGCGCGCAATGTCGACGGCCGCCTCGGTGTGGCCGGCGCGCACCAGCACGCCGCCCTCTCGCGCCTCCAGCGGGAAGACATGGCCCGGCGTGGACAGGTCGCCGCCGTCCCGGTCCGGGTCGATGGCGACCGCGATGGTGCGGGCGCGGTCGGGGGCGGAAATGCCGGTGGTCACGCCTTCCTTCGCCTCGATGGACACGGTGAAGGCCGTGGACTGGCGCTGCTCGTTCTCGCGCGGCATCAGCGGCAGGCGCAGCTCCTTCACGCGCGCCGGGGTCAGCGCCAGGCAGATGAGCCCGCGCCCGTATTTCGCCATGAAGTTGATCGCGTCCGGCGTCGCCATCTGCGCCGGGATCACGAGGTCGCCCTCGTTCTCGCGGTCCTCGTCGTCCACGAGGATGAACATGCGCCCGTTGCGGGCCTCCTCGATGATCTCCTCGATCGACGAGAGATAGCCCAGATCGTCGGTCGTGCGCGGCGCGGGCGCCCGCATGAGCCCGTCGAGATTACTTGCCACGGCCCAAACCCTCCAATTGACGGGCAAGGTAGCGCGCCAGCATGTCGATTTCCATGTTGACCGCATCTCCCGGCTGCAGGGCGCCCAGCGTGGTGTGCGAAAGGGTGTGCGGGATGATGTTGACGCCGAAGCGCGCGCCTTCGACCTCGTTGACGGTCAGCGACACGCCCTCGAGCGTGACCGAGCCCTTGGAGGCGACGAAGCTCGCGAGCGCTTCCGGGGCCTCGAAGGTGAAGCGCACGCTGTCCCCCTCCGGGCGGCGCGACACCGTCGCCGCCACGCCGTCCACATGGCCGGAGACGATATGCCCGCCGAGCTCGTCGCCGACGCGGAGCGCGCGTTCGAGATTGACCGGGGTCCCCTCGCGCCAGCCGCCGAGCGTGGTGCAGGCGAGCGTTTCGGCCGAGGCCTCGACGGCGAACGCGCCCGGCCGGACCGCGACCGCCGTCAGGCAGGCCCCGGAACAGGAGATCGAGGCGCCGAGCGCGATGTCCGAGGTGTCCCAGGCCGTCGCGATCTCGAACCGGGTGTCGCCGCGGCGTTCGACGGCCGCCACGCGCCCGATATCGGTGACTATTCCGGTGAACATCGCCGCCAGACCTCCCAGATGTCGTCGCCGGCCCTCTGCCGCGCGTGAAGGCGGAAGCGCGGCGCTTCGCCGGGGCCGTCCGCGCCGAGCGCCCCTATGGCCGGCGCGCCGTCGCCGCCCATGACCGCGGGCGCGCGGAACCAGTGTATGCGGTCCACCAGGTCCGCCTTCAGCAGCGCCGCCGCCAGCACGCCGCCCCCCTCCACCAGCAGCCGGGTGAGACCGGCCTCGCCGAGCCGCCGGAGGCCGGCCGCCAGGTCCATCCGCCCGTCCTCGCCGGCAGGCAGGCGGATGAGGCGCACCCCGGCATCTTCCAGCGCCTTCGCCCGGTCGGCGTCCGCGTCCTCGAGGCAGAGCGCCCAGCAGGGCCGGCCGTCGGCGGCGAGGCGGTGCGTCGGGGGCAGGGTGAGGCGCCCGTCCGCCACGATGCGCAGCGGCGAGCGGTCCCGGAGCCCGTCCAGCCGGCAGTCGAGGCGCGGATTGTCCATGAGCGCGGTGCGCCCGCCCACCATGATGGCGTCATGGCGGGCCCGCAGCCTGTGCCCGGCGGCGCGCGCGGCCGGGCCGGTGATCCAGCGGCTCTCGCCGCCCGGGGCCGCGATCCGCCCGTCCAGCGTCGTCGCCGTCTTGAGCGCGACCAGCGGCCGGCCCGTCCCGACCCGCGCCAGGAAGCCGGCATTGTCGAACCGCGCCTCCGCTTCGCCCAGCCCGCGCTCGACGGCGATGCCCGCCGCCTCCAGCCGCCGGAACCCCTCGCCCGAAACGCGCGGGTCCGGATCTCCCGTCGCGGCGACGACGCGCGCGACGCCGGCCCGGATCAGCGCCTCCGTGCAGGGCGGCGTCTGTCCCCGGTGGCTGCACGGCTCCAGCGTTACGTAGCAGGCCGCCCCCCTTGCGGCCCCGCCGGCGCGCGCCAGCGCCTCGGTTTCCGCATGGGGCCGCCCGCCCGGCTGCGTCCAGCCGCGCCCGACGACCCGGGTCCCGTGCGCCAGCACGCAGCCGACCGCGGGATTGGGCCAGACCCGGCCGAGGCCGCGCCGGCCGAGCGCCAGCGCCGCCGCCATATGCGCCGCGTCCGCGGGCGGGGCGTCAGTCATCCCGGTCGCCGAGCTGCCCGACAAACTCCTCGAAATCCTTCGCCTCCCGGAAGTCCCGGTAAACCGAGGCGAAGCGCACATAGGCGACCTGGTCGAGGTCGGAGAGCATCTCCATCACCATCTCGCCCAGCCGGTCGGAAGGGAACTCGGTCTGTCCGGAGGCCTCCAGCTGGCGCACGAGGCTGGAGATCATGCGCTCCAGCCGGTCGCCGTCCACGGGCCGCTTGCGCAGCGCGACCGCGACCGAGCGCTTCAGCTTCTCGCGGTCGAACGCCTCGCGCCTGCCGCTGGACTTGAGGATGGTGAGGTCGCGCAGCTGCACCCGCTCGAAGGTGGTGAAGCGCGCATTGCAGGCCGGGCAGGAGCGCCGGCGGCGGATGACGGCATTGTCCTCGGTCGGACGGCTGTCCTTCACCTGCGTGTCTTCATGGGCGCAGAAGGGACACCGCATCGCGCTAGCTCCCGCAGGCCGCCCCGTAGATCGGGAAGCGCCGGAGCAGCGCCTCGACCCGCTCGGCCGCGCGCGCCTCCGCCGCCTCGCCGCCCGTCAGCACCTCCACGATCAGCCGCCCCACCTCCCGGAACGCCTCCTCGTCGAAGCCGCGCGTGGTCGCCGCCGGCGAGCCGAGGCGCAGGCCCGAGGTGACGGTCGGCTTCTCCGGGTCGAAGGGGATGCCGTTCTTGTTGCAGGTGATGCGCGCGCGCTCCAGCGCCTTCTCGGCCACATCGCCGGTGAGGCCGAGCGGGCGCAGATCGACCAGCAGCAGGTGCGTGTCGGTGCCGCCGGAGACGATCTCCAGCCCGCCTTCCCGCAGTGTCTGGGCAAGCGCGCGGGCATTGGCGACCACGGCCTCGGCATAGTCGCGGAACCCGGGCTGCAGCGCCTCGCCGAAGGCGACCGCCTTGGCGGCGATGACATGCATCAGCGGGCCGCCCTGCAGGCCGGGAAACACCGCCGAGTCGATGCGCCGGCCGAGCGTCTCGTCATTGGTGAGGACCATGCCGCCGCGCGGGCCCCGCAGCGTCTTGTGGGTGGTGGTGGTGACGATGTCGGCCCAGGGCAGCGGGCTCGGATGCACGCCGGCTGCCACCAGCCCGGCGAAATGCGCCATGTCCACCATGAACTTCGCGCCGCACGAATCGGCGATCTCGCGGAAGGGCCGGAAGTCGATCTCGCGCGGATAGGCCGAGCCGCCGGCGATGATGAGCGCGGGCCGGCGCTCGTCGGCCAGCCGCGCGACCTCGTCGAAATCGATCCGGCTGTCCTGGCGGCGCACGCCGTATTGCGCGGCGTCGAACCACTTGCCGGAGAGGTTGGGCGCCGCGCCGTGGGTCAGGTGGCCGCCGGCGGCGAGCGACATGCCGAGCACCGTGTCGCCCGGCTTGCAGAGCGCCATGAAGGCCGCCTGGTTGGCCTGCGCGCCGGAATGCGGCTGGACATTGACATGCGCCGCGCCGAACAGGCGCTTCGCCCGGTCGATGGCGAGCCTCTCCGCCCGGTCCACCCATTCGCAGCCGCCATAGTAGCGCCGCCCCGGATAGCCCTCGGCATATTTGTTGGTCAGCACCGAGCCCTGCGCCTCCAGCACGGCGCGCGAGACGATGTTCTCCGAGGCGATCAGCTCGATCTGGTCGCGCTGCCGGTCCAGCTCCCCGCCGATGGCGGCAGAGAGGTCGGGATCGGCGTCGGCCAGCGGCGTCCGGAAGAAATCGGCCATGAGGCAAGGGCTCCCGAGTCCAGCCCCCAGCCCATACCAAATCCCGGCCCTGGCCGCCATAGCGGGAGGCGGAACAGCGGCCGGGGCGCTATTGGCTGTCCACCGACCGCGGGACCCGCAGGCGCGGTCAGCCCGTCTCCCGCTTGGTGAAGCCCTCGAACAGCCCTTCCAGACGGGCCATGCGTTCGCGCAACTCGCCGACGTCGCGGCGCACACGGTCGAGCTGGCTCCAGAGGAACGCAAAGCCCGCGATCAGGATGGCGGGCGTCAGCCACGGTTCGAGCGATTCCACCGGCGGCCTCTTGCTTGGTCGGCTGGCGATGACCCTCACACGCTCCTTCCCGCATCGCAAGCGCAAACCCGCAGGCTGACGCCGCGCCGTCCGCCATGGAGCGGTTGCGGGCCGGCTGTTAGACCTGCAAGTGAGACAGGCTGCGATTGACGGCCACTGCCGAGACGCGGTGTCGGAGCAGATCCATCAGGCTTTCCGCATCCGGAAAGTTCATCGGGTCCTGCCCGGACTCCAGACTGAGTTCCCACCGCGCATATTCCGCAAGCAGCACCCGCGCATGCTGGGGAACCCGATCTATGACCCCCTTTAGTATTGGCGAGAGCGTAGGGTCCCAAGCCGCCTCCAGGAGATCAAGCGGGCCTTCCTGAACCTCGTGACACCATTCATCCCAAAGGGTCCTGTAGCCGAGGCCGTCTCCATAGATTCCGGAAGCGGGGAATCGCTGCAAACGGTAGATCGTGCGGCGAACCAGACCCTGGAATTCGACTTCTCCGTATTTCTGAACGGCCTTGTGCGCGTCTTCCAGATACTTGAACCACTTGTCATCGGTCATGCGTGCGGCCCCGGCCTCGAAACCCTGCAAGTTAGTGCAAGCGCCAACTGCTGCTCGACCGCATCGTGCGAAGGTGGCCGATCAGGGGCTCCCATGGCAGGTCGAGCGATGCGATTTGCAAGCGGTCGAGTTCCTCCACCAGTTCCGGTACGCCAGAGAAGAAATCTACATTACGCCATTGCGTCTTCGCGTTGAGCTTTCCGGTGATGCAAGCCGGGATCGCTTCGATCAGCCGTTCTGCAAGGGCCAGTGCCTCTCGCCGTTCCGGCCCGTCCCGGCGCCATGAGTCAGGGACGCCCATAGCCTCCGCAATGTCGGGGTTCACATGAAATCCGTCATCGACCATCAGCCACCATGCGTAAAAGACATGGCCATTCAGCGCCGCCAATGCGAGCCGGCGGTCTTCTTCGTTGCGAAAATGCAGCAGGCTTTCGATCCGCGGCGTTACAATGCCGGCCGGCAGCGCGGTCACATATTGGTAAGCAGATTGTGGCAAGCCGATAGACATCTTCCGATCACCATTGACTGACGCTAGGCCCCCGACCGAAACGCGCTGGCCGACCAGGGCCGCAGCCAGCGCTTGCGCCTCAGGTGTAGGGATGCGGAGCCATTGGCCTGCAATCCGGCCGTCGAGGGAGCCGTTGGCAAGCGGCCGGAAGGGCAGCAGGCTCCGGTTGGCTAGGCAAGCCGCGCGCTCATGCCTTCCGGGCATCTCGAACCAGCGGCGCAGGCCCGTCGTGCGCACATGGCCGCCGGTCCCGCGACGGGCGGTGAACAGGGTGGCGCGCTGTTTGTTCGGCCAACTCTTGGCGGTCGGCTCCGTGTTGAAGATGCGCCCCGGCGTCATGTCGTAATGGCGCAGATCGATCTGCGCAGACAATCCGGCGACCGCCTTGCGCAGCTTTGCATGGTCTTTTCGGAAGGACACGCCGAGCGGCAGCACCAGTTCCACCACGCCGCGGTCGGGTTTCGCCAGAACCATGGTGAGTTCGACGAACAGCGCCTCGGTCCGCCCGGAACCGCTCGTCCGATAGCCGCGCGCTTCGGCCTGTTTGCGTTGCTTCCCGATCAGATCGCCATAGGGCGGATTGCCGATCACAATGTCGAAACCGTCGGACGTATCGCGGCCGAAAATCAGCCGCGGATCGGTTGTTGCAACGGTATCATCGCGGTCCAGCGGAGACCATGCGGCGAAAGAACGGTATTCGTCCGATACCGGGAGGCTGACGAGATATTCCGCGAAAGCGGCTCGCAACCTGCCGTCCTCGGTCAACAGGCGTTCCTTCTGGACTTCATCGTGGGCGTCGAACCAGCGCCGCCGGTTCAACATGATGGCGGCGAGCAGGCGCGGAAATTCGGGGTCCGTGTCCAGCAATGTGCCTGCGGTTCCCGGCCGCCATGCGGGATCGGGCACCGTGCCCAGCGCGTCGGCGTTGACGATGCGGGCCTCCAGATTGGGCAGGGGCTCCACGCCCGCGCCCTCCGCCGCCTCGATCGCCAGAAAGAGGCGCAACCGCGCAATCTGGGCCGCGAGCGGCTGGATGTCGCCGCCGTGCAACTGGTCGCGGATAATCGCCCGGACGGTCTGTCCTTTCGTCTGTCGGCTGTCCGTACCGGCCTCGAGCTTGGCGAAAGCCGTCATCAGCGTGTCGATTATCCCCAGCAGGAACACGCCGGATCCCACCGCAGGGTCGAAAACCGTAAGCCTGCGAAGCCTGCCGCGAATCTCCTCGCGCATATCGGCCGGCCAATCGGGAACCGCATCGTCGGTTTCAGAGAAAAGCTGCCGCAATTCGGGTTCCGATACCGGCAATCCATCGTCCCGCAGCAACCGGGCGACCAGGGCGTCCGACACCATCGCCGCCACCACGTCGCGGGGCGTGTAGTAGGTGCCTTTGGGCTTTCTGCGGGGCGGCGGCCGGGAGTGATCGACCAGACTCACCAGACGCTCGAACAGTGCGCCAAGCAATTCGGGATCGAGAGCCAGGTCGTCCGTGCGGGCCGAATGTTCGTCGAGGGTCCACTCGAACGCCTCCAGAATGTCGAAAAGGCCGGGGTTGTCCCGGTCGGCGTTCCAATAGGCTTTGTCCGGCAGGTCGATTTCCCTGTCGCCCGGATGCGGCGCGAAGATCGAGCCGTTCAGGAACGGCGTCTCCCGAAGCAGGGCGTCGATTCCGGCCGACGGGTGCGGGCTGCGCTCATTCTCCGGCCGGTTCAGCGCGTCGTGAAACAGGACCGACAACACCATATTGTGATAGCCGGCGTCGTGCTTCGGCGCCGTTCCGAGCGCCTTGCGGATATAGTCGCTGTCGAAGAGCGGCCTCGGAACGAAGCTGTGTTCCTTCAAAATCCATGCGAACAACACCCGGATCAAATGGCGCACCATGGCCATGTCGTGCGCGCCGCCGGCCTTCCGCTTCATTCTGCCGCCAAGCCACAACTCGATCCGGGCGTAGAAGTCGCGTTGGAGCGGCCGAATATCGAAAGCCGCCTGCAGCGCCGACAATGTCCGCCGGCTGGCCGACCCGCGCAGGAGTCCTACAACCTTGTCGATGGTCGCCAATACGCTGGCCGGAGGCATATCGGGGTCGAATTCCGGCGTCATCGAAGTACGGCCTTCGGCATGAAGCGCAAAACGCATTCCCGGTCCCGACCATACGGTCAGAAGCAGCGGCCCGCCGGCCCTACCGAAGCCGCGCGCGCCCAGCGCGACATCCCCCTTGCGCAGACGTTGCGCGCCGGTGTCGTCCCGGTCCCTGAACGCAATTGCAGCCAGACGAAGGCGCGGCCCGACCTGCGGAAGCGGAAGCTCCGATGCTGTTTTGGGCGGCGTGTATTCCGGTCCGAGGGCGCAAACAAAACCGGGCTCCCAGTCATGCCTGCGGGCGTCCGCTATCAACCCAGCGACGGGAAGGGAGGCATCGACAAAGTCCGCTTTTCCGCCGGCAAGGGCGTTAACAGCGAGGCGCGGTTGCCCGGCGTCTCTGGCGGAGACGACCTCCTTGAGGAATGCCCGCGCAAGAGGGAAACGCGCGGGACGACTGTCGTGCGGAACGAAAGAGGCTGCCGCAAGGCGCTGCACGAACTCCAGCACATTGTCAGCGTCGATAAAACTGTCGCCGATTGTATATTCGGCGGTTTGCCGCGCTGAAACGGTCCCGTTCTGCGAATCGGTGCGACGCTCGTAGAGACGCCAGACCCGGCCGTCGGTCAGGATTCCGACCGTCGAGTCGTCGGCGAGGCGGTGTTGCTCCAGATAGCGTTGAATCTGCCGGGACGGCGTATCGGCGCGACTGGCGCGGGGACGTTCGAAATCGGCGCCGAGCGGTTTTTCCTCGACAACGAACCGGGCCGGCAGGCCGCGCGCTTCGGCCTCGGCGAGAGGGACGGCCCAAACGATGCGGTCGGGGGCATTGCCCCTGTCTGCAACCTCCCGGCGCGTATGCGACCGGGGATAGCCGAGCGCTTCCAGAATTGGCGCGACAAGATGGTCCTGCGTGTCCGCCTCGGAAGGCTCGGAAAGCGCCTCCAGAATCTTTACACCAGCCGCATAAATGCGCCGGACTTCAGCTTCGAGACCGGACAATACGCCCTCGCGGGTCCGGTCGCGGGCGTCTCCATGCCGGGACTGTCTCATGCGCCTCTCCGAGGAATCTCCCAATTCCTACCCCCGCAGCCGTTTTCGCTCAAACCGCAAACGAAAACCACCTGCAAGGCCGCCATCGATAAAGCCGATACAGCCCCGGCCTTTGGCGGCTCGGCTCCGAGAAAAAGTCAAGAAGTGGAAATTTGTTCACAAATTTCAGAAATAATTCCGATTCAGGGGCTTGCGCCTCAGCAAACTGTGCTACTATGTAAGTAGAAGGAGGCGGCTTCCGCGGGGCCGCTTCGTTTCGCGCCGGCGCGAAAAAGAACCCAACGGAACGGACGGGAGACGTGCGCCCTGCGCCTGGCTCGCGCGCGGGCAATCAGGCGCGCGAACCGCGCCGGCGCCGACACCCGCCCGCGCCCGCGCGCAGGCGGCCACGCGATACGCGCGGCAAAGGGTCCCGCTCCGGTGGGGCCGGCGGCGGGAACGGAGCGGAACGGAACGCGAAGGAGGAGCGGCATGGGGGATACGGACGGGCAGCAACGGGGCCGGAGGCGCGGCGGACCATGACATCGCATGACATTTCCGGCGGCGCGCATGACGGAACATGACAATTCATGACACATTGCGGGGGGGTCCCCTGCCGCCGCCCGGCGCGCGCCTGTCCCCGCCCCGGATGCCCCCTTTCGTCATGGCCGGACTTGTTCCGGCCATCCATTTCCGCCGCCGCAATGGCCCCGGAGGAGATGCCCGGAACGAGTCCGGGCATGACGATATGAGGGCATGGAGACCTGCGGTCATTGATCGAAACCCGAACGGACTGCGGCCGGAAAACTCCCCTCCCGCCGAGCGGGAGGGGAGAAAAAGGGGCAGTCGCCCGCCGGGCGGAAGCGACGCGCAGAGGAGTGCCCGTCCGCCCCGGCCCCCGCCTCAGCCGAGCGCCTGCTCCAGGTCGGCGATGATGTCGGCGGCGGTCTCCAGGCCGACGGAGAGGCGCACCACCTCGTCGCCCGCGCCGGCCGCCGCCGCCTGCTCCTCGGAAAGCTGGCGGTGGGTGGTGGAGCGGGGGTGGATGATGAGCGAGCGCGTGTCGCCGATATTGGCGAGGTGGCTCAGCAGCTCGACGCCCTCCACCAGCTTCACGCCCGCCTCGTAGCCGCCCTTGAGGCCGAAGGTGAACACGGAGCCGCCCGAGCCCTTCAGATACTTGTCGGCGAGCGGCTTGTAGGGGTTGTCGTCCAGCCCCGCATAGGAGACCCAGGCGACCGCGGGATGGCCGGAGAGGTAGCGCGCCACTTCCAGCCCGTTCTCGCTGTGCCGGGCCATGCGCAGCGGCAGGGTCTCGATGCCGGTGATGGCGAGGAAGGCGTTGAGCGGGGCCATGGTTGCGCCGAGGTCGCGCAGGCCGACGGCGTGGCAGTGCACGGTGTAGCCGAGGTCGCCGAAGGTCTCCCAGAAGCGCAGGCCGTGATAGGCGCCCTCCGGCTCCGTCATGGAGGGGAACTTGTCGTTCTGCCCCCAGTCGAAGCCGCCGCTGTCCACCACCATGCCGCCCATGGCGTTGCCGTGGCCGGAGAGGAACTTGGTCATGGAATGGACGATGAGGTCCGCGCCCCACTCGAACGGGCGGCAGAGGAAGGGCGTGGCCATGGTGTTGTCCACCATCAGCGGGATGCCCGCCTCATGCGCGATGTCCGCAAGCGCCTCCATGTCGCTGACGATCCCGCCCGGATTGGCGAGCGACTCGCAGAACAGGACGCGCGTCTCGGGCCGGATCGCCGCGCGCACCCCGTCGAGGTCGTCGAAATCGATCAGCGAGGCCTGCCAGCCGAACTTGGCGAAGGTGCGCGTGAACTGGGTGACGGAGCCGCCATAGAGCTTGTTCGACGCCAGCAGGTGCGAGCCCGGCTGCATGAGCGGGAAGAGCGCCAGCATCTGCGCGGCATGGCCGGACGCCGTCGCCGTGCCGCCCTTGCCGGCTTCGAGCGCCGCCACCCGCTCCTCCAGCACGGAGACGGTCGGGTTGGTCAGGCGGGAGTAGATGAAGCCGTAGGTCTGGAGGTTGAACAGCGAGGCGGCGTGGTCCACGTCGTCGAAGACGTAGGAGGTCGTCTGGTAGATCGGCGTCGAGCGCGCGCCCGTCGCGGGGTCGGGGCCGGCGCCGGCGTGGATGGCCAGGGTCTCGAAGCCGAAGGGCGCTTCGTTGTCGCTCATGTCAGTTGATCCGGCGGCGCTTCGAGGAGATGCGCCGCGAGTTGAAGCCGTTCCAGGAAAGCTCGCCGAAGAGGCGCGCATATTCGATCTTGGGGCAGCGGTTCATCACCACGTTGAGCCCCGCCGCCTCGGCGCGCCCGGCGGCGGCGTCGTTGCGCACGGTCAGCTGCATCCAGACGGTCCTCGCGCCGATCTCGACCGCCTGGTCGGCAAGCGGGCCGGCGGCCTCGGAATTGCGGAAGATATCGACCATGTCGACCGGCTCCGGCAGGTCGCCGAGGTCGGCGAAGCAGGTCTCGCCCAGGATCGTCTCGCCGGCCGCGACCGGGTTGACGGGGCGGACGCGGAAGCCCTTCGCCTGGAGGTATTTCATGACGAAATAGCTGGGCCGGTTCCAGTAGGGGCTGGCGCCCACCATCGCGATGGCGCGCACGCTCTCCAGCACGCCCTTCAGATAGGCGTCGGTATAGCTGTCATGGTTCATGGCAGGGCTTGGCTACACCAAGGGGGGCCGCCCGGCAATCCCGTTGCGCCCGGGAACCGCGTGACCCCGACGCCGGGATTTGCTAGGTTCCGGACATGAGCCCCGAACTGATCGCCATACTCGCCGTCGGCGTCGCGCTGGCCGGCCTGATCCTCAACGGGCTGAAGGGCGTCAACAAGCGTCTGGATGGCGTCGACAAACGCATGGACAGCATCGACAGGCGCATGGACAGCATCGACGAACGCCTGCGCGCCGTCGAGACGGGCCTTGCCGAGGTCAAGGGCCAGCTCACCATCGTCCGCGACTACATCTCGGGCCGAAACGCGCGGGGCCGGGGACCCGCCGAAGCCGGCGCCGACGACTGACCTGCGCGCGCCCCGGCAATCGCCTTCTCACTCGCCCGATTGCAGGATGAGGCCGCGCCGGCGCGCGATCTCGAAGGCGTAGCGGAAGAGCGCCGCGCCGCCGGCGATATAGAGGACGTTCAGCCCGGCGGCCCAGAGGAACAGGTCGGTGCGGAAGACGCCCTCGATCATCACCGCGCGCATGCCCTCGAAAACATGCGCGGAGGGCAGCACCGCCGCAATCGCCTGCGCCGCCTCCGGCAGCACGTCGACCGGGTAATAGACGGCGCTCAGGGGCGCCAGGATGAAGATCGACGCCCAGGCGAAGCTCTCGGCCGCGAGCCCGTAGCGGATGAGCAGCGCGCAGACGGCGAGCCCGATGGCCCAGCCGAACACCATCAGGTTGGCGAAGAAGGCGATCAGCGGCAGGCCCAGCGAATAGATCGAATATTCGTGCAGCAGCCAGGCGACGAGGGTCGCCGGCGCGAGGCCGAGCGAGGTGCGCAGCAGGCTGCCCAGCATCATCGCGGCCATGAGCTCGCCCGGCCGGAGCGGGCTCGCGAACAGCTGGCCCAGATTGCGCGCCCACATCTCCTCCAGGAAGGAGATGCTGAGCCCGAGCTGGCCGCGAAACAGCACGTCCCAGAGCAGCACGCCCGCCAGCAGCGCGCCGGCGGCGTTCACCAGCCAGCTGCTGTGCTCCAGGAAGAACTTGGTGATGAAGCCCCAGAGCGCGACCTGCACGATGGGCCAGTAGGCGAGCTCGATCATGCGCGGCACCGAGCCCCGGAACAGGTAGTAGTAGCGGCCCAGCATGGCCCCGATGCGCCCGGGGCTCATGCCCGGCAGCATCATTTGGCGTTCGCCTTTTTCCAGGCGGCGATTTCCGCCTTCAGCTCGTCATATTCCTCGCAGCCGAGCAGGCAGATGCGGTCCAGCTCCGCAAGGTGCCGCTCCGCGCCCGCAAGGTCTCCGAGCTGCAGGCGGAGCTCGCCCGCATATTCGTGCGCGCCCTTGTGGTCGGGGTCGAGGAAGAGCGCGCGGGCGTAGGCCTTCTGCGCCTTTTCGTAGCGGCCGAGCTTGCGGTTGGCGTAGCCGAGCCAGTTGAAGGCGTCCGCGCTGGTGCGGTTCTTCTCGATATGGACCTCGAGGTCGGCGAGCGCTGCCTCGTACTCGCCGGCCTCGATCTTCTTCTCGATGGCGGCGAGCGGGCCGGACTTGCCCTCGTCTCCGCTGCTGCCGCCGCTGCCGAGCGCCGCCGCCGTTCCCGCCATGCACACGACCGCGGCCGCCAGTGCCCATTTGCCCAACATGCGCGCCCTCCCCGGATGTGCCATCCTCTGTCGCGCTAGAGTTAGGCGGCCGGCGGCCCTGCATCAAGCGGCGCGTGCGCCGGCCGGCCTCGGAACGAAGGGGGGATGGCGGATGCCGCTCTCAGGCGTGCGCGTCGTCGAACTCGCGCAGATCATCGCCGGCCCGGTCGTCGGGCAGGTGCTCGCGGAGCTCGGGGCCGACGTCATCAAGGTCGAGCGCCCGGAAGGCGACGAGTCGCGCCGCTGGACGCCGCCGGTCTGGTTCGGCGCCGCGCCCACCTTCCACGGCGTCAACCGCTCCAAGCGGTCCGTGTCGCTCGACCTGACGACGGAGGAGGGCCGCGCGGGCCTGATGAAACTGGTGCGCGGCGCGGACGTGTTCGTCCAGAACCTCCGCCCCGGCGTCACGGCGAAGCTCGGCCTCGGCCCCGACACGCTGCTCCGCGAGAACCCGCGCCTCGTCTATTGCGACATGGGCGCCTTCGGCCACAAGGGGCCGAAGCGGCTCGACCCCGGTTTCGAGGTCCTGTTCCAGGCCTTCTCGGGGCTGATGGACAATACCGGCGACCCGGACGGGCTGCCGATGCGGATGGGGGCGGCGGTCTGCGACATGAGCACCGGCCTCTGGACGGCGCTCGGCGCGCTGGCCGGCCTGCGCCAGCGGGAGAAGACGGGGAAAGGCGTCGTCGTCAACACCTCGCTGCTCGAAACCGCCATGTTCCTGCTGACCACCCAGTTCGTCTCCCACAAGGCGACGGGCAAGCGGCCCGTGCGCCACCCGACCGGCAGCCCCCGCGTGGTCGTGTTCGAAGCGTTCGACGCGGCCGACGGGCGCATCCTGATTACCGCGGCCACGGACCGCCTCTTCAAGCGGCTCGGGCTGGCGCTCGGCCGCAGCGACTGGGCCGAGAGCCCGGCCTTCGAGGGCAATGCCGCGCGCATGGAGCGGCACGGCGAGATCGTGCGCGACCTCCAGGCCGTGCTGGCGGAAGGCCGCGTGCGGGAGTGGATGGAGGTCTTCGAGGCGGCCGGCGTGCCGGCTTCGCCGATCAACAATCTGGCGGACGCGCTCGAGGAGCCGCAGATCCGGGCGCTCGGCATGGTCGTGGACGTGCCGGACCGCGAGGGCATGCAGGCGCTGGCGCTGCCGATTTCCTTCGACGGCCGCCGCCCGGCGGTGCGCGCGCCCGCGCCCGGCCTCGGCGCCGACAACGCGCTGCTCGACCTCGACGATCCCTGGGCCGGCGCTTGACAGCGGCGGGAGGCGCGCTTAGACGACCCGTCTTTCCGGGCGCGTAGCTCAGCGGGAGAGCACTGTCTTCACACGGCAGGGGTCGCTGGTTCAAACCCAGCCGCGCCCACCATTTCTTGCATTGCAGGACCGGGAGCCATGCGCAAGCGGAGGCCGCCGCCGAAACGGCGCAACCCGATGGCCCGCGCCGTGCGCGCGCTGCGCCCGCAACGGGTCCGGAACCGCAAGGCCTATACACGCAAGGGGCGCCGCAAGGCGCCCGATTTCGTTCCGGACCCCTCCGAAGCGCAGTGACGGCGCGGGGCGCCTCTGCGGCGTTCGGGGCATGGCGCCCGCCTCCGCTTTGGGCCAAGCTGGCGCGCCATGGACCTGCACCTCTTCATCGGCAACGAGCATCCCCCGGACGCCCATATGGGCCGGAAGATGGCCGAGCATGTCGAGCAGCTCCGCCTCGCCCGCCAGGGCGGCTTCGACGGCGTGGCCATCGGCAACCACCTGTCCTACGGCGACACCGCCTGGTTCCCGCCGCTGGAGACGCTGCTGCACCTCGCGCCCGAAGCCGAGGGCATGCAGATCGCCACCTGCATGCTCATCCTGCCGCTCTACCACCCCTTCCAGATCGCCGAGCAGTCGGCGCTGCTCGATGCCGTCTCCGGCGGCAGGTTCACGCTGGGCGTCGCGCCCGGCTGGCAGCGGGACGAGTTCGAGCTGATGGGCCTCGATTTCGGCCGCCGGATCGGCCGCTACCTCGAAGGCGTGGACCTGGTCCGCCGGCTGTTCACCGAGGAGGCCGTGAACTTCGCCGGCCGCCACTTCACCGCCGAAGGGCTGACCTTGGCGCTCAAGCCGGCGCGCCGGCCGCGGCCGCCCATGTGGTTCGGCGGCAGCGTCGATGCCGCGGTCGAACGCGCGGGCCGGTTGGCCGACACGAACCTCGGCGACAGCTGGGTCGCCTCCTCGCACCTTGTCGGCGACGTGGTCAGGCGCCAGGCGCAATCTTTCCTCGAAACCCTCGATGCGCTCGGCAAGCCTCCGCCCGCCCGCTTCCCCATGCTGCGCAACATCGTCGTCGCGCCGGACCGGAAGACGGCCATCCGCGAGGCGGGGCCGTTCCTGGAAGCGAGCTACCGGGTGTTCGGCCAGTGGGGCCTGTTCGAGACCATTGGCGGGGCGGAGAAGGGCCAGCCGGACCTCGACGAGCTGCTTGCCGGGCGGGTCGTGATCGGCTCCCCGGAGGAGGTCGCGGACGAGCTGCTCTCGCTTGCAGAGGCCACGGGCTGCAACCGCATCGTGACGCGCATCCAGTGGCTCGGCATGGACCAGCGGCTCGTGCTGCGCAGCATCGACTTGCTTGCGGACCGGGTTCTGCCGATGCTCCGCAGGGAAACGCGCGGCGAAGCCTGAAGAAGAGGACGCCATGACGGAGATTCACAGGGGCGGCTGCCATTGCGGCAATATCCGCGTGGCCTACCTGACGGCAAAGCCCGTCGCCGAATGGCCGATCCGGGCCTGCCAGTGCAGCTTCTGCCGCAAGCACGGCGTGCGCGCCACGGGCGACCCGGAAGGGCGGCTCGAGATCGCGATTGCGGACGAGGCGAAGGTGGACCGCTACCGCTTCGGCTTGCGTATCACCGACTTCCTCATCTGCCGGGCCTGCGGCGTCTATGTCTCGGCGCTGGTGGAGGAGCCCGGCGGCCTGCTGGCGACCCTGATCGTCAACACGCTCGACCTGCCGCAGGACGGGTTTCCCGACCCGGCCCCGGCGCATTACGACGACGAGACCGAAGAGCAGCGCTTCGCGCGCCGCCGCCTGCGCTGGACGCCTGCGGTCATGGTGCCGCCGCCGGCGCTCGCCTGACGACACACGAATTTGCTTTCCGGGAGGGTAGTCCCATGCCGCTCGACAACCCCGTCATCGTGGACGGCCTGATCGTTTCCGACTGGAGCCGCGAGGTCTTCGAGGAGATGCGCGACGGCGGCCTCACCGCCGCCAATTGCACCTGCGCGGTCTGGCACAATTTCCGCGAGACGATGGACAATATCGCCGCCTGGCAGGGGTGGTTCCGCGAGCATGACGACATCCTGGCCCAGGCGCGCTCGGTCGCCGACATCCGCGCGGCGCGGGAGGCGGGCAAGGTCGCCATCTTCCTCGGCTGGCAGAACAGCTATCCGATCGAGGACCGGGTGGACTACCTGCCGCTCTTCCACGATCTCGGCGTGCGCGTGATCCAGCTCACCTACAACACGCAGAACCTGGTCGGTTCCGGCTGCTGGGAAAGCCGGGACAGCGGCCTCTCGGATTTCGGGCGCGACGTGATCGACGAGATGAACCGCCTCGGCATCCTGGTCGATCTCAGCCATGTCGGCGACGGCACCAGCCGCGACGCCATCCTGCATTCGAAGCAGCCCGTGGCCTACACGCACTGCGCCCCCAACGCGCTCTACGACCACCCGCGCAACAAGCCGGACGAGATGCTGAAGCTCATCTCCGACCGGGGCGGCTTCACCGGCGTGGTCGCCTACACGCCCTTCATGGCCCAGCAGGGCGAGGCCACGGTGGACGATGTGGTGGCGCTGCTCGACCACACCATCTCCGTGGCGGGCGAGGAGAATGTCGGCATCGGCACCGATTTCACTCAGGGCCACGGCGTCGGCTTCTTCGAATATCTGCGCTCCGACAAGGGCCGCGGCCGCGCGCTCTCCGCGCCGATGGCCAACCGCCCGCCCAACCCCAAGGGCCTCGACGGCATGCGCGACTACCCGAACCTCATCGCCGCCATGGACCGCGCCGGCTGGACCGGTGCGCGCATCGAAAAGGTCGCCGGCGAAAACTGGCTGCGTTTCCTCGGCGAAGTGTGGCGGGGGTAGGGCGAGTGACCGCAACGATGAAGGACAGCAGGAATGACTGAAGCCGTGCTCATCAAGCTCGGTTGGGTGCTCGCGGCCGTGGTCGCCTACGGGTTGCTCCGATGGCGCCTGATGGACGCGACCCACGGGTTCCGCGTGCGCGCCGGTCGCGAGGCCGACTCGTGGGCCGGCGACTCGCGTGTGCCTGAACATGAGCAGCGCGCCTTGCAGGGCATGGCGGACAGGATGTACCGCTGGTCAACCCCGTGGCTCGTGGTCATGGCTACTGTGGTCGTAATGTTGAAGCCCTCGGGCAAATTCAGTGCTTTGACGCAGCTTTTGGACCCGGAGATTCGGGGCGACATAACGCGCCTGAATGCCAGGCTGGTCTTTGCAGCGGTTGCGACCAGCCCCCTGGCCTGTCTGGTTGCCGGGTTCGTCCTGTTGGCCGGATTGCTGGTGAGGAACTCCGTTACGGCGTTGGGAGAAAGGCTCGCGGCTGTCGGGGAGGCGTTCCCAAGGCAGGCGTGAATTTCATGTCACCCGCGCGCGGGTCCGGTATTTCGGGTCGCGCCAGAGCTCCTGCGCGATCACGGTTTCGAGGGTTTCGGCGGCTGCGAGCACGTCCGCCTCGTCGATATAGAGGGGCGTGAAGCCGAAGCGCATGATGTCCGGCGCGCGGAAGTCCCCGATCACGCCCCGGTCGATCAGCGCCTGCATGGCCGGATAGCCGTGCTGGAAGGCGAAGGAGACCTGCGAGCCCCGTTCGGCCGGGTTGCGCGGCGAGGCGAGCGCGAGGCCGGGGCAGCGGGCCTCGACCTCGGCGATGAACAGCTCCGAGAGCGCAATCGAGGCCGCGCGAATGTCGGCCATGTCCACATCGTCCCAGAGGTCCAGCGCCCGGTCGAGGATGGCCAGCTGCACGACGGGCGGCGTGCCGACCCTGAGCCGTTCGGCGGACATGGCCGGGCGGTAGGAAGGCTCCATGGCGAAGGGCGCGTCGTGGCCGAGCCACCCGGCCAGCGCCGGCTCGACCGCCTCGACGATATCCGGGCGGACATGGATGAAGGCCGGGGCGCCGGGGCCGCCGTTCAGATATTTGTAGGTGCAGCCGACGGCGAACTCGGCCCGGCACCCGGCCATATCTATCGGCACCGCGCCGGCGCTGTGGGCGAGGTCCCAGATCATCACCGCGCCTGCGGCGTGGGCGGCCCGCGTGACCGCGTCCATGTCGTGCATCCGCCCGGTGCGGTAATCGACCTGCGTCAGCATCACCGCCGCCACATCCTCGTCGATCCGGTCGAGGACGTCTTCCGGCGCCGGCGTGCGCAGCGCGTAATCCTTGCCGATCGTGCGGATCAGTCCCTCGGCCATGTAGAGGTCGGAGGGGAAGTTGCCGGAGTCGGAGAGGATCACGCTGCGTCCGGGGCGCAATTTCAGGGCGGCCACAAGCGCCTGGTAGACCTTGATCGACAGCGTGTCGCCGGTCGCGACGGAGCCTTGCGCCGCGCCGATCAGCCGGGCGATCCGGTCGCCCACATGCTGCGGCAGGGCCATCCAGCCGGCCGTGTTCCACGCCCGGATGAGCTGCTGCCCCCATTCCCCGCCGATGACCGTGCGGGCGCGCTCAAGGGCGCCCTTCGGCAGCGGCCCGAGCGAGTTGCCGTCAAGGTAGATCACCCCGTCCGGAAGATCGAAAAGCTCTTTTCTCGGAAGCGTTCGGGCCATGGGTGGGAGATCCTCGCGCAGATGCCGGAGTTCTGAGTGATCGGATTGGACCCGCTTGCGGAGAAGAAGCCAAGCGCGGCATCGATCTGGCCGGCCCGGAGGCGGGTTCCCTTCGCTCTGTGGAGAACATATCTGGAATTTAATCCCCGCAGGGGGCTTGACTCCGGGCGGACCGGGTGTATGATGACAATAGAGAGAGGCGGCTTCCGGGGCCGCCTTTCGGCTTTTCTGCGCAGGGAAGCGATGGCTGGGGGCCGCGAAAAAGACCCCGGCGCGGGCCGACGGGGAAGGTGCGCCCTCCGTCTCGCGCGCGCAATCAGGCGCGTGAACCGCGCCGGCGCCGACACCCGCCCGCGCCCGCCCGCGATACGCGCGAAACAGGGACGCTCTCCGGACCTGTCCCGGCCTTGAGCCGGGGCTCCGGGAAGCATCCGGGACCGTTGACCGAAAGGAGACCGATGCCCCATGAACGAACGACCCGGACCGGCGGAAACGGCCGAAGCGGACGCCGGACCATGACATTTCATGACATCCCGGGCGCTCCCGCCGCTAATACCAACGGCATCGACTTCGGACTCATGTTTTCTTCTCGTCATGCCCGGACTTGTTCCGGGCATCTCCCTCAACCGTTTCCGTCCGGCCAAGCGGCCGCATGGATGCCCGGAACAAGTCCGGGCATGACGGAAGGGGCGATCGGGCGGCGGGCGTCGAAGCCGTCATGGGTTCCGGTCAACGACCGTTGGCATAACGCCTCGCTCGCGCCTCCGCACGCGCCAAACGCGCGGAACAGGGACGCTACCGGACTTCCGGGGAAGCGCCGCAGACCGGCGAACGGAAGGACATGCGACGCCGCGCGAACGACCGCCGCAAGTGGCGCAAGGGGCCTGAGTACAAACCAGAAACATGACAGAACATGACATATCATGACATTTTCCGGAGCCTCCCCTTTCCCGCCTGGCAGGGAGATATACGCGGGCGTCCGCTTGGCCTATATCCCGCTGCCGAAACGACACGACCGCATGGAGCCGGAGACAGTCCCGTGACCCTCATCGTCCACAACACGCTGGCGCGCGCCAGAGAGCCTTTCGAGCCGCTCGACCCCGAGCATGTGCGCCTCTATGTGTGCGGGCCGACGGTCTATGACCTCGCGCATATCGGCAATGCGCGCCCCGTCGTCGTGTTCGACGTGCTCTACCGGCTGCTGAAGCGGCTCTATCCGCGCGTGACCTATGTGCGCAACATCACGGACGTGGACGACAAGATCAATGCCCGCGCGAAGGAGACGGGCGAGGCCATCGAGCGCATCACGGCGCGGACGACGGAGGCCTTCCATGCCGACATGGCGGCGCTCGGCGCGCTCACGCCCGATGTCGAGCCGCGCGCCACCGGGCATATCGAGCAGATGGTCGAGATGATCGGGAAGCTGGTCGCGGACGGCCACGCCTACGAGGCGGACGGGCATGTGCTCTTCCACGTGCCCTCCATGCCGGATTACGGGCGGCTCTCGCGCCATTCCCGCGAGGAGCTGATCGCGGGCGCGCGCGTCGATGTGGCGCCCTACAAGCGCGACCCGGCGGACTTCGTGCTCTGGAAGCCGAGCACGGACGACCTGCCCGGCTGGCCGAGCCCCTGGGGCCGGGGCCGGCCCGGCTGGCATATCGAGTGCTCGGCCATGTCGCGCGCCTATCTGGGCGACGCCTTCGACATTCACGGCGGCGGGGCGGACCTGATCTTCCCGCACCATGAGAACGAGCTGGCGCAGAGCGTCTGCGCGCACGGGGGCCCCTTCGTGCGCTACTGGATGCACAACGGCTATCTGGTCGTGAAGGGCGACAAGATGTCGAAATCGCTCGGCAACGTGCTGACGGTGCGCGAACTGCTGGCCGACACGCCGGGCGAGGCGGTGCGCCTGGCCCTGCTGCAGGCGCATTACCGCGCGCCGCTCGAATTCGGCCCCGACACGCTGGCGGAGGCGAAGGCCGGCCTCGACAGGCTCTACCGGGCGCTCAGGGATGCGGGCGGCTCAGAGCCGGGCGAACCCCCGCCGGCCGTGCTGGAAGCGCTGCTCGACGACCTCAACACGCCGGCCGCCATCGCCGCCATGCACGAGGCCGCGACGGCGCTCAACAGGGCCGAGGATGCCGGGGAGAAGGCGGCGCTTGCGGGCGCGCTGCTGGGCGCGGGCGAATTGCTGGGCCTGCTCCGCGAG
The DNA here is from genome assembly GCA_022826185.1 of Alphaproteobacteria bacterium. Classification (GTDB taxonomy): domain Bacteria; phylum Pseudomonadota; class Alphaproteobacteria; order Bin95; family Bin95; genus Bin95. The sequence goes on from JAJDVH010000206.1 coordinate 36,526, forward strand.
GACCCGACGGCCTGGCTCCACGGCGAGGGCGACGACGCGGAGGAGATCGAGGCGCTGGTTGCGGAACGGTTTGCGGCGCGGCGCTCGCGGGACTTTGCGCGGGCGGACGCGATCCGTGACGATCTGGCCGCGCGCGGCATCGCGCTCGAGGACGGGCCGGACGGCACCGCCTGGCGGCGAACGGCCTGAGGAGGAAAGCGATGCGGTTCCGGCTTCACCATGCGGACGGCGTCGAGGACATAGAAGTCCCGGTCTCCGTCATCGTCATCGCCGGCTGGTCGGGGCGCGACGAGGCGGCGGTGCAGGAGCATATCGACGAGCTGAAGGAGATCGGCGTGGCGCCGCCCTCGCAAACGCCGCTCTACTACCGGGTCGGCGCATCGCTCGCGACGCAGGCCGGGCGCATCCAGGTGCTGGGCGAAGGAAGCTCCGGCGAGGCGGAGGCGGTGCTGATCGGCTCCGCCCGGCACGGGATGCTGGTGGCCGTCGGCTCCGACCACACGGACCGCGACTTCGAGGCGCAGTCGGTCGCCGTCTCCAAGCAGATGTGCCCGAAGCCGCTCGGACGCGATGTCTGGCGCTATGACGATGTGGCGGAGCGGTGGGACGCGCTCAGGCTGGAGAGCGACATGGACGGCGGGCCCTACCAGCGCGGCACGATGGCGGCGGTTCGCGAGCCGGTGGAGCTGATCGCCGACTATTTCCACGGCTACAAGGCGGTGCCGCCGGAATTCGCCATGTTCCTCGGCACCATCCCGGCGCTCGGCGGCGTGAGGCCCGGCAGGAATTTCAGCGCCCGCCTCGCCGACGACGGCACGGGCCGCGCGCTCACCCTCGACTACGAGGCGGTGACCTTGCCGATCGTTTCGTAGGCGGCCGGTTTACTCAGGCGGCGACGCCGTCGGCGTGGAAGCGGGCGATCTCCTCCGCGTCGTAGCCGAAGGCGGCCAGCACCTCGTCCGTATGCTGGCCGAGCGTCGGCGCGGCGACGGGCGCGGCGGTCGGGGTGGCGGAGAGATGGACCGGCGAGGCGACCGCCTCGAACCGCCCGGCCTTCGGGTGGTCCACCGGTTGCACCATGCCGCGGGCGCGCACTTCCGGCGCGGCGAGCGCCTCCGAGATGCTCCGGACCGCGCCTGCGGGGACGCCGGCGGCGCGGAACTTCGCCATCCAGCCGGCGCGGGTATCGGCGGCGAAAATCTCCGCGAGCAGCGCGCGGTTCGCGTCGCGGTTGGCGAGGCGGGCGGCGTTGTCGCGGAAATGCGGGTGGTCCACCAGGTCCGGACGTCCGATCACGTCCCGGCAGAAGCGCTCCCACTGGCGGTCATTGCCGATGACGAGATAGAGCGGCCCGTCGGCGGTCTCGACCACACCGAACGGCTCCAGGAACGGATGGTCGTTGCCGTAGCGCCCGGTGTCCCGGCCGGTGACGAGCGTCACCTGCGCCTGGTTGGCGAGCGAGGCCACCGCGCCGTCCAGCAGCGCGATGTCGATGGCCTGGCCCTCGCCGGTCCGCTCGCGGTGGTAGAGCGCGGCAAGAATGCCCTGCAGGGCGTTGTAGCCGCTGAATATGTCGGCATAGGAGATGCCCGTGCGCAGCGGCCCGCCATCCGCCTCGCCGGTAATCGCCATCATGCCGCCCTCGGCCTGCGCCACCGGGTCGTAGCCGGCGACTTCCCGCAAGGGGCTCGCATGGCCGTAGCCGGAGATCGAGCAATAGACGAGGCCCGGATTGGCCTCGCGCAGGCTCTCGAAATCGAGCCCGAGCCTCGCCATCACGCCGGGGCGGAAGTTCTCGACCAGGATATCGGCGCGGGCGGCGATCCGCCGTGCGACCTCCCGGCCTTCAGGCGCGGCGATATTGAGCGCGAGGCTCTTCTTGTTGCGGTTGGCGAAGACGAAATAGGCGCTCTCGCCCGCCAACTCCTCGCGCACGTCGAAACGGCGCGTGTCGTCGCCGCCCTTCGGGTTCTCGATCTTGATGACCTCGGCGCCGAGATCGGCCAGCGCCAGCGTGCACCAGGGGCCGGCGAGCACGCGGGTGAAATCGAGCACCGTGACGCCGGCAAGCGGACCGGTCATGGAATGCCCCCGGTTCTTTCGGGAAGGGAAGAGGTCTCAGATGATCTTGCGTTCGCTGAGGCAGGCGAGAGCGGCCTCGTCATAGCCGAGGCGGCCGAGAATTTCGGCATTGTGCTCGCCGAGCTTCGGCGCGACGCCGATCTGCGCCGGGGTTTCCGAGAACCGCCAGGGCGTGCCGTGGACCTTCAGCGTCTCGTCGATTTCCGGATAGTGCTTCTCGGCCACATAGCCGTTCGCCAGCACATCGGCATCGTTGGACGCTTCCAGCAGGGTGTTGATCGGCGCGGAGACGATATCGGCGGCGCGCAGCAGTTCCACCCAGCGGTCGCGGCTGCCGGTCGCGAACAGTTCGGCGAGCGTGGAGAGGATCAGGTCCTTCTTCTCTTCCGACACGATCGCGAGCCCCAGGTCTTCGGCGCCGCGCTCCTCCAGCACCGCGTAGAAGCCGAGCGCTTCCATGGCGCGCTTCCAGTCCCGGTGGCCGAGCTGGAAGACGAGCGGGCGCCCGTCGATATCGTTGAAGCTGGCGGCGATGCCGGGGCGCTCGCGGGTGCCGTTGATCCGCGTGCCGGTGATCGGGTTGCGGTTCCGCCACATCGTCGTCGTGAGGGTCCAGCCCATCAGGCGGACGACGCCGGCCACCAGCGAGGTTTCGACCTTCTGGCCGACGCCGGTCGCCTTCGCGTGATGCAGCGCCGCCAGGAGGCCCCCGAAGGCCAGCAGCGCACAGGATTCGTCCGCGACGGAGACGATGCCGGTCCGCATGGATTCACCGGGCCCCGCATAGGCCTCCGTCACGCCGCCGAGCGCCTGCCCGACCGCGTCCGTGCCCGGCAGGTCCGCATGCGGGCCCGCCTGCCCGTAGCCGGATATGGACACATAGACGAGCGCGGGATTGATCGCCTTCAGCGTCTCGTAGTCGAAGCCGTTCTTCTTGGCGACGCCCGGGCGGAAGTTCTGCCCGAAGACATCGGCCTCCGCGACCAGCCTGTGCAGGATCGCGCGGCCTTCGTCGGACTTGAGGTTGAGCGTCAGGCTCTTCACGCCCCGGTTGTTGGTCTCGAAGAAGGAGCTGACGCGGCCCTTGAGTTCGCCGGCCACGCGCGACCCGTCGCCGGCGCCGGGCACTTCGATCTTGATGACCTCGGCGCCCAGGTCGGCCATCAGCATGTAGGGCACCGTGCCCGCCTGCGCGGTCGAGCAGGCGACGGCCTTGACGCCCGCAAGCGGGCCCGGGCGACCGGTCATGGAAGCAGCTCCTTGGGTTGATGTCGTTCTGCGCTGGCGGGAGACCTCAGTCGTCACCCGCCATGACGGATTCCAGCGTCGGCATCCGGTAGCGGTCCGCCGGGTCGTTCCAGCCCTTGAACTCGGGCTTGCGCTTCTCCGCGAAGGCGCGGCGGGATTCCATCCGGTCCTCAAGGCACCCGTGCTCGTGCAGCGCGGCGGCCAGACGCTCGTGCGGCGGCGTCACCTTCGGGCGCATCTGGCGCATCATGTAAAGCGTGTTGACGCGCGAGGCCGGCGGCAGGCTGAGCAGATGGTCGGCCATCTCCATCGCCGTCGGCATCAGCTCCTCCGGTTCGACCAGCCGGTTGACGAAGCCGAGCTCGTGGAAGCGCTCGGCCGTGAAGCGGAAGCCGAAAGCCATCTCCATCGCGACCGGATAGGGCAGGTTGGCGATGAAGCCGTGATTGTAGCCGCCGAGCAGCCAGCGCTTCGCTTCCGAAATCTCGAAGAGCGCGCCCTTGACCGCGACACGCAGATCCGTGCGCTCGACCAGCATGAAGCCGCCGCCCATCGCGAAGCCGTTGACGGCGGCGATGACGGGCTTTTGCAGCGTCCCGTTCGCGAACGGATCGTCGAGCTCGTCGTCGGGGGATCCGACGTCGCCGCGCTCGACGGATTCCTTCATGTCCTCCCCGGCGCAGAAGCCTCTGCCCGTCCCGGTCAGGATTGCGACTTCGAGACCGTCATTGTCGCGGAACTCCGAGAACGCCTCCGCCATGCCCTGGCGGATCACCGTGCTGAGCGCATTCAGGCGCTCCGGCCGGTTGAGCCGGACGACCATGGTCTGGCCGTGGATTTCCGTTTCGACAAACGCCATGACTTAGCCTCGCAATGCTGTGGAG
>JAJDVH010000106.1 GCA_022826185.1 Alphaproteobacteria bacterium
CGGTCAGCGGGCGGACATTCACCGGCAGGCTGATGACGCCCGAATTCAGGGCATGGCGCGAACGCCAGCACCGCCGCGCCGAAGCCTCCACCGCCCGCTGCCTGACCGCCGCGGAACCCCGCGCCATGACAAAACATGACACTCCGCAGCCCGAACATGACAAAACATGACACTTCATGACACCTCGCCGGAGTCCCGCCGGCCGGCGCGCGCCCCCGACCGTTGGAACGAAACGGGGGAAAGGGGGAGGATGGGTGCAAGGGACGGGCAGGACGGGGCCGGCGGGAGCCGTGCGGCTTGCGGCAGCCTGTGGCGGGCCGCATCGTTCCCGCGAAAGGAAGGGATATGGATATGGACCGGGACCCGGGCCTGATCGAGAGGGAGCGCTCCTGCCTCGCGGTCATCGACGTGCAGCAATATTTCCTCGACAAGCTGCCGCTCGGCTGGCGCGGGGCGCTGGTCGGCCGCATCGCATGGCTGATGCGGGCGGCGCGCCTGCTCGACATTCCGGTCGTCGCCACCGCCGAGGACATGACGCGGATCGGGCCGCTCGCGCCGGACCTCGCCCGCTGCCTTGCCCCGGATGCGCCGCCGGTTTTCGACAAGCAGGTCTTCGGCCTCCGGGACCAGGCCGACATCCGCGCCGCGCTGGAGGCGACGGGGCGGGACTGTTTCGTGCTGGCCGGGCTGGAGACCGATGTGTGCGTGGCCCACTCTGCGCTCGGCCTGAGGGCGGCCGGCCACCCGGTGGCGGTCGTCGCCGACGCCTGCGCCTCCCCGCCGCCGAACCACGAGCACGGGCTGAGGCGCCTCGCCGGGGCAGGCGTCGTGCTCACCACCGTGAAGGGCGTGTTCTACGAGTGGACGCGGACCGTGGAGACCGCCCGCCGGGTCCGGGCGGAGCTCGGGCCCCCCGACCCGCCGGGCATCACACTCTAGGGCCGCCGACCGCGCCCCGCATGACATCGCATGACATCGCATGACATTTCCCGGGGGTGTCCCGAGGGAAGCCCGCCGTCTGCGGGCTCCGTCGAACGGTGGGGGATTGAAATGCGCGCGGGTGCGCCGTAAGTCTCGCCCGCCATCAGCAAGGGACGGAAGGTCATGGGCTACAGGGTCGCCGTTGCCGGCGCGACCGGAGCCGTCGGCTACCAGCTTCTGGAAGGGCTGCACGAGACATCCTTCCCCGTGGACGACATTGCGGCGCTGGCATCGCGCAAATCCCAGGGCCGCAAGGTGTCCTTCGGCGACGACGAGGTGGATGTGGAGATCCTGGACGAGTTCGACTTCTCGGGCTGGGACATCGCGCTGTTCTCGCCGGGCGGCGCCGTCTCGAAGGCGCATGCGCCGCGCGCCGCCGCCGCCGGCTGCGTCGTGATCGACAACAGCTCGACCTTCCGCATGGACAGCGACGTGCCGCTGATCGTGCCCGAGGTGAACCGCGAGGCGCTGGCGGGCTATTCGCAGCGCAACATCGTCTCCAATCCCAACTGCTCCACCATCCAGATGGTGGTGGCGCTGAAGCCGCTGCAGGACGCGCAGCCGATCCGGCGGATCGTGGTCTCGACCTACCAGTCGGTCTCCGGCGCCGGCCGGAAGGGCATGGACGAGCTCTGGGGCCAGACGCGCGGCGTCTATCAACTGGAGGATGCCGAGCCGGCCGAGTTCACCAAGGAGATCGCCTTCAATGTCGTGCCGCATATCGACGTCTTCATGGACGACGGCTCGACGAAGGAAGAGTGGAAGATGGTCAACGAGACCCGGAAGATCCTCGACGCCGACATCGCGGTCACCGCGACCTGCGTGCGGGTGCCGGTGTTCGTCGGCCATGCCGAGGCGGTGAATGTCGAGTTCGACGGGCCGATGGACGAGGAAGAGGCCTATGAGCTGCTGAGCGCCGCCCCCGGCGTGGAGGTCGTGGACCGGCGCCAGGACGGCGGCTATGTCACGCCGAAGGAGGCCGCCGGCGACGACACCGTGTTCGTCTCGCGCATCCGCCGCGACCCGACCGTCGAATACGGCCTCAATCTCTGGATCGTCTCGGACAATCTGCGCAAGGGGGCGGCGACCAACGCCGTCCAGATCGCCCGCGAACTCGCCGACACCTGGCTTTGAGCATCTGGCCAGAAGGCTTCGCGCCGGTGATCCCGGCGGCCTGGGCGGGACCCGACGGCCTCGTGCCGCGGGTGCGCTATCTGGAACTGTTCGAGGCCGTGCTGGAGCCGTTCGGGCGCGCGCTCGGCCTGCCGCCGGACTATCTGGCGCGGACCAATTGCAGCACCTTCGCGCTGGAAAGCCATGTCGTCTATCTGGACGACGCCCGCGCCGGCGAGCGGCTGCTCTGCCGGTTCCATTTCGCCGATGCGGACGAGAAGCGCGTCCACTACCTGCAGACGCTGCACCGCACGGCGGAGGGCCCGGCGCTGGCCGCCTATGAGTGCCTGTGCCTGCATGTGGACCTCGGGCTGCGCCGGGGCGTGCCGTTTCCCGAAGCGGCGGTCGCGCGCGCAGGGAAACTGGTCGAACTCCACCGCCGCCATCCCTGGCCCGTCGGTCCGCGCCTCGCCATCCGCTTCCGCGCGGAGGAGGCTGCGGCGTGAGCCGCGCTACCCCCGGGCGGCGCGGCGCAGGCGGTCGTTGATCGCCCGGCCGAGGCCGCGCTCGGGGATCGGGGCCACCGCGATGCCGCCCCGGCCGTCGAGCCGGCGCAGCATGGCGAACAGGTTGGCGGCGGCCTCCGCGAGATCGGCGGACGGGCTGAGGTTCAGGTCTCCGTCCACGGCGCCGAAGCCGAGCATGGCCTCGCCCGGGCGGGCGGCTTCGGCCCCCATGCGGAGCGGGCTGTCGGGCGCATAGTGGCGCAGCAGCATACCGGGCGAAGGGCGCGGCTCGTCGCCCGCCGACGGGGCGGGTTCAGCGAGCGGGCCGGTCTCCGCCTCGATTGCGTCGGCGTCAAGCGCGCCCGGCCGCAGCAGGATCGGCAGGCCGTCGCCGAGCGCGACCACGGTCGATTCGAGGCCGAACCGGCAGGGGCCGCCGTCCAGCACCATGGCGGCGCTCTGCCCGAGCTCCGCCGCGGCGTGGGCCGCCGTCGTCGGGCTGAGCCGCCCGGAGCGGTTGGCGCTTGGGCCCACCAGCGGCCGTCCGGCGGCGCGGATCAGCGCTTCCGCCAGCGGATGCGCCGGCCAGCGGAGCGCCAGCGTGTCGAGGCCGGCCGACGCGAGCCACGAAACGGGCGAGGCCGGCGCGCGCGGCAGCACCAGCGTCAGCGGGCCGGGCCAGAACCGGTCCGCGAGCCGGCGGGCGCGGTCGTCGAAGACCGCCAGCGCCTCCGCCTCGCCGCGGCCCGCCACATGAACGATGAGCGGGTTGAAGCGCGGCCGGCCCTTGGCCTCGAACACGGCGGCGACGGCGCGGTCGTCGGCCGCGTCGGCACCCAGCCCGTAAACGGTCTCGGTCGGGAAGGCGACGAGCCTGCCGGCGCGGATCGACCGGGCGGCGTCCTCGATAGCCGCCCCGGAGGTCACGACCCGCCCCAGGCGATGAACCAGGGGTTGGAGAAACGGGCCTTGCCGTAGAGCAGTTCCGGGCCGTCGTCGATTTCGCGCACCGAGCCGCCGGCGGCCGCCAGCACGGCATGGCCGGCCGCCGTGTCCCACTCGTTGCTGCCGCCGTAGCGCGGATAGACGTCCGCCTCGCCGCGCGCGATCAGGCAGAATTTGAGCGACGAGCCGGCGTCGATCTGCCGGGCGACATCGTAGCGCGCGAGGAACCGGTCGATGTCCCGGCCAGCGCCGTAGGTGCGGCTGACCGTGACCGTGATGCCCGTGCTGGGAAACGGCCGGATGGCAATGCGCCGCCGTCCGCCATCGTCTTCCATGAAGGCGCCGGCGTCCTTCCGGCCGGCATAAAGCTCGCTCGAGGCCGGCAGATAGACCGCGCCCAGCACCGGGCGGCGTTGCTCGATGAGCGCGATGTTCACCGTGAATTCGGGGACCTTGCGGATGAACTCCTTGGTGCCGTCGAGCGGATCGACCAGCCAGAAGGGCGCATCGCCGACCTTCGGGACGCGGCCCGCTGCAACGCTCTCCTCGGCCACGACCGGAATGTCCGGCGTCAATGCGGCGAGGCGTTCGAGGATCAGGCCCTCGGCCGCCTCGTCCGCCTCCGTCACCTGGCTGCGGTCGGACTTGCGGCGCGCCCGCAGGTCCGGCGCGCGGAACCAGGGCATGATGAGTTCGCCCGCCTCGCGCGCGATCCGGCAGACGGATTCGAGCAGTTCTTCCCGCATGGGCGCGTTCTCGGCCTCGCCCGGTTCTACCCGGTCCGCGCGTTCAGATAGTGCAGCGGCAGGCCGGCCTCCGGCCAGTCGCAGGAAACCAGCTTGCCGGTGTGGGAGAGGGTGATGAAGGCTGTGCGCAGGTCCGGGCCGCCGAAGCAGATATTGGTCGTGTAGGGATCCGGCATCGGCACATGCTCCAGGCCCGAGCCGTCGGCCCGGACGATGGAAATGCCGGGGTCCATCAGGGTGGCGACGCAGATATTCCCGTCTGCGTCCACAGCAAGGCTGTCAAGCATGCGGTAGCCGTGCGTCTGGTTCACCAGCCTCCCGCCATGCGGGCTCGGCCAGGGGTGTTTCTTCAGAACGCCCGGCGCCTCGATGTCGAAGGCCCAGATGCGCCCGGTCTGGGTTTCGGCGACATAGAGTTCGCTGTCGTCGGGCGAGAGGCCGATGCCGTTCGGCGTGATGAGCGGGAAGGCGGCCTCGGCGATGAAGGACCCGTCGGCGCGGGCATAATGGATGCCGGTGCGGTCCCAGGCCCGCTCCCGGTCGCGGACCTTGCCGAGATCGGTGAACCAGAACCCGCCCTCGCCGTCGAACACGAGGTCGTTCGGTCCCTTGAGCCGGCGGCCCTCGCATTCGGTGTAGAGCACCTCTACGTTGCCGGTCTCCAGGTCCACCGCCTCGATCCGGCCGCCGCTATAGTCTCTTCCCTGCCCGACGGGGCGCATCCGCCCGCCCGGTTCGTCGAGCCATTCATTGCCGCCATTGTTGCAGAGATAGACCCGCCCGTCGGGCCCGAGCGCGGCGCCGTTGGGCCCCCCGCCCGGCTCGGCGACGGTCTCCTTGCGCCCGTCGGGATGCACGCGCGTCAACGTGCCGCGACGGATTTCGACGAGGAGCACCGAGCCGTCCGGCATGGCGACCGGCCCTTCGGGAAACATCAGCCCGTCCGTGACGGTACGCAATTCGGTCATGTCCGCTCCGTTGCGGCGGTTCAGGGAAGGCGAAGGCGCTCAGGCGCCCTTGAAGACGGGCCGGCGCTTTTCGAGGAAAGCGGTGACGCCCTCGGCATGGTCCTCGGTCGTCATCGACACCGCCATATGCTCGCCTTCCCACTGAAGCTGCTGCTCCATCGGCGTGTGGAAGGCGGTGTTGAAGAGCGATTTCGCCTGCGCGTAGGCGACGGTCGGACCGGCGGCCAGACGCTCGGCCAGCGCCCGCGTCTCGGCCTCCAGGTCGGCCGCAGGCACGACACGATTGACGATGCCGAGCTCAAGCGCGCGCTCCGCGCCGAAGCGGTCGCCGAGCAGGGCCAGCTCCATGGCCTGCTTCATGCCGAGCGTGCGGGCGAGAAAATAGGAGGAGCCGCCGTCCGGACTCGCGCCGATATGGCAGTAGGCGAGCGTGAAGAAGGCGTCGTCGGCGGCCAGCGCCAGGTCGCAGGCGGCGACGAGACCGAGGCCGAAACCGGCGGCCGCGCCCTGGACGCTGGCGATCACGGGCTTGCGCATCCGGCGGATGGCGAAGATCGGCAGGTGGATGGCATGGATGCCCTCCATGACGACGCGCTTGCGGTTTTCCTTGTCGATCTCCAGGCGTTCCTTCATCGCGCGGATGTCGCCGCCGGCCATGAAGTGACCCCCGGTCCCGCGCAGCACGACGCAGCGCACGGAATCGTCATGTTCCAGGTCCCCGATGACGTCGCGCATGTCGATGCGCATCTGGCCGCTCAGCGCGTTGCGCGCCTTCGGGTTGTTGAGCGTGACCCAGGCGATTCCCTTGTCGATCTCGCAAAGCACCGTGTCGCCCATTCCGTCTTCTCCTTGTCTCGGGGCGGGCCAGATTGTAAGCGACGCGGACCGCTTCGGGAAATCAACCATGCTTCGTTACGGCGTGTTCGTCGTTATCGCCGGGGGCCTTGTGCTGGCATTCACCTTCGGGGCGCGCCAGTCGTTCGGCCTTTACCTGAGCCCGATCGGCGCCGACCTCGGCTGGTCTATAGGGATCATGTCGTTCGCGCTGGCGATCCAGAGCCTGTTCTGGGGACTGGGCCAGCCCTTCTTCGGCTGGATAGCCGACCGGTTCGGCACCGGGAGAACACTGGTCATCGGAGCGGCGATCTATGCTGCCGGCCTCTTCTATGCCAGCCGGATGGAGACGCCCGAAGATGCGTATCTGTCGCTCGGCCTGCTTGTCGGCCTCGGCGCGGCGGGATGCGGCATGCCTATCGTGATGACGGCGGTGGCGCGCGCGTTTCCCAGGGAACGCCATCCGCTGGTCATGGCGTTGACGGCAACCGGCGTTTCGCTCGGGCAGTTCTTCGTCACGCCGGCCGCGCCCGTCATTATAGAAGCCTACGGATGGCGAGCCGGTCTGCTGGGTCTCATGGGCCTGATCGGCCTCGTCGTGCTGCTGGCCCTGGTGCTGCGGAGCCGGCCGGCGACGCCGATGCGCGCCATGGAAGCGGACCAGAGCCTGCGCGAGGCGCTGACGGAGGCGTGGGGGCATTCCGGCTACCTGCTGCTGACTGCCGGCTTCTTCGTTTGCGGCTTCCACGTGCAGTTCATTGTGACGCATCTGCCTAATTTCATTGCGGAATGCGGTCTGCCGGCTACCACCGGCGGCTGGGCGATCTCGGCAATCGGCATCTTCAACCTCATCGGCACGACGGCGGCGGGATTTCTCGGCGGCCGCTACCGCAAGAAATATCTGTTGAGCATTCTTTACGCCCTGCGCGCGCTCATGTTTGCGGTTTACGCTTTCACGCCGGTTACGACGACGACGACGCTGATCTTCGCCGCCGGCCTCGGCCTGGCCTGGCTCAGTACTGTGCCGCTCACCTCGGCGCTGGTCGGGCAGATCTTCGGCATCCGCTATCTGGGCACGCTGTTCGGCATCGTGTTTCTCAGCCACCAGGCCGGCTCGTTCCTCGGCGCCTGGCTCGGCGGTTACGTTTTCGATCTGACGGGGAGTTACGACACGATCTGGCTCATCAATATCGGGCTCGGCGTGTTCGCCGCGATCATCCACCTGCCCATCGCTGACAAGCCGATCGTGCGCCCTCTGGCCCAGCCCGCATAACGGGAAAGTGATTGGCGGCCGGGGCGTTTCCTGCGCATTTGTTGCGTCAGGATATTCGAAGGAGTGCATGGCATGCAGATCCTGAAGCGACGGGGCTGGGAACTGCCGGAGAGCGAGGCGACGCCGGAGGCAGTGTTCCGCGACAGGCGCCGGCTGATCCAGGCGGCGGCGGCCGGAAGCATCGCCTCGGCGGCATGGCCCCTTGCGGCGCGCGCCGCCACGCCGGAATCGGACCCGACTGCCGACCTCTATCCGGGACCGCGC
>JAJDVH010000133.1 GCA_022826185.1 Alphaproteobacteria bacterium
TAGCGGTACATGCTGTAGGGCGAGACCAGCACCGCCCCGTCCACGCCGACCGCGTCCATGGCGGCGACCATGTCGGAGCCGGTGACCTCCGCCGGCCCCGCAAGCGTTCCGGCCCAGGGCCGGCCGGGATGGTCGCGTTCATAGGCATGCACCTGCGCGTCGATGATCGCCATGGGTGCGCGTCTCCTCTTGCTGCTGTCGGCCGGAGCGGCGGCTTCAGGCCGCCATTTCCAGGATTTCCATGACCTGCGCCGGACCGTCTATCGGGCGCGGATTGCGCGGCACCCAGGGCGTGCCCATCGCCTGCTCCGCGATCCTCTGGAAATGCTCGCGCCCGACGCCGGCCGCGGACAGGCTGCGCGGCATGCCGAGGCCGGCGATGAAGCGGTCCAGCAGGTCCCCCGCATCGGCCTTCGGCTCGCCCATCGCCGCGGCCACCAGCTTCTGGCGCTCCGCATTGGCGGACCGGTTCCAGCGCATCACGAAGGGCAGCATGATGCAGGAGGTGTGGCCGTGCGGCGTGTCGAACACCGCGCCCAGCACATAGCCGATGCCGTGGCTCGCCCCCATCGGCACGCCGCTGGCGAGCGGGGCCATGGAGAGCCACGAACCTACCTGGCAGTCGAGCCTGGCCTCGATGTCAGCCGGGTCCGCCTTCACCCGCGAAAGCCCCGAGGTCAGCAGTGCGAGGCCCCTGAGCGCCTGCGCGTCGCCGTAAGCGTGCGCTTCGCCGGAGCAGACCCCCTCTACGCAATGGTCCACGGCGCGCACGCCGGTCGAGAGAAAGAGCCATTCCGGCGTATGCACCGTCGGCGCCGGGTCGAGGATAACCGCGCTCGGGATGGCGTCCGGATGGCGGAACAGCTCCTTCAGCTTCACGCGCTCGTCGGTGACGCCCGCAATGGCGCTGAACTCGCCGGCCGAGAGCGTAGTCGGGATGGAGACCTGCGGGATCGCGGGCCCGGCCGCCGGGTCGCGCAGCGCGTCCATTGCCGCCGCCGTGCGGATGTCGTTGGCGAGGCACATGCGCACCGCCTTGGCGCCGTCGGTCAGCGAGCCGCCGCCGAAGGTGACGATGAGATCGGCATCGGCCGCGCGGGCGGCCTCGGCCGCGTCGATCACATCGCTGCGGGGCGTGTGCGGCCTCATGCGGTCGAACTGCCCGGCGACCTTGTTGCCGAGCGCGCGGCGGAGCTTTTCGATCTCGCCGGTCTCGCGGTTGAGCGTGCCGCTCACCATGAGGAAGATGCGCTCGGCGCCCAGCCGCTCCGCCTCCTCGGCCACCGCCTGCTCCAACGGCGCGCCGAAGCTGACCGCCTCCATTCGCCCGAACGCCACCCGGCCCGGTTTCATCGCATGTCCTCCCAGGTTTCATCTTCCATGCCGCCCGGCGGGACCAGCGGCTCCAACCGGTCTATCAACGCCGGGAGGTCGCGGGCCGAGACAAGCATGTCCAGCAGCCAGGCCCTTTCGTTACGCTGCATAGACAACCTGCGCCGACCCCAGAATCGCCCGTCTCCTGATGTAGTTCCGGCTGGTTTCCACGGCCCGGCGGGTGACGAGGTCCACCTTCCGGCCCAGAACCCGGCTCAGCTCCTCCTGCATCCGAACGACATCGAAAAGGGTGGGCCGCGCGTCCGGATCGAAACTGACGAGGAGGTCGATATCGCTGTCAGGTCCGAAATCATCCCGCAACGCCGAGCCGAACAACGCCAGTTCGACAACCTGCCAACGCCGGCAGAAAGCCGCAATCTCATCCCGGTTCGCGTTTGCAAGAGGATTCATCGGTGACTCGCCTTCGCCGCCTTGCCGGGCTGGAGCATATGACGGCTGCATCCGCCGTCAATCTTGCGCCCGGTCCCGGCGGTCGCCGCCCATGCCGATGAGGCCCCATCCCGCAATTGCAAGGGCGACGCCCGCCGCCGCGGCGCGAACGATGTTCCAGGACTGCCAGGGGCCGGAGTAGTTCCGCCACGCCTGCTGCGCCCCGGCGGCGTCGAGCGGCGCCGCGACCAGGGCCAGCGCCTCGTTCAGCGGCACGTTGACCGTCATCGTCGGCAGCATGGCGCCCAGCACATACAGCAGGCCGGCCAGCGCGAAACAGACTGCGGCGCGCCGCTCCCCGGCTCTCGCAGCGGCCAGCGCCGCGAAGACCAGCAGCACGGGCGTGCCGAAGAAAGCCGGCGCGAAGAGCCAGTTGCGCACGCTCGCATTCATGGCCTGCATGGCGGCGATGGCGATATCGGGGTCGGCCGCGTCCAGCCCCCACATGGTCGAGCAGACCCAGGCGAAGAAAAAGCCGAACATCGCCCCGGAGAAGAGCAGCGACAGGATGGCCAGCGGCTTCAGCAGGCTCACGCTCCGGTCGGCTCCTGCGGTCATCGCATCCCTTTCAAGGAGCGGCGGCGGAAGCGGATACTCGCGCGCCGGACCGGGTCCGTCCACAGCCATATCCATGTTCATGCCATTCGGAGCCCGGACGGTCCTTCCGCGTTGCGCAGCTATTGTCCAACTTTGTCCCCGCTCCTATTGTGACTACAATAGTTACAATAGGAGGTCGGCATGCGGGAAGTCCAATTGCGCCAGGCCAAGGCCACCCTGTCTTCATTGGTCGAAGGAGCGGCGCAGGGAGAAGCGGCGGTCATTACACGCCGCGGCAGGCCCCGGGCCGTCCTTGTCGGCATCGAGGAATGGGAACGACTCAGCGGGGTCCCTTCGTTCGGTCGCCTGCTGCTCGCCTCGGGACTGGAAGACGGCGACCTGCCGGCGCGGGACGGGAGTCCCCCGAGAGACGCGCCGGTCTAGGAGCCGTCTCCTTGTATCTGGTCGATACCGACATCCTCTCGACGGGGGCGCCGGGCCGGAGGGAGCGATCTCCGGCGCTGGCGGCGTGGATGGATATGCACTCCGATGCCCTCTTCCTGTCCTCCGTCACGATTGCAGAGATTTGCAGCGGCGTCGCCAGACTGCAGCGGACCGGGGCCGCCGCCAGGGCCAGGCAGCTCGACGATTGGCTCGAACTCCTCCTTCATCTCTACGGCGCGCGAGTGATTCCCTTCGACACTGCGGCTGCACGTCTGGCGGGACAACTGACGGATGGCGCGCGCGCCTCGGGCCAGTCGCCCGGCTTCGCCGACATCGCCATCGCAGCGACCGCAGCAAGCCGGAACCTGACCGTCCTCACCCGCAACCTCAGGCATTTCCTGCCGCTCAATGTCCAGGCGATAAATCCGCTGGAAACATTGCCCGCCTGAGTCCGGACAGGACAACCGGCGGACCCATGCCCTTCCCATCCCATCGCTCCTGGGCTCTACTGGAGCGAACCATGGCATGAGGGGTCCGGCGGCCATGACCGCATACAAATTCGACGACCGCGCCATCGACTGGGCGCCGTTCAACGGCTTCGAGGGGCTCTACTACGCCATCCAGAGCGTGGACCGGGAGTTGAACCGGGTCGACATGCTGATGAAGTTCGACCCGGACACCAACTGCGTGCCGCATACCCATGTCGGCGTGACCAAGACGCTGGTGCTGGAGGGCGAGCACCGCATCTACAAGCCGGCGCCCGACGGGACACTTGGGCCTCCCGATGTCCGTCCCGCCGGGACCTTCTCGGAAAACCGGGGCGACGAGACCCATGTCGAGGGCGGCGGGCCGGAGGGCGCCATCATCCTGCTTTCCATGCAGGCGGTGGAGGGCGACGTGTACGACATCCTTTCGGAGGACCTCACGCTCGACCGCAAGATCACGCTCGACAATTTCGCCCGGGGGCTGGAGCGCCAGCGGGCAAGGGCGGCCTGACGGCCGGCGCCGCCCGCGGGGACGCTACCGGCCCGGCATGCCCTCGTCCTTGGGCAGGTCCGGGCGCATGAGGTTCCAGGGCTGGGCGCTGCCGACGAAGATGTCCCGGCCGGGCTCATAGCCGCCCGGGTCGTCCAGGCTGCCGGCGTAGAGCACCCGCACCGACTCCGATGCCCCGTTTATCAGGAATACCGGCGAGCCGCATGACGGGCAGAAGGCGCGGCGCATGGGATGTCCCCTGTCCGCGGGCCTCTCGAACCAGGCGGGCTCGCCGCTCAGCAGGGTGAAATCGCGCTCCCTGACCGCCACGGCCGGGAAGTAGGCGCTGCCGGTCGCCTGCTGGCAGTCCCGGCAATGGCAGTTGCCCATATAGACCGGCGCGCCCGAGACCTCGTAGCGAATGGCGCCGCACGCGCAGCCGCCGCCGAACGGGACGTCCATGACCGTCCTCCCCCTTGCATCGTTCGGGGAGTATAGCCGGTCGCCGCCGGGCGCGCCGGTGCGTTGCGGAGAAGCGGGCGGCAGGGTATGAGCGGCCCCATGGCTGCACACCAATATGTCTATGTGATGCACGGGCTCGCCAAGGCCTATCCGGGCGGGCGCAAGGTGCTCGACAATATCCGCCTTGCCTTCCTGCCGGGCGCAAAGATCGGCGTGCTCGGACCGAACGGGGCCGGCAAATCGACGCTCATGCGCATCATGGCCGGCATCGAGACCGAGTTCGACGGCGAGGCCTGGGCGGCGGACGGCGTGCGCGTCGGCTACCTGCCGCAGGAGCCCGAGCTCGACCCCGGCCGCGACGTGATGGGCAACGTCATGCAGGGCGTGGCCGAGACGGCGCGGCTGCTGGAGCGCTTCAACGAGGTGAGCGCGCGCTTCGCCGAGGACCTGACGCCCGAGGAGATGGACGCGCTGATCGAGGAGCAGGGCGAACTGCAGGAGCGCATCGACGCGGCCAACGGCTGGGAACTGGAGCGCACGGTCGAGATCGCGATGGACGCGCTGCGCTGCCCGCCGGGCGACGCGGACACGGCGACGCTTTCCGGCGGCGAGCGCCGGCGGGTGGCGCTCTGCCGCCTGCTGCTCTCCCGGCCGGACCTGCTGCTGCTGGACGAGCCGACCAACCATCTGGACGCCGAGAGCGTCGCCTGGCTGGAGCGCTTCCTGGAGCGGTATGAGGGCACGGTGGTGGCCGTCACCCACGACCGCTACTTCCTCGACAATGTCGCCGGCTGGATCCTGGAGCTGGACCGCGGGCGCGGCGTCCCCTTCGAGGGCAACTATTCCTCCTGGCTGGAGCAGAAGGAGCGCCGCCTCGCGCTGGAGGAGAAGCAGGAGAGCGCGCGGCGCAAGGTGCTGCAGCGCGAGCTCGAATGGGTGCGCCAGAGCCCGCGCGCCCGGCAGGCCAAGAGCCGCGCCCGGCTCCGGGCCTATGAGGAGCTGCTGGCCGAGGGCCAGCGCCGGGCGCTCGACACGGCCGAGATCGTGATCCCGCCGGGGCCGAGGCTGGGCGACGTGGTGATCGAGGCCAGGGGCGTGGCCAAGGCCTTCGGCGGCCGGCTGCTGATGGAGGGTGTTTCCTTCCGCCTGCCGCCCGCAGGCATAGTCGGCGTGATCGGGCCGAACGGGGCCGGCAAGACCACGCTCTTCCGGATGCTGACCGGCGAGGAGGCGCCGGACAGCGGCGCGCTGCAGGTCGGCGAAACGGTGAAGATCGGCGCGGTGGATCAGAGCCGCGAGGCGCTGGCCGCCGACAAGACGGTCTGGGAGGAGATTTCGGGCGGTCTCGACATGATCGCGCTCGGAGCGCGCGAGGTCGCAAGCCGGGCCTATGTCTCCACCTTCAACTTCAAGGGCCCGGACCAGCAGAAGAAGGTCGGCTCCCTCTCCGGCGGCGAGCGCAACCGGGTCCATCTCGCCAAGATGCTCAAGTCCGGCGCCAACCTGCTGCTGCTGGACGAGCCGACCAACGACCTCGATGTCGAGACCCTGCGCTCGCTGGAGGAGGCGCTGCTGGCGTTCGCCGGCTCGGTGCTGGTCATCAGCCACGACCGCTGGTTCCTGGACCGGATCGCCACCCACATCCTCGCCTTCGAGGGCGACAGCCATGTGGAGTGGTTCGAGGGCAATTACGCCGACTACGAGGCCGACCGCCGCCGCCGCCTCGGCGCGGAAGCCGACAACCCCCACCGCATCCGCTACAAGCCGCTGACGCGCGGGTAGGGGAAGGGACAATGGCTCAAATCGCTCGTGAAGAGCTTGCGACCAAAGCGGACCTGACGGAATTCGAATTATACCATCGGGCATGGTTTAGAACCCATTGGCCCATTTTCGTGTACCGATAGAGGCGATTCGCGCCGGTTGTGAGGCGAGATTGTTCCAGGCATTGCAGCAGTGATCGAGGATGTCGTCGTAGCTCTGGAAGACGC
>JAJDVH010000268.1 GCA_022826185.1 Alphaproteobacteria bacterium
CAGGGCGGCGGGCCGCCGCGCGCGGCGCAGCCGGTCGATCGGCCAGCGCGGCAGCCACACCGAAATCAGCCGTCTCACGGTTCCACTCCACATCGCAGGTCGCGGGCCGCCCGCCCCGGCAGCGCAGCAGCTCCAGGCGCCAGCGCGGCAGGCCGGGCGCGGCTTCCTCGAACGGGGCGTGCCGATCCGGGGGCAGGGCCGCGACGCGCCAGCGGGAGAAGGCGGCGCTTGCGGGCCCGAGGCCGTCGCGGCGCAGCAGCAGGGCAGGGGTCAGGCTCTCGCGGGCGGCGAGCGCAAGCCGGCGGCTCAGGGTGAAGTCGAGGCTTTCGACCTCGCCCAGCACCGCCGCCAGGGAAGCGCTGCGGAGGCCCTCTTCCATCGCCCAGGCGACATCCCGGTCGCGGCGGGCCAAGAGCAGCAGCAGGTCGGCCGGTTCGAGGCCCAGGTCCCGCCAGCCCGGCCCGTAAAGCCGGCCGAAGGGGCTCGTCCGGCTCTGGCAGACCAGCACGGCGCGCCGCCCGTCCCGGCGTTCGAGCCGGGTGAGGAGTGCGGCGAGGAAGGCGCCCGCCGCCGGCCCGTCCCCGGCTTCCGCGCCTGCCGCCTCGTGGAGCCCGCCCGGCGCCAGCCCCCGCTCCGGCAGGGCCGTGTCCAGAGCGTCGAAGCCGAGCCGCCACGCTTCCGCCAGCCCGCCGCCCGCCGGCTCCGGAACGGCTGTCCGGCGCTCCAGAAGGGCGATGCGCCGCCGCAGCGCGGCAAGGCCGGCGGAGCCTTTTTCGGGGTATACAGGCAACATGAGTTCATTATTTGTTCCATTTACGGATGAGTCAATAGGGGGAGGGGGACTCGCCCCTTGACCGCCCCGGCCGTCTGGCGCACAGAATTGCCGGCCATGCCGTTGAACGAACCGACCGGGCCCGGCCCATGACCGCCATCGACGCCATGCAGGACGGCGACTGGCCCGAGGTCCGCGCCATCTACCGCGCGGGCCTCCGCACGGGCATCGCCGCCTTCATGAAGAACCCGCCGAGCTGGAAGGCGTGGAACAAGGGCCATCTGGCCACGGGCCGGCTCGTCGTCCGCGGCGGTGACGGCCGGGCCGTCGGCTGGGCGGCGCTCACGCCCGCGCCGGATACGTGAGGCGCGCCCGGCGTCGCTGAGGTCAGCGTCTATGTCGGCGAGAACGCACAGGGGTCCGGGGCCGGAACCGCCCTGCTGGAAGGCCTGATCGCGGCTTCCGAGGCGGAGGGCTACTGGACCCTGCAGGCGCAGATCATGGCCGCCAACCTGCCCAGCATCGCGCTCCACCGGAAATGCGGCTTCCGCGAGGTCGGCTACCGCGAGCGCTACGGGCATCTCGACGGCGTGTGGCACGACGTCTTCCTGTTCGAGCGCCGCAGCGCCCGCGCCGGCGGGCCGGGCCTGCCGACAAGGAGCTGCGGCGAGGCGGGCTGAGGACCCGGCGGTTCCGGAAACTACGGCTCGCGCGAGAGTCCGCCTGCTTCCAGCGCCTTCAGATAGGCGTCCCAGAGCTCGGGCTGCCGTTCGCCGAGTTCGCGCAGATAGGCCCAGCTGTAGATGCCGGTGTCATGCAGGTCGTCGAACACCAGGCGGACGGCGTAGTTTCCCTCGGGCAGGATGTCGATAATGCCGACATGGATGCGCCCCGAGACCAGCGTCTTGCGGCCCGGCCCGTGGCCCTGCACTTCGGCCGACGGGCTCTCGACGCGCAGGAATTCCGCCGGCAGGTCGAACGCCGTCCCGTCGTCGAAAGCGACATGCAGGACCCGCCCGGCTCTGGAATAGCGCAACTCCGTCGGGCGGCTCACCGCCCGTCCCCGTCGAGCTCCCGCGCCTCCTCGACCAGCATGATGGGGATGCCGTCCCGGATCGGGTAGGCCAGCCCCGCCGAGCGGCTGACCAGCTCCCCCGCCTCGCGGTCGTATTCCAGCGGTCCCTTGGTCACCGGGCAGACCAGCAATTGCAACAGCAGCGGATCGACCTCGCCCGAACCCGTCATCGTGCGCCTCAATTCAACCGCGCGGGGTCGTCGTCGTTCGCCGCCTCGAAGCCCGACATCGCGAACAGCGCCTCCAGCACCCGGGCGCGCTCGCCGGTGTCGCGGCATTCGAGCAGCGCCTGCTTTTCGTTCGCAGCAAACGGGCAGCCCATGGAGAGCGCGTTGACCAGCATTTCGTCGTCGGCTCTGGCGACGGCGTCCCAATCGGCGCTGAGGCCGCGCCGGGCCAGGAAACCGCGAAGCGCCTCCAGCAGGCCGTCGCGGTCCACGGGGCTGCTGCGCCGCGCATCGAGATCGTCGCCGAAATCCTCGAAATCCGCATGGACGGTGCGGTAGCCGTCGGGATGGAGCGCCAGCTCGCGATCTATGCGGAACCGGGCGATGCCCTGCAGCGCGATCATGTAGCGCCCGTCGTCGAGCTTCTCCGAACTCTGGATCTTGCCCGCGCATCCGATCCCGTAAACCGGCGGGTTCGCCGGGTCGGCTCCCTCGGCGCAGGGCTGGACCATGCCGACGATCCCCTCGTCGCCGAGCGCATCGCGGACCATCGCCCGGTAGCGCGGCTCGAAGATATGCAGCGGCAGCATGGCGCGCGGCAGCAGCAGCACGCCCGGCAGCGGAAAGACCGGGATGACCTCCGGCAAGGCTCGCCTGAGGGTCACGGGCCCCGGTCTCCGGCGTGCTGTCCCGGGAATCGGCATTCGACGGCATCGGCGCCGTTCCCCCGGCCCGGCCAGACCCTCATATCGTCATGCCCGGACTTGTTCCGGGCATCTCCCTCCACCGCTCCCGACGGATGGCTGCATGGATGCCCGGAACAAGTCCGGGCATGACGGGAGAGGGCGCAGAGCAAAGACACGCAAACTTCCCGGTCGGGACCCTAGCTGAACATCAGGGTCGAGAGGCGGCGGCGGATATCGACGGTCAGTTCGTGCATCGGTCCCCACGCCTCGAAGAATTTGACGAGCTGGCTGCGCGCCGCCCCGTCGTTCCATTCCCGGTCGCGCCGGTAGAGTTCCAGCAGCTCTTCCGCCGCCTCCTTGTGGCGTCCGCCGCCGAACAACGCCATCGCGAGATCGAACCGGGACTGGTGGTTTTCCGGGTCGGCCTCGACGGCCCGGCGCAGGTCCGCCGTGTCGCCCGCATCCGCGCTCTGCTCGGCAAGCTCCACCGCGCTCACCGCCGCGGCGACCGCCGGGTCGCGGTCCGCGCCCTCGGGCAGCCGGTCCAGCATCGTGCGGGCCTGGGCGGTCTCGTCCACGGCGAGGAACACCTGGGCCAGGCCCGCAAGCGCGGCGGCGTTCTCCGGCTCCTGCTTCAGCACTTCGTTGAAGATGGCGCCGGCGGTCTGCGCGTCGCCGCCCTCGAGCGCCGAGCGGGCCTGTTCGACGGCGGCCTCGATGGCCGATTCGACCGGCCCGCCGACAAGCCGTTCGACGAACGCCTTGACCTGGCTCTCCGGCACCGCGCCCATGAAGGCGTCGACGGGGCGGCCCTTGTCGAAGGCATAGACCGCCGGGATCGACTGGATGCGCATCTGCTGGGCGACCGCGGGGCTCTGGTCGATATCGACCTTGACCAGGCTCACCTTGCCGCCGGCGTTGGCGACGACCTTCTCCAGCACCGGCCCCAATTGCTTGCAGGGGCCGCACCAGGGCGCCCAGAAATCGACGATCACCGGCGCCGTCATCGAGGCTTCGACGACATCGGCCATGAAGGTCTGGTCGGTGGCGTCCTTCACGACGCCGGGCGCGCTTGCCGCAATCTCCATCTCTCTACCCCGGTTCCGGGAGGGCTTCCGCAAGATGGCGGCAGAGCCGTCCGGCGGCAACCCCTGCGCCGAACGCGCGCAAGGCGCTTCCGTTCGACCGCCCGAGGATAGCCCCGGGGACACTGTCATGGAATGTCATGTTTCGTCATGATCGCCATGCGCTTGGCGCATATTCGATTGCCCGTTCCGGCATGACGTCCTCTTTTCGGGATGGGGCTCCGGGTATTCCGTCCGGTCCCGGCGCCTGTCTGTCTTCGGCATAGGTCCTTCCTTTCGCTCCCGCTGCGGCTTTGCAGCGGGTCACTGTTTCGCGCGTATTGCGTGCGCGCCTGCGGGCGGGCGCGGGCGGGTGTCGGCGCCGGCGCGGTTCGCGCGGCTGATTGCGCGCGCGAGACGCGGGGCGCACCTCGCCCGTCCGTTCCCGCCGGGGTCTTTTTCGCGGCCCCCAGCCGCTCTCCTGCGCAGAAAAGCCGAAAGGCGGCCCCGGGAGCCGCCTCTCTTTACTTTCATTCTATCACACTTCGCCTCAGGTCAAGCAGTCATGCAGCATTAATTGAAATTTATTCGATCGAACAGGGAATATCGGTATGGTCTCCATCCTGCCGCTACCCCTGCGCCTCAGGGCTTCCGGGCCACGAGTCTCATGCCGCCGAGATTGCCGGCCCGGAACAGCCGGGCGATGGTCGAATAGAAATCGTCCAGCCCGGCGAAGACCTCCTCGCCGTGCAGGGCGATTTCACGCGCGCGGCCGGCGCGGTAGGCCCGTGCGCGCTCCGCGACATGGTCCGTCCAGGACTCCGTCACGTCCTCGATTTCCACCTCCGCAAGGCCCGCGCGGTCCAGGTCCCGGTACAGGTCGTCCAGACGGGGCAGGTCGCGGCTGTAGACCTTGACGGCAAGGGTGTCGCGTTCCTCGCCGGTGAGCGTCCCGCGCTCGAAATAGTCCTCGACATACATGGCGCCGCCGGGGCGAAGCGCCTCGAAGCAGCGGCGGTAGAGGCGCCCGCGTTCCGGGATGTGCAGGAACGAGAGCCAGGCGAAGAGCGCGTCGAAACCGCCGGGCTCCGCCGGTTCGTCCAGAACATTGCCCTGCCGGTGCCGCACGAGATGCGCGAGGCCGCAGCGCCGGGTCAGCCGGGACGCGACCTCGTGCACGTCCTCCTGGAGCTCGAGCGCCGTGACCGCGCAGCCCGCCCGGCTGGCGATGTATCGGGCGGGGCCGCCCAATCCGGAGCCGACATCGAGCACCCGGTGGTGGGGCCGGAGCGCGAGCCGGGCGATCCCCTCCTCCACCGCGTCGGTGCCGCGATAGTGATACTGGTCGAACCGGCAGAGCACATCAAGGGGAACCGGGTCGTCGTCCCCGATTCCCGCGTTCCGAAGCTCGGCATACACCCGGTCCACCCGGGAGTAGAGCTTCATGGTCTTGATGTCGCCGTCGGTCATGGCCGGCAGGGCGCGAAAGCCGGCTAGTGGCCGGCGGGGAGTTCCGCGAGCTCGATGACGATGCCGCCGGTGGACGCGGGGTCGAGGAAGGCGATGCGGCTGCCGCCGTGGCCGGGGCGCGGGGTCTCGTCGACCAGCTTGACGCCCTTGCCCTTCAGCTCCGCAAGCGCGGCGTCGATATCGTCCACCTCGAAGCAGAGATGGTAGATGCTCTCGCCCTTGCGCTCGATCCAGTCGTTCACCTGCGAGGCCGGGCCTTCGGCCTGCAGCAGTTCGATGCTGGTCTCGCCGACCGGATACATGGCGAGCCGCGTGTCGCCGATCCGCTCCTCATAGTCGAGTTCGAGACCGAGCGTTTCCTCCAGCATCTTCATCGATGCCTTCATGTCGTGAACCGCGATGGCGACATGTTCCACCCGCTTGAGTTTCATGCTTTGCTCCTCCCCTGCTTCATTGTGCTTTCGGGCGGGCATGTTCCTCCGCGAATCCGGCCATTACAAGACCAGTTACCGCGCGGACATGGCGCTGTTCCCGCATCCGGCCGTGCGGCGGACCGTCTGGGCCTCGCTGTTCCTGCTGTTCGTGCCCGTGCCGCTGTTCGGCAGCGAGCATCTGCTGGCGGTGCTCACGCTCAACGCGATCAACCTCGTGGGCGCGCTCGGCCTCACCATCCTGCTCGGCTATGCGGGCCAGATCTCGCTCGGCCACGGCGCCTTCATGTCGGTCGGCGCCTACACGGCCGCCAACCTTGCGGTGCGGCTCGACTGGCCCTTCTGGCTCACGCTCCCGGCCGGCGCGGCGGTGGCGGCGCTGATCGGCATCGTCGTCGGCCTGCCGTCGCTGCGCATCAGGGGCTTCTACCTGGCGATCGCCACGCTCGCCGCGCAGCTCGTCATCGAATGGATCATCAACCGCACGCCGGCGATCTCGGGCGGCATACAGGCCTCGATCCATGTGCCGCGCCCGGAGCTGTTCGGGCTCAGGCTCGACAGCGCGGCGGAACTCTACCTGTTCGTCATGGCCGTGGCCGTCGCCGGGCTGCTTGCGGCGCTCAATCTCGGCCGCTCCCGCCTCGGCCGCGCCATGGTGGCCGTGCGCGAGCACGAGACGGCGGCCTCCCTCATGGGCGTGGACACCGCCCGGGTGAAGCTTGCCGCCTTCGCCCTCTCGGCGGCCTATGGCGGCGTCGCCGGCGTGCTGTTCACCTACTATCTGGGCGTCGCCAACTACCAGCAATACACCTTCGCCATTTCCATCTACTACCTCGCCGTCAACATCATCGGCGGGCTCGGCAGCGTGTGGGGCGCGCTTCTGGGGCTGGCCTTCCTCAGCCTCGTGCCGCGCTTCGTGTTCCTCGCCATGACCTCGGTCGGGTCCTGGTTCGTGGACCTCGCCTATATGGCGCAGGCGGTGGCCCAGGTGAGGCAGATGACCTTCGGCATCCTGATCCTGGTCTTCCTGGTGCTGGAGCCGGAGGGCCTCGCCGCCCTCTGGCGCCGGGCGCGCAATTGGCTCCGCGTCTGGCCCTTCTCCTACTGAGCGCCGGCTACGAGCCGCCGAGGCAGCCCGCCAGGCTCTGCGCCAGGCCCTCGATCAGCGCCGGATAGAGCCCCGGTCCGGGTTCGAGGTCCGCGCCCAGCGGGTCGAGCACGGCGATGCGCGCGCCGGTTCCCTCCGCCGCCGTCTGCGCCAGCTTCGGATCGAGTTGCGGCTCGATGAACACGCAGAGCGCGCTGTGTTCGCGCATCTCGCTGCGGATATGGTCGAGCCTCGCCGGGCCGGGCGGTGCGGCGTCGGACAGCGCCACCGAGCCGGCAGCCTCGATCCCGAAGCGGTGCTCGAAATAGCGGTAGGCGTCATGCGCGGTGAAGAACGCCTTGCCGCGCACGGGCGCCACGATGGCCTCCACCCGCGCCGCCAGCGCATCGAGCTCGGCCGCCCCGGCGGCGGCGTTGGCCTTGTAGGCGTCCGCATTGGCCGGGTCTATTTCGGCAAGGCGCGCGGCCATCTCCGCGAGCATCGCCTTGCCGTTGGCGGGGTCGAGCCAGATATGCGGGTCCATGTCGCCATGGTGGTCATGGCCGTGCTCGTCCTTGTGGGCATGCTCCTCCTTGTGGTCATCGTCTTCCTTGTGGGCGTGTTCGTCCTTGTGGTCGTCGTCTTGATGAGCGTGCTCTTCCTTGTGGTCGTCGTCCTCGTGGGCGTGCTCGTCCTTGCGGCCGTGGTCGTCGTCCTCGTCCGCGTGCCCGTCCTCGCCGAACTCCAGCAGCGCCACCCCCGGCGCCTCCATCAACTCGACCGACACGGCGTCCGCGGCGAGACTCTCCACCGCGTCCTCGAGCCAGGGGGTCAGCCCCTCGCCCACCCAGAACACGATATCGGCCGCCTGCAGCCGGGCCGCCTCGGAGGGCCGCATGGAATAGCCGTGCGGCGTGGCGCCCGGCGGCAGGATCGATGTCGGCTCGCCCACGCCCTGCAT
>JAJDVH010000046.1 GCA_022826185.1 Alphaproteobacteria bacterium
CAACAGGATTTCAAAGGGTTCCATCGGATCGGGACACGGATCAGCGCCCGGCGTCCCGACCATCTTCTCGTCATGCCCGGACTTGTTCCGGGCATCCCCTTCCACCGCTTCTACCGCACGGCCGCATGGATACCCGGAACAAGTCCGGGCATGACGGAGAGGGGCGTTCGGGCATGATGGAAAGGGAACAGACGGGAGGGGCCGTGCGCGCCCGGAACAAGTCCGGGCATGACGGAAGAGGCTGCCGAAGAAGCCTGCCCTGAGCCTGTCGGAGGAGGCAACCGGCCCGGTCCGGAGGGCTCAGGCGACGCCGTCGAGGAACGCGATGACCGCCTCGGCAAGCGCCTCGGCGCGCGTTTCCGGCAGCATGTGGCCGCCGCCGTCCAGCGCCAGATGGGCCGCGCCGGGGATCAGCGCCGCCAGTTCCGCGCCGAACCAGGGCGGCATCAGCTGGTCGTCGGCCGCGGTCGCGATCAGGGTGGGGCAGGAGAGGCGCGGCGCCAGCGGGCGGGCGTCGAAAGCCAGGATCGCCTCCAGCCGGGCTTCGATCCCGTCGGCGTCCTGCGGCGGAGCGTCGCTCGCCAGCCGCTCGAACGCTCCAGCGTGCGCGCGGCGGTAGTCGGGCGGGAACAGCAGGCTCGCGTTGAACCAGGCATAGCGGTAGGGGTCGAGCGCCCGCGCGGCGGCCACGCGCAGGCGCTGCATGGTCGCCAGATGCGCGTCGCCGTGGCTCCACGGATTGGCCAGCGCCAGCCTCGCGACCCGGTTCGGGCGGGAGGCGGCGAACGCAAGCCCGATGCCGCAGCCGGTGGAGTGGCAGAACAGGTGCGTCCGGTCGATACCCAGCGCGTCGAGCAGCCCGGCAAGCTCGTTGGCCCGGCCCGCCATGGTCATGCCGTCGGGCGCGGCCACCGGCGCGCTTCGCCCGGTGCCGCGCTGGTCGTAGCGGATTACGCGAAAGCGCGCCGCCAGTTGGCTGATAAACGGACCGACGCCGACCGGCCCGCCGCTCTGCGGCAGCAGCAACGCCAGCGCCGGGCCCTTGCCGCATTGCTCGTAGTGGATGTCCCCGCCTTCGATCCGCGCAAGGGGCATGGGGCCGCTACTCGGCCGCGTCGTCCTCCTTCGGCAGGTCGCCGGCGCCAAGCGTGCGGTCCTCGAAGCCGGCGGGGACTTCGCGGCCGGTGTCGGTGAAGGCGCGCCTGACCGCCTCGACATTGCCTTCCAGCACGCGCAGCCGGTTCTCGCGCACGAAGGCGTTGGAGCCGCGGAGCGTGTCCAGCGAGCCCTGGAAGCGGGGCGCGACATAGCGGGCGAACAGCTCGTAGCTCTTCATCGTGTCTTCGCGATTCGCCCATTCGTTCGCGCGGAAGAGGATGCCGCCGAAGCCGCCCTTCGAGAGCTCCAGCAGATATTCGATGCCCTTGATGGCGGTCTCCGGCGAGCCGATCAGGGTCGTGCCCATCTTCACGCCCTCGCGGACGGGATCGTCGGCGCGGCCGGGCGGACGGCCGAGCGTCTCCTCGAAATAGGTCACGGTTTCGAGCCGCTCGCCCGCATTGACCTGCCGGAGCGCCTCCTCGTCGTCCTCCGCGAGGTGCATGTTGACGACCACGCGCCAGTCCCTGCGGTCCATGCGCTTGCCGTGCTTGGCGGCCTCCTCCTCGGCGATCCGCCATTGCTTCGCCAGCATTTCCGGCCCGCCCGGAATGCCGGCCCCGATGGAGAGCACGCCGATGCCGTGGCGGCCCGCGGCCATCATGCCGAAGGGGGTGATGGTGGAGGCGACGGCGATCGGGAAGCGCCCCTCGGTCCAGGGCGCGAGATGCAGCCGCGCCTCGCGGAGCGTGAACCAGTCGGTCTCCATCGTCACCGGCTCGCCGCATTCCAGCAGCGCCACGATGGCGTCGAGCGATTCGATCATCCGCCGGCGCTGGTCGGTCGGCTTGATGCCCATCATGTAGGCGTCCGTCACCAGCGCGCCCGGCCCGCAGCCCAGCATCGTCCGCCCGCGGCTCATATGGTCGAGCTGCACGAAGCGCTGCGCCACCAGCATCGGATGGTGGTAGGGCAGGGAGGTGACGCCGGAGCCGAGCCTGATGTGCTTCGTGCGCTCCAGCGCCGCGCCGATGAAGATCTCGGGCGCTGCGATGATCTCCCAGCCGGCGGAATGGTGCTCGCCGATCCAGGCCTCGTCATAGCCCAGATGGTCGAGCCACTCGATCAGCTCCATGTCGCGGCTCATGGCGACGGTCGGGTTTTCGCCGAGCGCGTGGAAGGGAGCGAGGAAGACGCCGAAACTCATGCCGCGCCGAGCCATGGGACCGACCTCCGGGCAAAGATGGGGAAGGGCCGGATGATGCCGCGAACGGCGCCGGGGCGCCAGAGGGCAGTAGCCGCCCCGGCGCCCCCGCGTCGCGGTCGCGGTTCGCTCAGTCGAAGGTGAGCACGCTTCGCGCCACTTCGCCGGCCTGCAGCGCGTCATAGGCCTCGTTGATCTGCTCAAGCGGGTAGGAGCGGCTTATCAGTTCGTCGATCTTCAACCGGCCGCGCATGTACATGTCCGCAAGCCTGGGCAGATCGACCCACGGACGCGCCGAGCCGTACCACGAACCGATGATGGCGCGTTCGGTGCGCGGTATCGACAACGCATTGAATTCCAGCATGTCGCCTTCCGGCGCCATGCCGACGATCACGGTGGTGCCGCCCATGCGGCACATCTCGTAGGCCTGCTGTATCGCCGTCGGGTTGCCGATCGCCTCGAAGGCGAAGTCCACGCCGCCGCCGGTCATCTCCAGCACGCGGCCCGCCGCGTCGCCATTGCCGGCATTGACCGTGTCCGTCGCGCCGAACAGGCGGGCATATTCCAGCTTGTTGTCCAGCAGGTCGACGGCGATGATGCGGTCCGCGCCGGCCAGCGCCGCGCCCTGCACCGCGTTCAGTCCGACGCCGCCGCAGCCGATGACGGCAACCGTGTCGCCCGGCCTGACGCGGGCCGTGTTGGCGACCGCGCCGACGCCCGTCATGACGGCGCAGCCGATGAGGCAGGCCCGGTCCAGCGGCATGTCCCTGCGCACCGGCACGGCGCCCGACTCGGGCACGACGGCATATTCGGCAAAGCAGGACACCCGCGCCATATGGTGGATGTCCGCCCCGTTGCGGTGCAGGCGCACGGTGCCGTCGAACATGGCCGAGCGCGGCGTGTCGATGCCGTCGCACAGCACCGGGCGCCCGACCACGCAATAATGGCAATGGCCGCAATTGGCGCGGAAATTCAGGATCACATGGTCGCCGGGCTTCACGCGGGTCACGCCGGCGCCCACCTTTTCGACCACTCCGGCGCCTTCATGGCCGAGCACCGCAGGCAGCGGCGTCGTCCACTCGCCCTTGATGAGGTGCAGGTCGGAGTGGCACACGCCGGCCGCGGCGATGCGCACCAGCACCTCCCCGTCGCTGGGATCGTCGAGCTCGACGGTCTGCACTTCCATCGGTTTGTTCGGTTCGTAGAGAACCGCCGCCTTCATTTCCATCCGGATTTCCTCCTGGCCCCTGAAGCCGGGGCGGACGTCGCCCGGCCGTGTCGCCGGCGTTCCTCTACTTGCCGGCGCGGCGCAGTATGCCATCTTCAACGGCGGCGGCCACGGCCGTAATGCAGACCGGGTGCGAGCGAGGGGGCGATGCCGGGCAGCGGGAAGGGTGGAGACGATGCAGGCGGCTTCGCCATCCGCCCGATCCGCGACGGGGATGAAGAGGCGGTCGCGGCGCTCTGGCGGGATTGCGGGCTGGTGCGGCCCTGGAACGATCCGCTCCGCGATATCGAAAGCGCGCGCGCCAACGCCTCGTCCGACATCTTCGTCGCCGTCTCCGGGGAAGACGGTGGCGTCGCGGGCTCCGTCATGGCCGGGTATGAGGGCCATCGCGGCTGGGTCTACTATGTTGCGGTCGCGCTGCAGCACCGCTGCTGCAGCCTCGGCGAGAGGCTGATGCGGCACGCCGAAGCCTGGCTCGCTCGGGCCGGCGCGCCCAAGGTCATGCTGATGATCCGCGAGGAAAACGAAGCGGTGCGCCGCTTCTACGAAGCCATTGGATACGAGGTCGAAGAACGCACGGTCATGAGCCGCTGGACGGACGGGAACCCGTGACCGCAGCCGGAACGGTGAAGGCAAGGCCGACGGCCCTGAAGCGGAGTGCTGGTTCTAATTTCGTCCCGGCGGCGGTGGCTGCGTGGAAGCCGGTTGGCCCCGGAGCCTTGCATCGATATATTCTTTCCGGGATAGAGGAAAGAATATGAACGCAAGCGCCCCGGCCCGGAGCTACTCCGCCAACGAAGCCGCCTGCATAACCGGCGTGCCCCTGAAGCAGGTGCATCGCATCATCGACGCCGGGCTGCTGAAAGGCGCCGCACCGGAAGGCAGGCGCGCCCGCGCCGTGCATAGAGGCGGGCTGGTGGGTCTCAAACTCGCCCACGAGACAGCCGACATCCTCACCCGCGACGGACGCCATCGCCTCTTGCGCTATCTTCTTGACCATCCGGATGCAAGCACGGCGCGCGCGCGCGATGTCTCGGTGGACCTCCGGTCGATGAGGAACCAGGTGCGGCAGGGCCTCTCCCTTCTGGCAAAGGCGCGTGCGGTGGTGTCGTGCGATGCCGCCGTGCTCTCGGGAGCCCCCTGCATCAAGGGCACCCGCATACCGGCTCATGACATCGCGGAGATGCTGGCCAACGGAGACAGCGTCCACGCGGTTCGAGAGGCCTTTCCACGGCTCTCGGAGGACAAAATCGAGCTTGCCGCCCTTTACGCCCGCGCCTATCCGCAACGGGGACGACCGAAGCGCCGGCCTTTCCGTGAAGTTCTCAAACCGGCGGTCTCGGCCGCGATTTCCCTCCATAAGCTGCCCGCCGCCTGTTGAAGTTCCTGATCGACGAATGTCTGAGCCCGAGCCTGGCGACTATGGCGCGGGCCCGCGGCTACCCCTTGTCCACGCATGTGACCTGGCTCGGCCTGCGGTCCCGGCAGGACTGGGCCCTGATTCGCCGTGCGACCGACGGGGGCTATGTAACGGTCACGAACGACCGGGCGGACTTCGTCCCGTTGATCGAGCGTGAGCCCGGTCATCCGGGACTGGTCTGCATCAATGTCGCGCATGGGCTCATGAGCCTCGATGTCCAACGGCGCCTGTTCGACCTCGCTATCATGCAGATTGCCGGCACGGGTCTCACCGGCCAGATTCTCGAAATCGCGCTCACCTCGGACATGACGGTCCGGATCGACAGATATTCACCTGACGGCACATGATTTGCACATGGTTCCGGCTACGGTGTCGAGGAACAGGCGGTCATGAGCCGCTGGACGGACGGAAGACCATGACCGTCGAACAGCTCGTCGCCTTCAACCTCGTGCTGGCGGCCGCGATCGCGAGCCCCGGGCCGGCGCTGCTCATGGCGGTGCAGACCTCGCTCAGCGCCGGGCGGAAGGCGGGGGTTGCGGTGGGCTTCGGCCTCGGCTGCATGGCGGCGGCTTGGACGGCGATGGCGCTGGTCGGCCTCGGCGCCGTCTTCCGGCTGTTCCCTGCCGTCCATACGGCGGCGAAGATCGCGGGCGCCGCCTATCTCCTCTGGCTCGCATGGAGGATGTGGAGGAATGCGTCGGCGCCGGTCCGCGCGCAGACCGCGCCGGCGAGGCGCGCCTTCCGGCAGGGCTTCCTGGTGAACCTGCTCAACCCGAAATCCGTGCTGTTCGCGGCGGCGGTGCTCGTCACCGTGTTTCCCGCGGGGCTCGACGCCGCCGCGAGCGCGCTCATCGTCGTCAATCACCTGCTGGTGGAAATCGCCTTTTATTCCGCGCTCGCCTTCTGCATGAGCACGGAGGCCGTTGCGAGGCGCTACATGCGGGCGAAGCGGCATATCGACCGCGCCGCCGCCCTCATCCTCGGCGGCCTCGGCTTGCGCCTGCTTCTGGGCCGCGCTCAGGAATAGTCCGGCCAGGTATCGCTCAGGCGGTAGCCGCGCGGCCAGGGGTCGTCGGGATCGACGGCAAGCTGGTGCGTGCCGGTGATCCAGGCGCGGCCGGCGAGCGAAGGCAGGATAGCGGGGCGGCTGCCCACCGTCGTCTCGCTCTCGATCCGGCAGTCGAAACGCGAGTCGATCAGCGACACGCCCACAAACGGTTCGCCGACGGCGACAAGCCCCTTCGCGTGCAGCACCGCGAGGCGAGCGGAGCAGCCGGTGCCGCAGGGCGAGCGGTCGATCTTGCCGGGCCGGATGGCGACCGCATTGCGGCCGTGTGCGACGCCCTCCCGGTATTCCAGCGGCGCGGCGAACTGACAGAAGGAAAGGTGCGCCCATTCCGGCTGCCCGGGGTGCCGGAAGCCGATCTGCTCGTTGGCGGCCCGCGCGATTCGCATGCCCGTCCGCGCCAGATCGCGCGCCTCGTCGGGGCTGAGCGCAAAGCCGAGCGCACGGGCATCCGCGATGACATAGCTGTCGCCGCCATAGGCGGTATCGACCCGCAGCGTGCCCAGCCTCTCCACCTCCAGCGGCGCATCGAGCCGGTCCGCGAAGGAGGGCACATTGCGGAGCCGCACCGTCTCGACCTTGCCGTCCCGGCAGGCCGCCGCGATCTCGACCGGCCCGCCGGGCGCCTCCAGCAGGAAGCGGGTCTCCGGCTCCTCCATCGGCAATATGCCGGTCTCCAGCAGCACAGTCGCGACGCAGATGCCGTTCGACCCGGACATGGGCGGGGTGTCGGCCGGCTCCATGACGATGAAGCCCATGGCGGCGGCCGGGTCCTTCGGCGGCACGAGCAGGTTCACATGGCGGAAGACGCCGCCGCGCGGCTCATTCAGCACCACGTCGCGCAGCCATCCGTCCCGCTCGATGAAGTTCCGCTGCTCCCAGAGCGTCGCCCCCGGCGGCGGCGCCACCCCGCCCACGATGACATCCCCCACCTCGCCCTCGGCATGGCAGCTCACGACATGGATAAGATGCTTCGCCCGCATGGTTCAGCGCGAGGACCGTAAGCCCCGTGCTTTACCCGCCCGTTCCCGCGAACAGCGCCGGGTCCGGGGATTCCAGCAGGCGCTTGAGCCTGGAGAGGAAACGTCCGGCGGGCGCGCCGTCGAGCGCGCGGTGGTCGAAGGTGACGACGAAGGTGGCGATGTCGCGGATGGCGACCTCATTGCCGACGACCGCGGGCGTGCGCCGCATCCGGCCGACGCCGAGGATGGCGCATTGCGGCGGGTTCAGCACCGGCGTGAACCAGTCCACGCCGAGCGCGGCGAGGTTGGTGACCGTGAAGGTGGCGCCCTCGAAATCTGTCGGCGCAAGCTTGCGGGACCGTGCGCGGGCCGTCAGGTCGGCGGCGGCGTGCGCGATGCCGCCGAGGTCGAGCCTGCCGGCGTCGCGCAGCACCGGCACCACGAGCCCGTCCTCGACATCCACCGCCATGCCGAGATTGATCTCCCGGTAGCGGTGGATCGCCCCGTCCACCAGAGCCGCATTGAGCGCCGGGTTCGCCTCCAGCGCGGCGGCGGCGGCCTTCAGCACGATGTCGTTGAGCGCCGGCACGATGCCGTAAGCCGCGCGCCATTCGCTGCGGTTGGCGTTGCGGAAGGCGCGCATGGCGGTCATGTCGATATCGAGGCCTTCCGTCACCTGCGGCGCGCCGGTCCAGTGCGCGCTGAGGCGCTCGGCCGTGACCCGCCGGATGCCTTCGAGCGGCACCACGTCATGCGCCGGCTCGCCCGAGGGCTTCTCTTCCAGCGGCGGCGCGTCACCCGAAGCGACGGCGCGCTGCACGTCCTCCTTGGTGACGCGCCCGCCGGGGCCGGTGCCTTCCAGCCGGTCCGCGTCCACGCCGTGGCGTTCGGCAAGGCGGCGCGCAACCGGCGTGACGCGCTGTTCGTCCGACACCGCCGCCGGCGCAGCCACCGTCTCGTCCGTCCTGTCCGGCAGGTCCTCGCCCGCATCACCGATCCAGGCGAGCGTGGCGCCCACCGGATATTCCCGGTCCGCCTCCGCGTCGATGCGCAGCAGCACGCCGCCGGCCGGCGCCTCGACATCGACCGTCGCCTTGTCGGTCTCGACGGAATAGAGCGGCGCGCCCTGTGCGACCGGCGCGCCCTCCGCCGCATACCATTCCACGATCCTGCCGCGCTCCATGGTGTGGCCGAGCGCGGCGAGCCTGAGGCGGACCGCCATCAGGCCATGACCTTCCGCACGGCCGCCGAAACGTCCCCGGCATCGGGAACCGTGACATTGACCAGTTCCTCGGCGAAAGGCATGGGCACATGCGGGCTGCCGACCCGCACGATCGGCGCGCGCAAATCGTGGAAGCATTGCTCGGCGAGCGCGGCGGCGATCTCCGCGCCGGTGCCGGCGAAGGAGGAATCCATCTCGCAGACCACGGCGCGCCCGGTGCGGCGCACGGACTCGCAGATCGTCTCCATGTCGAGCGGGGCCAGCGTCCTCGGGTCCACGACCTCGATGTCGTAGCCCTCGTCCTCCAGCGCGATGCCCGCCTCCAGCGCGCGGGGCACCATGCCGCCGATGGCGACGACCGTTGCGTCCTCGCCCTCGCGCTTGATGTCCGCCTTGCCGAAGGGGATGACATAGTCCTCCTCCGGCACCTCGCCCTCGCTGACATATAGCGCCTTGTATTCGAAGAAGGCGACGGGGTCGGGGCTGCGGATCGCGGTCTTCATCAGGCCCTTGGCGTCATAGGGCGTGCTCGGCGCGGCCACCTGCAGGCCCGGCACATGCATGAACCAGGATTCCATGATCTGCGAATGCTGGGCCGCGACCAGCCGGGCGGGCCCGCAGGGCAGGCGGATGACGATGGGCACGCTCGCCTGCCCGCCGGTCATGTAGCGCATCTTGGCGGCCTGGTTGACGACCTCGTCCATCGCGCAGGTGATGAAATCGACATACATGATCTCGACCACCGGGCGCATCCCGGCGAGCGCGGCGCCCACGCCGAGGCCGACAATGCCCGCCTCCGCAATCGGCGTCTCGAAGATCCGGTCCGGCCACTTGTCCACGATGCCCTGGGTGACGGTGTAAGGGCCGCCATGGGCGATCACGTCCTCGCCGATGACGAACACGCTCTCGTCGCGGGCCATTTCCTCGTGCAGAGCTTCCCGGAGCGCGTCGCGGAGCGCGATGGTCCTCATGCCGAAACCCTCCATTCCGTGTCCAGCACGTCGGTCAGCACGTCCTCCGGGTCCGGCAACGGGCTCTCCTCGGCAAAGGCGACGGACCGCGAGACCTCCGCCGCCACCTCGACCTGGATCGCCTCGTCCTCGTCGTCGCCCAGCCACTGGCGCTCCTTCATCCAGGCGCTGAAGAGCTTGATCGGGTCGCGATTCTCGCGCCAGTCATCGACTTCCTCGCGCGAGCGGTATTCCTCCATGTCGCCGAGGCTGTGGCCGTAGAAGCGGTATGTGCGGGCCTCGATCAGGGTCGGGCCCTCGCCGCGCCGGGCGCGCTCCACCGCCTCCCCGGCCGCGTCGTACACCGCCTCCAGGTCCTGCCCGTCCACCGAGACGCCGGGGATGGCGTAGGAGGCCGCCATGTCGGCCACCGAATCCACCACCGCGACATTCTTGCGCGGCACCCATTGCTGGTAGCCGTTGTTCTCGCAGACATAGATCACCGGCAGCTTCCAGAGCGAGCCGAACAGGAGGCCCTCATGGAAGGGCCCGCGCGCCGCCGCGCCGTCGCCGAAGAAGACGACCGACACCTGGTCGCTCTTGCGGATCCTGCTGGCGAGCGCCGTGCCGGTGCCGGGGCCGATGCCGCCGGCGACGATGCCGTTCGCGCCCAGTATGTTGCGCGAGAAGTCGGCGATGTGCATGGAGCCGCCCTTGGCGCGGCAGCTTCCGGTCGCGCGCCCGAACAGCTCCGCCATCATGCGGTCCAT
>JAJDVH010000066.1 GCA_022826185.1 Alphaproteobacteria bacterium
GTGTTGGCCCGTTCGACCACGCTCTGCGCATGGCTGAGCGATTTCAGGAACTGGCTGCGTTCGATGGTGAGCTTCATCGTCGCTCCCGGAGCGGCTATGGTATCGAGCGGCGGGCTTTCGTTAGCCCTCCACTATAGCAGCCCCGATTCGGGAGGGGAATCCATGTTGAGCGCGGCGGAGATCGAAAAATACAATGCGGACGGCTATGTGACGCCGGATTTCCGGCTCCCGGAACGGGACCTGGAAGATATCCGCGCGCATCACGGCCGGCTGGTCGCCCGCCACCCCGAATATCGCGACTACTGCCCCAACCTGCTGGCCCACGACCTGGCCTTCCTGAACTGGGCGCGGGTGCCCGAAATCCTGGACATGGTGGAGCAGGTGATCGGCCCCGATATCGCGCTCTGGAACTCCAGCTTCTTCGCCAAGCCGGCGCTGAACGGGCGCAAGACGCCCTGGCACCAGGACGGCGAATACTGGCCGGTGCGCCCGCTCGCCACCTGCACGGTCTGGATCGCGGTCGATGCCTCGACGCAGGAGAACGGCTGCCTGAACGTGCTGCGCGGCTCGCACCGGGACAGGCGGCTCCGGGCGCACGATACGAATGACGACCCGGCCTACACGCTGAACCAGGAGTTGCGCGAGGAGGAATTCGACGAGGACCTCGCCGTGCCGATCGAGCTGGAGGCCGGCCAGGTCTCGCTGCACGACGTCTATCTGGTGCACGGCTCGGAGGCCAACGACTCACCGAAGCCGCGCCGGGGCATGACCCTGCGCTACATGCCGACCTCTTCGGTGTTCGACCGCGATATCGCCGCCGGCCTCGCCCGCGACAAGGGCCTCGTGAACCACGCCGACCGCACGCTCTTCCTCATGCGCGGCGAGGACCGCTCGGGGCAGAACGACTTCCGCATCCGCCTCTGAGGGCGGCCGGGCGGTCGGAGACTGAGGCGGCGATGGCGAACGGCGGACCGGACCTCGGCGGGCTGCGCTTCTTCAGCGAGCCGTCGGACCGCGAGCGCGCGGCGTTCTTCGTGGGCCGCGCCGGCGAAATCGAGGACATCGAGCGCGCTCTGGCGCGGGCGCTGCGCCACGCACAGGCCGGGCAGCGGTCCGCAGGCGCCACCCGCCTGATCCAGGGCGCGCCGGGAGCCGGCAAATCCGCCCTGCTTGCCCATCTGGAGGAGAAATGGACGCAGGCCGGCCGGCAGGCGCCCCATGTTCTCCTCGTCCATCTGGGAGAGCTTGCAGACCCCAACCGCGTAGCGCAGGCCATTGCCGTCCGTCTCGACCCGCGCCGGGCGGAGCGGTTCCGGCGCACGGAGACCCGCAGCGGCAGCATCGGCATCAGCGGCGTCGGCGGCGGCTGGGCCGCTGAAACCGCGCCGCCGGCCGGCTTCGGTGCATTGTGCGACATGTTTCCGCCGGACCGCTGGGAACGTCCGCTCTGCCTGCTGGTGGACGAAGTGCAGAATCTGGAGCCCGCTCAGGCGGAGGTTCTCCAGCGCCTTCACGAAGCGGTGGACGGCTTGCCCATTGTGCCCGTGCTGGCGGGATTGGCCAATGCGCGCGATGTGCTGGCGAAATGCGGCATTTCGCGCTTGTCGGACGGCGCCGTTCACATGCTGGGACGGCTGGAGGCGGGCCAGCCGGCACAGTCCGTGGGGATGATGCTGGAGCATTTCCGGGTCGATGCTGCCGACGCCGAGCATTGGGCAACCCTGCTGGAAGCGGGGTCGGACCGCTGGCCGCAGCATCTCGGCAATGGAATGCGCGCTCTGGCCGACGGCCTGCTCGCGACCGGCGGCGCGCTCGCTTCCGTCGACGAAAAGGCGGTTCTGGCCGGGGCGGAGGAACGCCGTCTGGCCTCCTACCGGGCGCGGCGCAGCCCCGAAATGCTCGCTTCCGGCCTGCTGCTGGCCGCGGTGATGGAAGCGGTGCCCGAGGACGGGCTCGGCTATGTCGAAACGCTTCGCGTCATCGAGGAAAGCGCGGGCGCGGCAAGCGGGTGGCGCTTGCCGGCGGGCATGGGGCCGGAGGAGTATCTGGACCATCTGGTCCACCGGGGCGCGCTCCAGGACGACGGCACCGGACGGCTCGCCTGCCCGATTCCTAGTTTGCGCCGATTCCTGGTTGAGGCCGTGAGGTGAGCCGGCGGGCCCCGTTCAGGCTGCGGGATTGACAGGCTCCCCGGTCGGGCAGCAAGCCGCCTGCCTCTCCTCGCCTGCCCGCGGACCGAGCGCGTTGAACAGCGCGTCGGTGTCGTCGGTGATCCGGTACCATTCCCAGCGCAGGCCCTGCGGCTCCGTCGCCCAGACCTTGTTCTGGGTTGCGTGGCAGCAGCGCGTTTCCTGCTCGATCAGGTGGTCGATGCCGGCGGCCTCGAGGCGCTCCGTCGCGGCATCGACATCCTCCTCGCGGAAGACCTCGACGCCCAGATGGTTGATGCGCTCGCCCGCCCCCGGCCGCTCGAACAGCACCAGCTTGAGCGGCGGGTTGTCGATGGCGAAATTGGCGTAGCCCGGCTTGCGCTTGTGGACCGGGGCCGCGAACATCTTCGAGTAGAAGTCGATGGCCTCTTCGAGATCGTCCACATTGAGGGCGAGTTGCAGGCGCATGGCAGTCTCCTTCAGGGCCGGGCCGGAAGCCGGCAGGCTCCCCGGCAGCAATCTTCGGTAAGGAACCGCAGCAGCGCTTCCATGTGCGGGAAGTCGGCGGCATAGACGAGCTCGCGGCCCTTGCGCGCGCGCCGCAGCATGCCGGCCTCCTTCAGGGCTTTCAGATGGAAGGAAAGCGTCGCCGCCGGAATGTCGAGCGCCCCGGCGATCGCCCCGGCCGGCAGGCCCTGCGGCCCGCGCTCGACCAGCAGCCGGAACACGTCGAGGCGCGTTTCCTGCGCCAGCGCGCCCAGGGCGGCGATTGCGGCTTCCTTTTCCATACTTCCAATATAGTCGAATTGACGGGCCTGTCAAGCGGCGCGGGACGAAGATCCTGCGGGGCCGGGAACGGGGCGGCCCGCCTCGTAGAACTGCGGGGCGGCAAAGGCGAGACGGCGGGCCATGATGCGGACGGCTTCCGGGTTGCTGTCCACCAGCACGGCGCGCCGGCCGTTGCGGATGGCCGCCTCGCCGGTCGTGCCGCTGCCGGCGAAGAAGTCCAGCACCCGATCTCCCGGATCGGAATGCACGCGCACGATGCGGTTGAGGACCGCGACGGGCTTCTGCGTGGGGTAGCCGGTCTTTTCCCTGCCGTTCGGGCTCACTATGGTCTGCCACCACACGTCGGTCGGCGTCTTGCCGCGCGCGGCCTTTTCCGGCCCCACAAGACCGGGGGCCATATAGGGAATGCGGTCTATGTCGTCATGGCGGTAGGTGTAGTTGTCCGGGTCCTTCGCATACCAGAGGATGTTGTCGTGCTTGGCGGACCAGCGCCGCTTCGAGCGCGCGCCGTAATCGTAGGCCCAGACGATCTCGTTGATGAAGCACTCGCGCCCGAATATGGCGTCCAGCAGCACCTTGCAGTAATGCGATTCCCGGTAGTCGATATGGAGGAAGAAGGACCCCTGAGGCGCGAGCAGCCGGTGCGCCTCCCTCAGGCGCGGCTCGATGA
Source organism: Alphaproteobacteria bacterium (assembly GCA_022826185.1). Taxonomy (GTDB): domain Bacteria; phylum Pseudomonadota; class Alphaproteobacteria; order Bin95; family Bin95; genus Bin95. Next base: position 3,610 of record JAJDVH010000066.1, read on the forward strand.
ACGCCATGAAGTCGTCGAACACGTCGTTCCATGAGGAGGCGCCGAGGCGGACCGTACGGTAGCGCTTGCCCTGGAAACCGGTGCGGTCGCCCTCGTCGTCGCGGATCGTCCGGAGTCGCGTGCGGGCCTGCGCCTTGCCGGTGTTGAAGGGCGGGTCGATATAGATGAGGTCGAAGCTGCCGTCCTCGAAGCGGGAGAGCGCCTCCAGATTGTCGCCCAGATGGATTTCGAGCGTCGGCGCTGCGCCGGAGTCCGTCATGCCGCGCGGGCCAGCCGGCCGGGCAGCGCGCCCGTGGCTTCGCCCTCCTCGAAGGTCACCTCGCCGGCGCAGACCGTCGCCCGGTATCCTTCCGCGCGCTGCACCAGCCGGCGCCCGCCGGCCGGCAGGTCGTGGACCATGACCGGCGGCCGGATCCGCAAACGGTTGAAGTCGATGATGTTGATGTCGGCGCGCAGCCCCGGCTCCAGCCGCCCCCGGTCGGCAAAGCCGTAGAGCGCGGCGGTATCGGCCGTCTGCGCCTTCACCAGCCAGGGCAGCGGGAAGCCCGGCCCCCGATGCCTGTCCCGGCCCCAGTGGGTCAGCACATAGGTCGGGATGCTGGCGTCGGAAATGAGGCCGCAATGCGCGCCGCCGTCGCCGAGGCCGAGCACGGTGCGCGGGTGCTCCATCATCCGCCGGATATCCCTGTGGTCGAGACGGCTGTAGTTCACGAAGGGGAAGAAGATCAGCTCCCGCCCCTCGCGCTCCAGCATCCGGTCCAGCACCAGTTCGCGCGGGTCGAGGCCCTTGCGCTCCGCCTCGGCCAGCACCGAGCTTTCGGGCGCGGGCTCGTAGTCGGGCGGGTCGCCGAGCGTGAACATCTTGTGGAAGCCGCCGGTGACGTCCTGCATCAGCCGGCTGCGGTGATTGCGGCGCTGGCCGAGCAGCCTTGCGCGGAAGTCCGGCCGGCGGAGGACCGCCACCCGTTCCGCCAAGGGCAGATGCGCGATCTCCCGATAGGCGGGCATGGTCGAGAAGGGATGCAGCGAGGCGGAGAGGCCGAGCATCAGCCCGACCGGCCGCGCCGCCACCTGCGCGTGCAGCGCCACGCCGTCGGCCGCGGCCTCCTCCAGGTAGCCGAGCACGCTCGCCCACTGGTCCGGGCGTTCGTCGCGCTGGACCACGGTGAGCCAGCTGCGTCCGTTCGCGCGCTCCGCCATGCGGCGCAGCAGGCCGAGTTCGTAAGCCTCCTCGTCGAGGTCGGAAATCCAGCCGATGGTGCGCCCCCCGACCGCGCCGACCGCGTCGGCCAGCCCCAGCAATTCGCGCTCCTCGGCGAAGGCACCGGGCACGCGGTCTCCGTCGGCGGTCAGATGCGCGATGGTGCGCGTGGTGGTGAAGCCGCGCGCGCCCGCCTCCAGCGCCTCGCGGACGACATCGGCCATGAGGCGGACATCGTCTTCCGTCGCCGGCTCGTTGGCGATGCCGCGTTCGCCCATCGCATAGGCGCGGACGGCGCAATGCGGCACCTGCGCGGCCACGTCGATGGCGCGCGGGCGCACCTCCAGCGCGTCCAGATATTCGGGGAAGCTCTCCCAGTCCCAGGTCAGGCCCTCGGAGAGCGCGGCGCCCGGAATGTCCTCGACGCCCTCCATCATGCGGATCAGCGCATGGTGCGCGTCCGGGCGGGCGGGCGCGAAGCCGACGCCGCAATTGCCCATCACCACCGTGGTGACGCCGTGCCAGCTCGACGGCGCGAGCTCGCTGTCCCAGGTCGCCTGGCCGTCATAATGGGTGTGGACATCGACGAAGCCGGGCGTCACCAGCGCGCCGTCCGCGTCGATCTCGCGCCGGCCGGGCCCGGCCCTGCCGCCGGCCTGCGCGATGCGCCCGCCATCGACGGCAATGTCGCCGGCGAAAGGCTCGCCTCCCGAGCCGTCGATGACCGTGCCGCCGCGAATGACCAGATCGTGCATCGCCGCGCCTCCCTCAGTTGTAGAACGCCTCGAAGGCCGCGCCGACGCGCTCGACATCCCCCGGCTCGATGTCCCTGTGGACCACCAGCCGCGTCACCGGCCCGGGCGATGCGATGACGATATTGCGGTCTTCGAGATGGCGCTTGAGTTCGGCCCCGCCCGGCAGGCCGGCATAGACCATGTTGGTGGAGACGCGCTGCACCTCGACCACCGGCGCCAGGCGTTCGCCCAGCGCAGAGGCAAGCTCGTGGTCGTCGGCCAGCCGCTCGACATGGTCATCCAGCGCATGCAGGCCGGCGGCGGCCAGCACGCCGGACTGGCGCATGCCGCCGCCCAGCATCTTCCTTGCCCGCCGCGCGCGGGCGATGAACGCCTCGTCCCCGGCGAGCACCGTGCCGGCCGGCGCGCCGAGACCCTTGGAGAGGCAGAGCGAGACGGAATCGGCCCCCGCGGCGACCGAGGCCGGCGTCCTGCCGGTCGCGATGGCGGCGTTCAGGAGGCGCGCCCCGTCGAGATGCACCCTGAGCCCGTGCTCGCGGGCGAGCGCGGCGACCTCCTCCATGTAGCCTTCCGGCAGCACGCGGCCGAGCGTCGTGTTCTCCACCGCGATCAGCCGCGGCACCGGGCGGTGGAAGTCCTCGGGGCGAATCGCGGCCCGGAGCCGGTCGAGGGCCACCGTGCCGTCTTCCTCCACAGGCAGCGTGATCGGCACGATGGAGCCCACCACGGCGGCCCCGCCCGCCTCCGAGGCGACCGTGTGGTAGGTCTCGCCGGTGATATAGGCCTCGCCGCGCCCGCAATGGCTCATCAGCGCCGTCAGGTTGGACTGCGTGCCGGAGGGCAGGAAGAGGCCCGCCTCCAGCCCCAGCATGTCGGCGACGCGCGCCTCCAGCCGGGCGACGGTCGGGTCCTCGCCATGCACATCGTCGCCGACCTCCGCTTCCGCCATGATCCGGCGCATGGCCGGCGTCGGCAGGGTCACGGTGTCGCTTCTGAGGTCGATCCGGCGATTGGCCATGCCGTTTCCGCCCATGTCAGGCTGCCTCCCGGCGGCCGTCGAGCCAGCGGTCGAGATCGGCGAGCGCGCGGGCCGCATACGCGCGCTTGCGTTCACGGCCCCGGAACCGCCCGTCGAGCGGCGGGAAGAGGCCGAAATTGACATTCATGGGCTGGTAAGCCCCGGCGGATTCGGGCCGCGGGCCGGTCACGTGGCCTAGCACCGCGCCGAGCGCCGTCGTCGCAGGCGGCGCCTCCGTCTCGCCGGCGGCGAAGCGCCCCGCCAGCATGCCGATCGCCGCGCTCTCGACATAGCCCTCGACACCAGTGATTTGCCCGGCAAAGCGTAAATGGGGGGCCGCCCTGAGCCGCAACTGTTCATCCAGCAGCGCCGGCGCGTCGATGAAGCTGTTGCGGTGGATGCCGCCGAGCCGCGCGAAGCGCGCGTTCTCGAGGCCCGGCACCATGCGGAAGACGCGCGCCTGCTCGGCGTGGCGCAGCTTGGTCTGGAAGCCGACGATGTTGTAGAGCGTGCCGAGCGCATTGTCCCGGCGGAGCTGCACGACGGCATGGGGCCGCTTCCCGGTGCGCGGGTCGGTCAGCCCGACCGGCTTCATCGGGCCGAAGCGCAGCGTCTCAGGCCCGCGCGCCGCCATCACCTCGACCGGCAGGCAGCCCTCGAACCAGGGCGTGAGCGCCTCCCATTCCTTGAACTCGATCCGGTCCGCCTCCAGCAGCGCCTGGATGAAGGCGTTGTAGCCGGCTTCGTCGAGCGGGCAGTTGATGTAGTCGGCGCCGCTGCCGGCCGGCCCCGGCTTGTCGTAGCGGGACTGGAACCAGGCGGTGTCGAGGTCGATGGAGTCCGCATAGACGATGGGCGCGATGGCGTCGAAAAAGGCGAGCGCCTCGCGCCCCGTCAGCGCCCGGATCGCGTCCGCAAGCGCGCCGTCGGTGAGCGGCCCGGTGGCGACGATGACGGAGCCCGACTCCGGCAGCCGGTCGATCCGCCGGCGCTCTATCGCGATGAGCGGCTCGGCCTCGATGGCGGCGGTGACCGCATCAGCGAAGTCGTCCCGGTCCACCGCAAGCGCGCCGCCGGCAGGCAGGCGGGTGCGGTCCGCGCAGGCCAAGACGAGCGAGCCCGCCCGTCGCATCTCCTCATGCAGCAGGCCGACGGCGTTGTGCTCTGCATCGTCGGAGCGGAAGGAGTTCGAGCAGACCAGTTCCGCGAGCTTCTGCGTCTTGTGCGCCGGCGTCGGCGTTTCGGGGCGCATCTCGAAGAGCGCCGAGCGCACGCCCCGCCGCGCAAGCTGCCAGCAGGCCTCCGCCCCGGCAAGCCCGCCGCCGATGACCGTGACCGGAGTATTCCCGAAGGACGCCATAAGGGCCTTATACCCCGGCCCCACCGCCCCCCGCCAGCGCTCCGGCGCAGTCCTGTTAAAGGCCATTGAGCCTTGTATTATATACAAAAGCAAGGCATAGTAGAAAATATAAGGAATAGAGGGACGGGCTTTGGCGGAATCGACCGTGACATCGCGAGGGCAGACAACATTGCCGAAGACCGTAAGGACCGCGCTCGGCGTCGGACCGGGAGACCGCATCCGCTATGTCGTCGTTGACGACGGCGTGAAAATTCTTCCCCTTCGTCCGGTCACCCGGCTGTTCGGCGCATTCGGCCATGACGGCCCGCCGGCGAGCCTCGAGGACATGGAACGGGCCGTCGCCGCGGGAGCCGGCAAGGAGTGATCGCGCTCGACACGAACGTGCTGGTGCGCTTCCTCGTGAACGACGACCCTGCGCAAGCCGGGGCCGCCCGGTCGCTGCTGGCAGGGCTGACGGAGGAGGACCCCGGCTTCATATGCCGGGAGGTGGCCGTCGAACTCGTCTGGGTCCTGGAGCGGGCCTATGGATTTTCCCGCGAGCGCGTCGCCACCGTGCTGGAATCGCTGGCCGCAACTGCGGAACTGGAGGTCGAGGCCGTGGACGACGTCGTCCGGGCCGCGTCACGCTACCGCCCGGGCGGCGCCGGCTTTTCCGACCTGATGATCGCGGCCGCCGCAAGGCGGCGCGGCGCGTCCACGCTCTACACCTTCGACCGGCAGGCTGCGCGTCTCGAAGGCGCGAGACTGCTTGCCGGCTGAGACGCCGCCTCTTGCCGGCGGCTCCCCCGGCGCGGTCAGGGCGCAGGGATCAGCTTGACGGCTGCGATGATGAGCGCGGCGAGGCCGACCATCCGCCAGGTCAGGCGGGCCTCCAGCGTTGCAAGCTGCGCCTCTAGATCTGCCTTGACCGTATGCACGTCCGCCTTGACCGTATGCACGTCCGCCTTGACCGCATGCACGTCCGCCTTGGTCGCGAGCTCCTCCCGGTCCGCCTGCGCCGCTTCGCGCCCCATGCTGGCGATGGCCTCGGCGTGCTCCTGCTTGAGGCCGGCGTCCCGCAGGCGGCGCGCGGCTTCCAATGTGTCGAATGCGGCCCCGGTCACGCGGGCTTCTCCCCGAAGAGGTTCCAAGCAGTGCCACAAGCGGCTCGCGCTGGCAAGCCGTCCTTCCCTTTACGGCAGCCGGTCGCCGTCCTCGTAGCCTTGCCAGGCGCTGATCTGGAGCGGCGAGGCGCGCACATGCAGCACGACCGGGCGCGAGCGCACCGCAAAGGCCCGGGCCACCGCGTCGGCGACCTGCGATTCCGCCTCGATGGTGATGCCCTCCGCGCCGAAGGAGCGCGCCCAGGCGGCAAAATCGGGGTTGGTGAGCCGCGTGCCGGCCATGAAGGGGCGGCCCGGATAGCGCATATGGCTGTGCATGCCGATGGTGCCGTACATGCCGTTGTCGGCGATCACGGCGATCGGGCAGGCGCCGTACTGGCAGGCGGTGGCAAGCTCGTTGCCCATCATCAGCGCGCCGCCGTCGCCCATGAAGGCGACCACCTGCGTGCCCGGCCGGCGCATCGCGGCGGCGACCGCCATCGGCATGCCGGAGCCCATCGCGCCCACCACGGACGCCAGGAACACCTGCCCTTGCCGGAAGCCGATATGGCGGTGCAGGAAGGTCGCGAAATTGCCGGCGTCCGAGGTGACCGTGGCGTCGGGGGCGAGATGCTTGCCGATCTCGGCGACGACGGCCGAGAAGTTCACCCCGTCCTCGCGCGCCGCCCAGGGCCGCTCCAGAAGGTCGCGGTGGGTCCGGTGCAAGCCCTCGACCCAGCCGCGCCGGCGCTCGCCGTCCGCGGGCGCGGGACGGGCGAGCAGCGCCTTCACCACCTCATGCGGGCTCGCGGCGATGCCGAGCGCCGGCCGCCAGACGCGGCCGATCTCGTTCGGGTCCGGCCAGATGTGGACCAGCGGCAATTGCGGCTCCGGCGCGGTCGGGAAGGTGTAGGACTGGCTGACGCTGTCGGTCAGCCGCTCGCCGAGCGCGATCATCAGGTCCGCCCGCTTCATCTCGTCGAGCAGCTCCTTTGGCACCCGGATGCCCATATAGCCGCCGTGGTTCGGATGGTCGTAGTCGAAGAGCTGCGGCCGGCGGTGGGTCGGCACGACCGGCAGCACCCAGCTTTCCGAGAGGCGCACAAGGTCTGCGAACAGCGCCGGGTCGCGCACCGCATCCGCCATCGCACCCCCGCCGGCCAGCAGCAGCGGGCGCTCGGCCGCCTCGATCATGGCGATCAGCGCGTCCACGTCATCAGGCCGGGGAGCGGGTATCGGGCGCGGGCGCGGCGGCGCGAGCGGCGTTTCGGTCTCCTCGTCGAAAATGTCCTCCGGCAGGATCACCGCCACCGGCCCCGGCGTGCCGGACTCGGCGAGGTGGAAGGCGCGCGCCATCGCCTCGGAGGCCTGTTCCGGCTCGTTCACCTCGATCACCTCCTTGGAGATGTCGGAGAGCAGGCGGGAATAGTTCTGCTCCTGGAGCGCGAGGCGGCCCATGTCGCGCCGCTCGACCTGGCCGATCAGCATCACCAGCGGCGTCGCGTCGTGAAAGGCGGTGTGCATGGCGACCAGCCCGTTGGCGAGGCCGGGGCCGCGCGAGACCATGGCGACGCCCGCCCGGTCGCGCATCCGCCCGTCGGCGGCGGCCATGAAGCCCGCGCCCGCCTCGTGCCGGCAGACCGCGACCTGGATCGAGTTGCGCTCGACCATCGTGCTGGTGAGGCCGATATAGCTCTCGCCGGGCACGCACCAGACGCGGTCCACATCGTGCGCCTCCAGGCTTTCCACCAGCAGGCGGGCGACGGTTCTGTTCTCCGGCATGGGCTTGGCAGTCCTCTTCTCCGAAAATCCGGGCGCGACCCTAACCGCCTTCGCCCGGCCTGCAAATGCGGCGGATTGCGGGGCCGGCGGCGGCGATTCAGGCTTCGGCGTCCTCCCGCCTTGCCCGGACCGATGCGCGCACCTGCTTCATCGCAAGGAACATGCGCGCAGGATTGCTCGGAAAGGCCGCGAAGCCGAAGCCCTCGTACCATGCCTTGCGACGCGCCAGGGCGTCATCGCCGCCATCCGCAATGACATCCAGAAGGATCGCGTGGCAGCCAGCCATATCGGAAACCGCGCATGCCTTCTCGAAGACATGGTGCATAAGGACGCCCCCCAGCCCCCTGCCCTGTGCCGTCCTGTCCACCGCGACCTGTCCCAGGAACAGCACCGGGATCTCCCCGTGGTCCGGCGCCCCGCGCGGCCGGCGCGCCATCTCGTCCACGTTCATCATGCCGAGGTTGATTGCGTGGTATCCGAGGATGCGCGCGCTTCCGTCCTCGACGACGACATAGACCCGGGTCATGTCGTCCTTCTGCTGTTTCCTTGCAGTGAACCTCAGATAGTTGTTCAGGCGGCCGACGCCGCAGTCGAAAGCGGCGCGGTCATGCCGCGCCGCATCGAAGAGTTCTATCCGGAGCGCCGGCGGGTCAGTCGGCATGAACCACGCGCGAACGGTAGTTCCGGGCCGCCCCCAATGCGCGCGGGGTAGGAGCGGGCGGCGCATCGAGCGCAGCGGCGAATGTTTCGGCATCCTCCGGCGTCAGGACATGCCGGGACTGCCGGTCAAGCACCCGCACGGCCTCGCGCTCGATCGCAGCGCGCAGGAACGCAGACTTGTCCACGGCCAGGGCGAGCGCGGCGCGCTCGATCAGGTCCGCCAGACGGTCGTCGTGCCGCACCTGGGTCGTTCTCGTCCGTTTCGCCGGACCCCGCGACCCACTGTCGAAATTCAACATGACCGGCCCCTTTCCAAGGCCTCATTTGTAGTGCGGTTTACACTACATTACAAGCGCCGGCCCTGCGCGCCCGCACTTCCTTGCCGCCCGGAGGCCGGGCGGTTACGGTCTGCGTCGTCGAAGAGGGGCGGGGCGCCATGGGCGAATTCACGATCAGGGGCAGGGTGGCGGTCGCCGGCGTCGGCGAGACGACCTACTGGAAGCACAGCCGGAGTCCTCACGCCGAGTTCAAGCTGGCCCTGATGGCGATCCTGGCCGCGGCCGAGGACGCCGGAATCGACCCGGCGGAGATCGACGGCTTCGCCTCCTATTCCAACGACCGCAACGACCCCTCGCGCATCGCCGCCGCGCTCGGCTGCCGGGAGCTCGCCTTCTCCAACATGCAGTGGGGCGGCGGCGGGGGCGGCGGGTCGGCTGCAATAGCGAATGCCGCCGCGGCCATCGCCTGCGGCTATGCGCGCTGCGTGGTCGTGTTCCGCGCGCTCGCCCAGGGACAGTTTCAGCGTTTCGGGCAAGCGGCGGCGGGCGGCGCGGCGGCGGGCCACGACGCCTTCACCGTGCCCTACGGCGTCATGTCGCCGGCGCAGAAATACGCCATGCGCTACCAGCGCTTCGCCCATGAGCACGGCATCGAACGCCCGGCGCTGCGGGCGATCTCCATGGCCTCCTACCACCATGCGCAGCAGAACCCGCGCGCGGTGATGTACGGCCGCCCGCTGACCGAGGAGGACTATGACGCCTCGCGCTGGATCACCGAGCCGTTCCGCCTGTTCGACTGCTGCCAGGAGAATGACGGCGCGGCGGCGATCCTGCTGGTGGCGGCCGAGCGCGCCCGCGACCTGCCGCACCGGCCCTGCTACCTGCTGGGCGCGGCGGCGGGCTCCGAATACCGCAACGGCGCGCCGGTCCATAATGCGCCGCTCTACGGCACGTCGAGCTTCACCACTGTCGCCCCGCGGGCCTTCGCCATGGCGGGCATCAGGGCCTCGGATGTCGATGTCGCGCAGTCCTATGAGAACTTCACCGGCGGGGTGCTGATGAGCCTGGTCGAGCACGGCTTCTTTGCAGCCGAAGAGGCCAACGACTTCCTCACTCTCGACAATCTGCGCGCGGACGGCGGCAGGCTGCCGCTCAACACCAGCGGCGGCAACCTCGCCGAGTGCTACATGCACGGGCTGGAGCTGAACATCGAGGCCGTGCGCCAGATCCGCGGCCAGTCTCCGAACCAGGTGGAGGGCGCGGAAATCTCGGTCGTCGGCTCCGGGCCGATGGTGACGCCGGTCAGCAGCTCGGTGTTCGGAGCGGAGGCCGCGCTGTGAGCTACCTGCCGGAAGGAATGCCCCGCCCGCTCGCGGACGAACTCAGCGACCCCTATTGGGAGGCGGCGCGCGAGGGGCGGCTCATGGTGCAGCGCTGCAACGCCTGCAGGGCCTGGCAATGGGGGCCGGAATGGTGCTGCCACGCCTGCCGGTCGTTCGATGTCGGCTGGGTGGAAATCCGGCCCCGGGGCCGCATCTATTCCTGGGAGCGCAACTACCATCCGGTGCATCCGGCGCTCAGGGGCCGGGACCCCTATATCGTCGTGCTGGTGGAACTGCCGGAGGCCGGCGGTGTGCGCATGGTCGGCAATCTCCTCGGCGACCCCATGCAGGAGGTCCGCATCGGCGCCGAGGTCGAGGCCGTCTTCGAGCACCACGAGGACGCGGAGCCGCCCTATACGCTGGTGCAGTGGCGGTATGTTTGAGGGAGACAGACCGCCCCGGAGGCATTTGCGCTGTCGGCTGGAGGCTGCAATGAAGACGATAGTCACCGCCGTTTTGTCTGTCGCCTTCGTGGTTTGCGCAAACGGTTTCGCCCTGGCACAAGCGAGCAGCAAATCGGACTGGCCCGATCCTGCTGGTCCCGGCCTTCACGCGCGCCTTTTCGAGACCCATTTGCAACCCTTGCTGGAAATCTGCAAAGACCAAGGTCCACGAGTTGCATGCATCAACGGGTTTTGGAACGTCGCAGACGTTTCCGGAGACGGAGAGTTGAGCGTCGCCGAGATCACGAGGATTCTTCGCATTATAGCCGGAGAGGTCGCTCATCAGAGCTATGTCGAGGAGCATTGGAAGTTCTGGGCCGGTCAGCGACCGGACGGCCCTCCCGAACCCAATGAAGGTGTCGTCGTGGTCGGGGTTGCTACAGTCGGTCCGGTGATGTCGCATTCGCTGATCGCGAATTTCGACTATGACGACAACGGGCGGCTATCCAGGGCGGAAGTCCTGAACGACATCGCTACCGATATCGTTCTGTCTTCCGTGGAAGAATTGTCACCGGAACTCCGGTCTCACGCTCAGAAAGCAGCTGGCTTCCTCATGAAACTCCTCATGCAGCGTTAGCGGTTGCAGAGGAACGCGCTGCCAGCGACTCGTTGTCTGCGATAATCCTTGCGCGGCCCGCTCAAACCGGGTCCTCCGTGTCCGTTGCCTCGTCTTCCGCCGGAGCAACCTCCTCCTCCGCAGCGGGCGCCTTCGCTACCCCGACCATCGCCGGCCTCAGCAGGCGGTCGTGGAGGAGGTAGCCGTCCTGGACGACCTGGACGACCGTGCCGGGCTCGGCGTCGGCCGTCTCCATTTCGAACATCGCCTGGTGGCGGTTGTGGTCGAAGCGTTCGCCCTCGGCCTCGATGCGCGCGATATGGTGGCGGGCGAAGGCGGCGCCGAGTTCGCGCTCCACCATTTCGACCCCCTCCAGCAGCCCGTCGCCCCCTCCGCTGGCGAGCGCGCGGCGCAGATTATCGGCCACCCCGAGGAGGTCGCGCGCCAGTGCGGCTGCGCCGTAGCGCGATGCCTCCCGGCGCTCGCGTTCGCTGCGCCGGCGCATGTTCTCGACTTCGGCAAGCGCGCGCAGCCGCTCGTCCCTGAGCGTCTGCGCCTCCGCCTCCAGTTCGGCGATGCGCGCCGCCTGCTCGGCGAGCGGGTCGAGCGCTTCCTCGCCCGCCTCCTCCCCGTCCGCCTCGATTCCGGGCGCGGCCTCGTCGGCAGGCGCTTCCCCGTCCGCCCCGGGCTCCGCCTCCGGCAGTTCTTCCGCTTCGTGTTTCGGTTCCCCGTCCACCATTCCTCTCACCCTCTTTCGGGAGTCAGCATGCGTTCGATCACCCGCACCGTATAGTCCACCATCGGCACGATGCGGGCATAATTGAGCCGGGTCGGCCCCAGCACGCCGATGGCGCCCACGACGCGCTCCTGCCCGTCGCGGTAGGGGCTGACCACCATGGAGATGCCCGTCTGGCTGAACACCGTGTTCTCCGCCCCGATGAAGATCTGCACCCCCTCGCCGGTCTGGGCCGCCTCCACCAGGCGCAGGATGTTCTCGCGCGTCTCCAGCGCGTCGAACAGGCCGCGCAGCCGCTCCAGGTCCTCGACCGCGTGCACGTCGTCCAGAAGCCGCGCGCGCCCGGTGACGATCAGCCGCCCGCCATCATGGCTGCGCTCCCCGGCCCAGACGGCAAGCCCGGCCTCGACGACGCTCTGCGCCAGCTCGTCGATCTGCGCGCGGTGCGTCTCCAAGTCCGCACGGATTTCCAGCAACGCCTCGTCCAGCGTGCGTCCGGAAAGGCGGGACTGGAGATAGTTGGAGGCCCGCTGCAAGGCATCCCCCGGCAGGCCGGGCGGCAGGGCCAGCATCCGGTTCTCGACCTGGCCCGTCTCGTCCACCAGCACGGCAAGCGCGCGCCCCTCGCCCAGATTGACGAACTCGATATGGTTCAGCCGCTGCGCCCGCTTCGGCGCGACCACCAGCCCCGCATGGCGCGTGAGGCCGGCGAGCAGGCGGCTCGCCCGCTCCAGGCTCTGCTCCAGCGTGACGCCGGCCCCGGCACAAAGCGCCTCGATGTCTGCGCACTCGCCCTCGGTCAGGCCGCCGGTCTGCATGATGCCGTCCACGAAGAGGCGCAGGCCCCCGTCCGTCGGCAGCCGCCCGGCCGAGGTGTGCGGCGAGAACAGGAGGCCCAGCTCCTGAAGGTCCGCCATCACATTGCGGATCGTGGCGGGCGAAAGCGGCCTGCCGAGCTTGCGCGCCAAAGTGCGCGAGCCGACGGGCTCGCCCGTCTCCATCCAGGCATCGACGATCAGCCCGAAGACTTCGCGCGAGCGTTCGTCGAGATCGGCAAGTCCCGGCGAGCCGGCCATGCAACAAAGACTCTTCCAAGCGGTGCCGGGAGGATTTAGGAACCCGGCGGGCAGGCGTCAACCGGGCGCCCGGCCACGAGGAGCGAGCACCAGACCATGACAGAACCCGTCCGTCCCTCCGGACGCCGCCCCGACGAACTCCGCAATGTCGTGCTGGAGCCGGGCTGGGCGCCCTATGCGGAAGGCTCCTGCCTTGCGAGCTTCGGTTCGACGCGCGTGCTCGCCGCGGCCTCGGTGGAAACCCGCGTGCCGCCGTGGCTGCGCGGACGCGGGCGCGGCTGGATCACGGCGGAATACGGCATGCTGCCGCGCTCGACCCATGAGCGCACCGACCGCGAAGCGGCGCGCGGGCGCCAGAGCGGACGCACGCAGGAAATCCAGCGCCTGATCGGCCGTTCGCTGCGCGCCGTCGCGGACCTGGAAGCGCTCGGCGAGATCCAGATCCGCATCGATTGCGACGTGCTGCAGGCCGACGGCGGCACGCGCACGGCAGCCGTCACCGGCGGCTATGTGGCGCTGGCGCTCGCCTGCCGGCACCTGCAGCGCATCGGCGCGGTGAAGAAGCCGGTGCTCGCGGACTCGGTCGCCGCCATCTCCTGCGGCCTCTGGCAGGGGTCGGCAGTGCTCGATCTCGACTATGCCGAGGACAGCACGGCGGTGGCGGATGCGAATTTCGTGCTGACCGGCTCCGGCGCGCTGGTCGAGGTGCAGGCGACGGCCGAGAAGACGGCCTTTCCCCGCGCCTGCCTCGACGCCCTGCTCGACCTTGCCGAAGCCGGCTGCGCCCGGCTCGCGGAGGCGCAACGCCGGGCGCTCGCCCCGTGACCCGGCGACTGAACGACAAGCGGCTTGTCATCGCCAGCCACAATGCCGGCAAGGTGCGTGAAATCGGCGAACTTCTCGAGCCATACGGCATCGAGGGCGTGGCGGCCTCCGCGCTCGGCCTGCCGGAGCCGGAGGAAACCGGCGCAACCTTCCTCGCCAACGCCGAACTCAAGGCACATGCCGCAGCCGAAGCCGGGCTGCCGGCGCTTGCGGACGATTCGGGCCTTGCGGTCGCCGCGCTGGACGGCGCGCCGGGCATCTACTCCGCCCGCTGGGCCGGGCCTGGCCGGGATTTCTCGCACGCCATGGCCAAGGTCCATGACCGGCTCGGCGACGGCCCGCGCGAGGCCGCCTTCATCGCCGCGCTCGCGCTCGCCTGGCCGGACGGGCATGTCGAGTGCTTCGAGGGCCGCGTGGAGGGCCGGCTTGTCTGGCCGCCGCGCGGGAACCGGGGCTTCGGCTACGACCCGATTTTCGCGCCCGACGGCCATGACGAAACCTTCGGCGAGATGGCCCCCGAAGCGAAGGCGCGCATCACCCACCGGGCGCGGGCCTTCGAGAAACTCGCTGCGGCCTGCTTTCCATGACCGGCCGGGGCTTCGCCGTCTATGTGCATTGGCCGTTCTGCGAGTCCAAATGCCCCTATTGCGACTTCAACAGCCATGTGCGCGAGCAAGTGGACGAAGCGGCCTGGCGGACGGCCCTGCTCGGCTCGCTCGAAAGCTGGGCGGAGGAAACGCCGGGGCGAACGGTCGCCAGCGTCTTCTTCGGCGGCGGCACGCCATCGCTGATGGCCCCGGAGACCGCCGGCGCGGCGCTGGAACGGGTGCGCGCGCTCTGGACGGTTGCGGACGATCTGGAAGTGACGCTGGAGGCCAATCCCGGCTCGGTCGAGGCCGGGCGTTTCCGCGCCTTCGCCGAGGCCGGCGTCAACCGGCTCTCGCTCGGCGTGCAGTCCTTCCGGGACGGTGAACTGGCCTTTCTCGGCCGCCGCCACGACGCCTGCGCCGCCCGCGCCGCGCTCGATCTTGCGCACAAGGCTTTCCCGCGCGTCTCCTTCGACCTGATCTATGCCCTGCCCGGCCACACCGCCGCCGGGTGGGCCGCCCGCCTCGACGAGGCGCTGGCGCTCGCAGGCGAGCATCTCTCGCTCTACCAGCTGACCATCGAGCCGGGCACGGCCTTCGCGCCCCGCGCGGCGCGCGGCGATTTCCTGCTGCCGGAGGAGGACGAGGCGGCGGCGCTTTACGAGACCACGCAGGAGCGCCTCGCGGCCGCCGGCCTGCCGGCCTACGAGATATCCAACCACGCCCGGCCCGGCGCCGCCTGCCGGCACAACATGGTCTATTGGCTGGGCGGCGAGTGGATCGGCGTCGGGCCGGGCGCGCACGGGCGTATCGACACGGAAGCAGGCCGCATCGCGACGGAAGAGCGCCGCGCCCCGGAGGCCTGGCTTGCGGAAGCCGCAGGCAATGGCCGCGCCGTCAGGGAACGCCGCCTGCTCGAACCGCCGGAGGCCATGCAGGAGCGCATCCAGACCGGCCTCCGGCTGGCGGAAGGCATTCCCGCGGACGGGCTGGAGCCGGCCATCGACACGGACCGGCTGGCGCATCTGCGGGACGAAGGGCTCCTCAGCGCGCGGACGGACCGCCTCCAGGCGACGGCCGCCGGGCGGCAGCGGCTCGATGCCCTGATCCGCTACCTGATCGTCTGAGACAGGCGCCGCCTCTCAGAGCCTGACTCGAAACTCGATCAACGGTTACAAGGCCTTGCGAGCCTTCGTGTAGTGAGTCGTATGTGTGCGATGTCGACCCAAGCCTGGCTGGAAGCGATGGATTTCTCCCAGTCTTTTGCCAGCCTGCGACAA
>JAJDVH010000115.1 GCA_022826185.1 Alphaproteobacteria bacterium
GGAGCGGGGGCAGGTTCTGGCGCGTCCGGGTTCGATCCGCCCGCACACGAAGTTCCATTGCGAGTGCTATGTTCTGACGAAGGACGAGGGGGGTCGTCACACGCCGTTTTTCTCGAACTACCGTCCCCAGTTTTACTTCCGCACGACGGATGTTACGGGGACGGTTGAGTTGCCCGAAGGTGTCGAGATGGTGCTTCCGGGTGACAACATTTCGATGGGCGTGAACCTGATTGCGCCGATAGCGATGGACGAGGGATTGCGGTTTGCGATCCGCGAGGGCGGGCGCACGGTCGGCGCCGGCGTCGTCGCTTCAATCGACGACTGAGAGCCGGACACCGCCGGGCCGCTGGAACGAGAGACCGAGTGCCATGGATCATCAGAACATCCGCATACGCCTGAAGGCGTTCGACCACCGGGTTCTCGACCAGTCCACCGGTGAGATCGTGAGCACGGCGAAGCGCACCGGCGCGCGCGTGCGCGGGCCGATCCCGCTGCCGGTGCGCATCCAGCGCTATACCGTGCTGCGCGGTCCGCATATCGACAAGAAGAGCCGCGAGCAGTTCGAGATGCGCACCCACCGCCGGGTGCTCGATATCGTCGACCCGACTCCGCAGACCGTGGACGCGCTGATGAAGCTCGATCTCGCGGCCGGCGTCGATGTCGAGATCAAGGTCTGAGGGAGGCTCGGGGTCGATGCGAACCGGCGTGATTGCCCGCAAGCTCGGCATGATGCGCGTCTTCGCGGAAACGGGCGCGCATGTGCCGGTGACGGTGCTGTCGCTCGACAGCTGCCGCGTCGTCGCGCAGCGCCGCCGGGAGCCGGACGGCTACACCGCGCTGCAGCTCGGCGCCGGCATGGCCCGCACGAAGCGGGTCACGCAGCCGATGCGCGGCCATTACGCGAAGGCCAAGGTCGAACCGGCGCGGCGCCTGGCCGAGTTCCGGGTGTCGGAGGACGCGCTGGTAGAGGTAGGCGCCGAGCTTTCCGCAGACCATTTCGTCAAGGGCCAGCATGTCGATGTCTCCGGCACGAGCATCGGCAAGGGCTTCGCCGGCGCGATGAAACGGCACAATTTCCGCGGCCTCAGAGCGTCCCACGGCGTCTCCATTTCGCACCGTTCGCACGGCTCCACCGGCAACAGCCAGAATCCGGGCAAGGTCTGGAAAGGCAAGAAGATGGCCGGCCATATGGGCGATGCGCGCGCGACGGTGCAGAACCTGGAAGTGGTCGATACCGACGCCGAGCGCGGCCTCATCATGGTGAGGGGCGCGGTGCCGGGCGCGAAAGGCGGCTGGGTGCTGGTCTCGGACGCGCGCAAGCGCAAGCTTCCGGAAGGCGCGCCGTTCCCGGCCGGCCTCAAGGGGCCGGACGAGGCGGAACCGGCCGCCGGCGAGAGCGGGGAGTAGGAACATGCAGCTCCCGGTCAGGGATTGGGACAACCGCGAGACCGGCAGCATCGAGCTCGCCGACGGCGTGTTCGGCGGCGAGGTGCGCCGCGACCTGCTGACCCGCGTGGTGAACTGGCAGCGCGCGAAGAAGCGGGGCGGAAACCACAAGGTCAAGGAGCGCAGCGAGGTCGCGCGGGTCAAGTCCAAGATCTATCGCCAGAAGGGCACGGGCCGGGCGCGCCACGGCGCAGCCACGGCGAACATCTTCCGGGGCGGCGGCGTCGTGCACGGGCCCAGGGTTCGCAGCCACGCGCACAAGCTTCCGAAGAAGGTCCGGGCGGCGGGACTGCGCGCGGCGCTGGCGTCCAAGAGCCAGGCCGGCAAGCTGGTCGTGGTCGAGGATCTCGCACTGGAAAGCGGGCGCACGCGCGACCTGGTCAAGCGCCTGCAGGACATGGAACTCGCTTCGGCGCTGATCGTCGGCGGCGAGACGGTCGACGAGAATTTCCGGCGGGCCGCGGCCAATATCATCGGTATCGATGTGCTGCCGCGCATGGGCGCCAATGTCTACGACATACTGAGGCGCGACGTGCTGGTGCTGACCCGGGACGCCGCCGCCCATCTCGAGGAGCGCCTGTCATGAGCCGCGCCCGCGCCATCGGGCGGCCCGCGCCGCGGATCGGACGCGAACGCATGCTGGCCGTGCTGCGAGCCCCTGTCGTGACGGAGAAATCGACCCTGATCGGCGAGCATAACCAAATCACCTTCCGGGTGGCGATGGACGCCACCAAGCCGGAAATCCTCCAGGCGGTGGAAGGGCTGTTCTCGGTGAAGGTGAAGAAGGTCAACACGCTCAGGGTCAAGGGCAAGACCAAGCGGTTCCGCGGCATACCGGGCAAGCGGCCCGATTGGAAAAAGGCGGTCGTGACGCTCGAAGAGGGTCACTCGGTCGACGTGACCACGGGGATCTGAGGCGATGGCGCTCAAGCATTACAAGCCGACTTCGCCGGGACGCCGCGGGCTGGTGCTCGTGGACCGCGCCGGACTGCACAAGGGCAAGCCGGTCAAGGCGTTGACCGAGGGGCTGACCGGAACCGGCGGGCGCAACAACCACGGACGTACGACCGTGTTCTGGCGCGGCGGCGGCCACAAGCGCAAATACCGCCGGATCGACTTCAAGCGGCGCAAGTGGGACCAGTCGGCGGTCGTCGAGCGTCTGGAATACGATCCCAACCGCACGGCTTTCATCGCCCTCATCCGTTATGAGGACGGCGAGCTTTCCTACATCCTGGCCCCACAGCGCCTCCAGCCGGGCGACACTGTGACCGCCGGCCGGGAGGTGGATGTGAAGCCCGGGAATGCGATGCCGCTGCGCCGGATTCCGATCGGGACCATCGTCCATAATGTCGAGCTGAAGCCGGGCAAGGGCGGCCAGGTGGCGCGCGCCGCCGGGACCTATGTGCAGCTCGTCGGGCGCGATGCCGGCATGGCGCGGCTGCGCTTCAAGTCCGGCGAGACGCGCATGGTGCCGCATGAGTGCATGGCGTCCATCGGCGCAGTGTCGAATTCGGACCACGGCAACCAGACGCTCGCCAAGGCGGGGCGCAACCGCTGGCTCGGCCGGCGCCCGCATGTGCGCGGCGTGGTGATGAACCCGGTGGACCATCCGCATGGCGGCGGCGAGGGGAGGACCTCGGGCGGGCGCCACCCCGTGACCCCCTGGGGCAAGCCGACCAAGGGCCGCCGGACGAGGAAGAAGAAGGCGTCCGACAAGATGATCCTGCGCAGCCGGCACCGCGCCAAGACGAGAGGCTAGGCCCATGTCGCGTTCGGTTTGGAAAGGCCCCTTCGTGGACGGCTATCTGCTGAAAAAGGCGGAGGCGGTGCGCGGATCGGGGCGCAAGGAGGTGATCCGCACCTGGTCGAGGCGGTCGACGATCCTGCCGCAGTTCGTCGGGCTCACCTTCGGCGTCCACAACGGGCAGAAGTTCCTCCCCGTGCTGGTGACCGAGGACATGGTCGGCCACAAATTCGGCGAGTTCGCGCCGACCCGGACCTTCTACGGGCACGCGGCGGACAAGAAGGCGCGGCGGGGCTGAGGCGATGGGCAAACCAAAGGCAGAACCCCGTCTGGCCGAGAACGAGGCGCTGGCCTACGTGAAATATATCCGCACGAGCCCGCGCAAGCTGAACCTCGTCGCCCAGAGCATTCGCGGCCTGAGCGTCGAGGCGGCGCTCGACACGCTCGCCTTTTCGAAGAAGCGCGTGTCGGAGGATGTCCGCAAGGCCGTGCAGTCCGCGGTCGCGAATGCGGAGAACAACCATGAGCTTGACATCGACCGGCTGGTCGTGGCCGAGGCGACAGTCGGGAAGACGATCGTAATGAAGCGGATGCGGCCCCGCGCCAGGGGCCGGGTCGGACGGCTCGAAAAGCCGTTCAGCAATCTTCGCGTCGTGGTGCGGGAAATGCCGGACGAGGACGACCTGTTCCTTCCCGAAGACGACGACGATGCGGTCGAGGAGCGTGTGTGATGGGCCACAAAGTCAATCCGATCGGGCTTCGGCTCGGCATCAACAGGACCTGGAACTCGCGCTGGTATGCGGACCGCGACTATGGCGACCTCCTGCACGAGGACCTGCAGATCCGCGAATTCCTGGAAAAGCGCCTCCAGAATGCCGGCCTCTCCAAGATCGTCATCGAGCGCCCGGCGAAGAAGGCGCGCGTCACCATCCATACTGCCCGGCCGGGCGTGGTGATCGGCAAGAAGGGCGCCGATATCGAGCGGTTGCGCACGGCGCTCGGGCGGATGACGAACAGCGACGTCAATCTGAACATCGTCGAGATCCGCAAGCCCGAAATCGATGCCCGGCTGGTGGCCGACAATATCGCCCAGCAGCTTGAGCGCCGGGTTGCATTCCGGCGCGCGATGAAACGGGCCGTCCAGTCGGCGATGCGCCTCGGCGCGCTCGGCATCCGCATCAATGTCGGCGGGCGGCTCGGCGGGGCGGAGATCGCGCGCACCGAATGGTACCGCGAGGGCCGGGTGCCGCTGCACACGCTCAGGGCGGATATCGACTATGGCGAGGCGACCGCGAACACGACCTACGGCTCCTGCGGGGTCAAGGTGTGGGTGTTCAAGGGCGAGATCATGGCGCACGACCCGATGGCGCAGGACAAGCGGCTCGCGGAAGAGCGCGCCGCGATGGGCCGCTGAGGAGGCCGGGCTATGCTGCAACCGAGGCGCACGAAATACCGCAAGCGGCAGAAGGGGCGCATTCACGGCATGGCCAAGGGCGGCACCGCGCTGACCTTCGGCAGCTACGGACTCAAGGCGGCGGCTCCGGCCCGGATTACTGCGCGGCAGATCGAGGCCGCCCGGCGCACGATCACCCGCCGGATGCGGCGCGCGGGCAAGGTGTGGATCCGCATCTTCCCGGATGTGCCGGTTTCGACCAAGCCCGCCGAGGTGCGCATGGGCAAGGGCAAGGGATCGCCGGAATACTGGGTGGCGAAGGTCAAGCCCGGACGGATCATGTTCGAACTCGACGGCGTGCCGGAAACCGTGGCGCGGGACGCCTTCGCGCTCGCGTCCGCAAAGCTGCCGATCGCGACCCGCGTGGTCGTTCGCGAGGGGATCTGAGCGCCATGAAAGCCATCGACGTGCGCGCCCGCACCGCGGACGAACTCTCGGAACTCCTGGAAGACCTCCAGAAGACAGCATTCAACCTGCGCTTCCAGAAGGCGTCGGGACAGCTTGAAAACACCGCGGAGATCCGCCAGGTGCGCCGCGACATTGCCCGCATCAAGACGGTCCTCGGCGAGAAGAGCCGCGCGGCGGCCGGAGCCTGAGGACGACACCGCCATGCCGAAACGAATCCTGCAGGGCGTCGTGGTCAGCGACAAGATGGACAAGACGATCATCGTCCGCGTCGACCGCCGCGTTCGCCATCCGCTCTACAAGAAGTTCATCACGCGCTCGAAGAAGTTCGCCGCGCATGACGAGGAAAACCGCTACCGCGAGGGCGACACGGTGCGGATCGAGGAACACCGCCCGATCTCCCGGCGCAAGCGCTGGATGGCGCTTGGCCGTGTGGGCGAGGAGCAGGCGTCCGGGGAGGCCGGGGCATGATCCAGGTCGAGACCAATCTCGACGTCGCGGACAACTCCGGAGCCCGGCGGGTGCAATGCATCCGGGTGCTCGGAGGGACCGGACGGCGTACGGCTTCCGTTGGCGACATCATCGTCGTCTCGGTCAAGGAGGCGATCCCGCGCGGCCGGGTCCGCAAGGGCGAAATCCGCCGCGCCGTCGTGGTGCGCACCAAGAAGGAGGTGACGCGGCCGGACGGCACGGCGATTCGGTTCGACCGCAATGCGGCGGTCATCCTGAGCCCGCAGAACGAGCCGGTCGGGACGCGCATTTTCGGCCCGGTGACGCGCGAGCTGCGCGCCAAGCGGTTCATGAAGATTATCTCGCTCGCTCCGGAGGTGCTGTGATGGCGGCGCGTATTCGCAAGGGCGACCGGGTGGCGGTGCTGGCCGGCCGCGACCGGGGCAAGCGCGGGGAAGTGCTGCGCGTGCTGCCGGACAAGGAGCGCGCAGTGGTGCAGGGCGTCAACATGGTCGTCAAGCACCGGCGCGGCAGCGCGCAGGGGCCCGGCGGGGTCGACGAGATCGAGGCGACCGTCCACCTCTCCAACCTCGCCCATATCGACCCCGAGACCGACAAGCCGACCCGCGTGGGGTTCCGCAAGCTGGACGACGGCCGCAAGGTCCGTTTCGCACGCGGCTCCGGCGCGGTCATCGACCGCTAGGAGGAGGCGCATCATGGCTCGTCTCCAGGACATTTACCGCGAGACCGTGCGCCCGGCTCTGGTCGAGCAGTTCGGCTACACCAACCCGATGCAGGTGCCGGCGCTCGAGAAGATCGTGCTGAACATGGGCGTGGGCGAAGCCGTGGGCGACAGCAAGAAGATCGAGGCTGCGGTCGCCGACCTGACGGCCATCTCGGGCCAGAAGCCCGTCGTCACCCGCGCGCGGAAGTCCATCGCCGGCTTCAAGCTGCGCGAGGGCATGGCGATCGGCTGCAAGGTCACGCTGCGCCGGACGCGGATGTGGGAGTTCTTCGACCGCTTGACGACGGTTGCTTTGCCGCGCGTGCGGGACTTCCGCGGCGTGTCGGCGAGAGCGTTCGACGGCCGCGGGAACTATTCGCTCGGGATCCGGGAGCAGATCATCTTTCCCGAGATCTCCTATGACAGGGTCGACGCGATTCGCGGCATGAACATCGTGATCTGCACCACGGCCCGCACAAACGAGGAGGCGCGAGCGCTGCTCGGCGGCCTCAATTTGCCGTTCGAGCGGTAAGAGCGAGGAAGGACAGGAACGCCCATGGCCAAGGTCAGCATGGTGGAACGGGACAAGAAGCGCCGCCGGCTCGTGTCGCAATATGCAAATCGACGGGCGGCTTTGCGGGCTGCGGTGCGCGACACGTCGCTGGCGCCGGACGAACGCTTCGCCGCGTCCCTGAAACTTGCGGCCATGCCGCGCAACGGCGCCAAGGTGCGGTTGCGCAACCGTTGCGAGGTGTCCGGGCGGCCGCGCGGCTATTACCGCAAATTCCGGCTGTCGCGCATCGCGCTTCGCGAACTGGCGTCGCGGGGGCAGGTCCCCGGCGTCGTGAAGGCGAGCTGGTAGGAAAGGAGGCGGCCATCCCATGTCGATGAGCGATCCCCTCGGCGATATGCTCACCCGCATCCGCAACGGGCAGCGGGCCGGCAAGCCGCATGTCGTGTCGCCGAAGTCCAAGCTGCGCATGAACGTGCTCCAGGTGCTCGCGCGCGAGGGCTATATCCGCAGCTATGCGGAAAGCCATGAAGGCCCGGCCGGCGAGCTGCGCATCGAGCTCAAATATTACGAGGGCCAGCCGGTCATCCGCTCGATCCAGCGGGTGTCGAAGCCGGGCCGGCGGGTCTATTCCCGGATCAAGGACCTCAAGCCCTTCAACAACGGGCTCGGGATCCAGATCCTGTCCACGCCGCGGGGCGTCATGTCGGACCATGAGGCGCGGTCCTTCAATGTCGGCGGCGAAGTGCTCTGCCAGGTGTTCTGATGTCCCGCGTAGGCAAGAATCCCGTCGCGATCCCCGATGGGGCCGAGGTCCGCTACGAAGGCGCCGTGTTAAGCGCGAAGGGCCGGCTCGGCGAACTCAGTTTCCCGGTTTCGGAAGACCTGGTCGAGGTCGAACTGGCCGACGGCCGGATCACGGTGCGGCCGCGCGACGAGTCGAAGCAGGCCCGCGCCATGTGGGGCACGACCCGGGCGCTCGCGCAGAATATCGTCACGGGCGTCAGCCAGGGCTTCACGCGCAATCTCGAGATCACCGGCGTCGGCTACCGCGCGGAAGTGAGGGACCGCGTTCTGGTGCTGTCGCTCGGCTACAGCCATCCGATCGAGTTCCCGATTCCGGAAGGCATCGAAATTGCCTGCGAGCGTCCGACGGCGATTTCGGTGAGCGGCGCCGACCGGCAGCGCGTCGGCCAGGTCGCGGCCGAAATCCGCGCCTGGCGCAAGCCCGAGCCCTACAAGGGCAAGGGAGTGCGGTACCAGGGCGAATATGTCTTCCGCAAGGAAGGCAAGAAGAAGTAGGGACGGGCGATGCTGACCACACGGGAACTTTTCGAGCGGCGCCGGCGGCGCGTGCGCTACGGCCTGAGGAAGGCCGGCGACGGGCGTCCGCGGCTGTCGGTGTTCCGTTCCAACCGCTATATCTACGCCCAGATCGTGGACGACCGGGAAGGCAGGACGCTGGCGGCCGCCTCTTCGCTGGAAAAGGACCTGCGTGAAGGGTCCGGCACAGGCAACCGCGAGGCGGCCCAGGCCGTCGGCGCGAGGCTGGCCGAACGTGCAGTTGCGGCGGGGGTGAAGGAAGTCGTCTTCGACCGCAGCGGCTACAAATATCATGGGCGGGTCAAGGCGCTCGCCGACGCAGCCCGCGAGGGCGGCCTCTCGTTCTGACGGGAGGGACGGACAGGAGCGCAGGAGGAAGGCGGGCAGCATGGCACGGGGACCGAGATCGGACCGCGGACGAGACCGCGAAGAGAGCGAGTTCATCGAGAAGCTGGTCTCGATCAACCGCGTCGCCAAGGTGGTGAAGGGAGGCCGCCGGTTCGGCTTCTCGGCGCTCGTCGTGGCCGGCGACGGCCAGGGACGGGCGGGCGTCGGCGCGGGCAAGGCGCGCGAGGTGCCCGAGGCGATTCGCAAGGCGACCGAACGGGCCAAGCGCACAATGCGCCGCGTGCCGCTGAAGGACGGGCGCACCCTCCATCACGATGTGCGCGGGCGTTTCGGCGCCGGCCGGGTGGTTCTTCGCGCGGCGCCGCAGGGCACCGGGGTGATTGCCGGCGGCCCGATGCGGGCGGTCTTCGAGGCGCTCGGCATTCAGGATGTCGTCGCAAAGTCGCTCGGCTCCTCCAATCCGCACAATATGGTGAAGGCGACTTTCGAGGCGCTTTCCCGCACGGCGAGCCCGCGCATGGTCGCCCAGCGGCGGGGCAAGCGTCCGTCGGACCTGTTCGGGCCGCGCGAACCCGCAAGCGAAGCCGCGGAGGCGGATGCGCCGGTGGAGGCCGCGGGCAATGAATGACGGCGCCGCGAAACGTGTGAAGGTCACGCAGACCGGTTCGCCGATCCGGCGGCCCAAGGTGCAGCGCGAGACGCTGATCGGCCTCGGGCTGAACAAGATGAACCGTTCGCGCATCCTGGAGGACACGCCGGCCGTCAGGGGCATGATCGCCAAGGTGCGGCACATGGTGCGGGTGGAAGAGGTTGAATGAGGGCTGCCCGCCTCCGAATTGAGGGGTGAGCGAGGACGAAGATGCGATGAAGCTGAACGAACTCTCGGACAATCCGGGCGCACGCAGGACGGCCAAGCGGGTCGGCCGCGGAATCGGCTCCGGAAAGGGCAAGACCTCGGGGCGCGGCGTCAAGGGCCAGAAGTCCCGCAGCGGCGTGGCCCTCAACGGTTTCGAAGGCGGGCAGATGCCGCTTTACCGGCGGCTGCCGAAACGGGGTTTCAACAACCACCGCTTCCGCGCCCGCTACCAGGCGGTCAATCTCGGCCGGCTCCAGATCGCCGTGGATGCCGGCAAGCTGAATCCGGCGGAGCCGGTGGACGCCGCCGCACTCGTCGCCTCCGGCGTCGTGCGCCGTGCGCGCGACGGGGTCAGGCTGCTTGCGGGAGGCGAGCTCAAGACGGGGCTGGAACTCCGGGTGGCCGGCGCCTCGAAGGCGGCAATTGCGGCGGTCGAGGCTGCGGGCGGCAGCGTTACGGTGCTCAACGCCGTTCCGGCGGAAGGGTAGCGGGAGCCATGGCTTCCGCCGCCGAGCGTCTTGCAGCCAATGTGAATTTCGGCGCCTTCGCCAAGGCGACGGAACTGAAGAAACGCATCTGGTTCACGCTCGGCGCGCTGATCGTCTACCGCTTCGGCACCTATATCCCGATCCCGGGCGTCGATGCCTCGATCCTGGCGGAGTTGTTCGCCCAGCAGCAGGGCGGCGTGCTCGGCCTGTTCGACATGTTCGCGGGCGGCGCGCTCAGCCGGATGAGCATCTTCGCCCTCAACATCATGCCCTACATCTCGGCAGCGATCATCATGCAGCTGCTGACCGCTGTCAGTCCGAAGCTCGAAGCCCTGAAGAAGGAAGGCGAGTCCGGCCGGAAGAAGATCAACCAGTACACGCGCTACGGCACGGTGCTGCTGGCGGCGGTGCAGGGTTACGGGCTTGCGAGCGGCCTTGAGGCGATGGCAGGGCCGTCCGGCTCAGCCGTGCTGATCCCCGGCCTGTTCTTCAAGTTCACCACGGTCATAACCATCGTCGGCGGCACGGTCTTCCTGATGTGGCTCGGCGAGCAGATTACCCAGCGCGGCGTCGGCAACGGCATCTCGCTTATCATCTTTTCGGGAATTGTGGCCAACCTGCCGCTCGCGCTCGGACAGATGTTCGAGCTCGGCCGGACAGGCCAGATGTCCACGGCCTTCATTCTCGGCCTGATTGCGATGGCGGTCGCGGTGGTCGCGTTCATCGTCTTCATGGAGCGCGCCCAGCGGCGGCTGATCGTCCAGTATCCCAAGCGTCAGGTCGGCAACCGCATGTATGGCGGCGACAGCTCGCACCTGCCGCTGAAGCTGAATACCGCCGGCGTCATTCCGCCGATCTTCGCCAGCTCGCTGCTGCTGATGCCGCTGACCATCGCGCAATTCAGCGCCGCCGGCGCCACGCCGGGCGGCGATGAGGGCGTGCTCGGCATCGTCGCCGCCTATCTCGGGCACGGCCAGCCGCTCTACCTCGCGCTCTACATGGCGATGATCGTCTTCTTCTGCTTCTTCTACACCGCGATCGTCTTCAACCCGGAGGAGACGGCGGAGAACCTGAAGCGTTACAACGGGTTCATTCCCGGTATCCGGCCCGGCAAGAACACCGCCGTCTATCTCGACTATGTGCTGACCCGGCTGACGACGGTCGGCGCCGTCTATCTGGCGATCGTCTGCCTGCTGCCGGAGATCCTGATCTCCCAATACGCCGTGCCGTTCTATTTCGGCGGGACCAGCCTGCTCATCGTCGTCAATGTGACGATGGACACGGTGGCGCAGGTGCAGAGCCACCTGATCGCGCACCAGTATGAGGGTCTGATAAAGAAATCGCGCCTGCGGGGCCGGCGACGATGATCCTGATCCTGCTGGGTCCGCCCGGCGCGGGCAAGGGCACACAGGCACGACGGTTGACGGAAGGACGCGGGCTCCCCCAGCTCTCCACCGGCGACATGCTGCGCGCGGAGATTGCCGGCGGCGGGGAGCTCGGCAGGCAGGCCGCCGCAGTGATAGAAGCGGGTCGGCTGGTGCCGGACGAGATTGTGATCGGCATTATCTCCAGGCGGATCGACGCGCAGGACTGCGTCGGCGGCTTCATTCTCGACGGCTTCCCGCGCACCGCCGCCCAGGCCGAGGCGCTCGACGCCCTTCTGGCCGGCAAGGGAATGGCGCTCGACGCCGTGGTGCTGCTGCAGGTGGATGAGGAGGCGCTGGTTGCGCGCATTTCCGGCCGGTTCACCTGCAGGAACTGCGGCGAGGGTTACCACGACCGGTTCAAGCAGCCCGTCGAGACGGGCCGCTGCGACAAATGCGGCAGCACGGATTTCGAACGTCGACCCGATGACAGCGCCGATACGGTCCGGGAACGGCTCAGGGTCTATCGCGGCCAGACGGAGCCGATCCTTCCCTACTACGAAACGAAGGGCCTGTTGCGGCGGGTTGACGGCATGGAGCAAATCGGCGAAGTTGCCGCACAAATCGATATGGCGCTTGGCGGGGAAGCCGGCGGCCGGCCTTCGGGCGGTTGACGATTTCCGCTGCCCGGCGTATGTTGCGCTGTTTCAGCGGTCCAGCCCATGAGGAGTCCCAGGAGTGGCGCGAATTGCCGGCGTCAACATTCCGACGCAGAAGCGGGTTGAGATTTCCCTGACCTACATTCACGGGATCGGGCGCGCCAAGTCGCGGGAGATCTGTGAGAAGGCAGGGGTGCCTCTCGAGTACAGGGTCAACCAGTTGACCGAGGACCAGGTCATTCGCATCCGCGAGACCATCGACCGCGACTATATGGTCGAGGGCGATTTGCGGCGCGAGGTCGCGATCAACATCAAGCGCCTCATGGACCTCGGCTGCTACCGCGGGCAACGGCACCGCAAGGGGCTTCCCGTGCACGGTCAGCGCACCCACACCAATGCGCGCACCCGCAAGGGCAAGGCGCGGCCGATCGCCGGCAAGAAGAAATAAACGAAGAAGGAGCCGGTCGAGGATGGCGAGGCCAGCTGCCGCTCGCGTGCGCAGGCGCGAGCGCAAGAACATTTCCTCGGGCGTCGCGCACGTGAATGCGACGTTCAACAACACGATGATCACCATCACCGATGTCCAGGGCAATGCGATCGCCTGGTCGTCGGCGGGCGGGCAGGGCTTCAAGGGTTCTCGCAAGTCCACCCCGTTCGCAGCCCAGATCGCGGCCGAGGACTGCGCCCGCAAGGCGCAGGAACACGGCGTGAAAACGCTTGACGTCAATGTGCGCGGGCCGGGTTCGGGACGCGAATCCGCACTGCGCGCGCTTCAGGCGGCCGGCTTCACGATCACATCGATTCGCGACGTGACGCCGATACCGCATAATGGCTGCCGCCCGCCGAAGCGCCGGCGCGTGTGATTGCAGCACCCGATCGACACCAGCGCGCCGGCTCTCCCGGCAGGGATTGAAACGAGACGATGACCACATCGTTCACGCACAAAAACTGGCAGGCTCTCATCAAGCCCGGCAAGCTCGACCTGCAGGCCGGGGGCGATCCCGGCCGGTCGGCGGTCATCTCGGCCGAACCGCTTGAGCGGGGCTTTGGAATCACGCTCGGCAACGCGCTCCGGCGGATCATGCTGTCCTCCCTGCAGGGCGCGGCCGTCACGCGGGTGCAGATCGACAGCGTGTTGCACGAGTTCTCCTCGATTCCCGGCGTGCGCGAGGACGTCACCGATATCGTCCTCAACGTCAAAGGGCTTGCGCTGCGCAAGCATTCCGACGGTCCGAGACGGATGGTGCTGGATGCGACCGGGCCGGGCGTGGTGACCGCTGGACGCATCCAGGCGGGCTCCGACATCGAGATCATGGATCCCGACCATGTCATCTGCACGCTGGACCGGGGCGCCAGCCTGCGCATGGAAATGACCGTCGAGAACGGCAAGGGCTATGTCCAGGCGGCCGATAACCGGCCGGAAGACGCGCCCATCGGCATGATCCCTGTCGATGCCATCTACAGCCCGGTGCGCCAGGTGTCGTACCGGGTCGAGCAGACCCGCGTCGGGCAGGCCACGGACTATGACAAGCTGCTGCTCGACGTGCAGACCGACGGGTCCGTCTCCCCGGAAGATGCTGTCGCCTACGCGGCGCGCATTCTGCAGGACCAGTTGCAGTTGTTCGTGAATTTCGAGGACCTGCAGCAGTCGCAGCCCGACGGCCGTGCGGTCGATCTGCCGTTCAACGCCCACCTGCTGCGGAAGGTGGAGGAACTGGAGCTGTCGGTCCGCTCCGCGAACTGCCTGAAGAACGACAACATCATCTATATCGGCGACCTGGTGCAGAAGACCGAGAACGAGATGCTCCGTACGCCGAATTTCGGCAGGAAGTCGCTGAACGAGATCAAGGCGCTGCTGAAAACGATGGAGCTCGACCTCGGCATGGAGGTGCCGAACTGGCCGCCGGACAATATCGAAGAGCTGGCCAAGCGGCTCGACGAGCCGTTCTGAGCGGGGAGGGGCAAGGCGATGCGCCATCGCAAACAGGGCCGGAGGCTCAACCGGAGCTGGGCCCATCGCAAGGCGATGTTCTCCAACATGGCGAACGCGCTCATCAAGCATGAGCAGATCCGGACCACGCTGCCCAAGGCGAAGGAATTGCGGCCCGTCGTCGAGCGCCTGATCACGCTTGCCAAGCGTGGCGACCTGCACGCTCGCCGGCAGGCTTTCGCCCGGCTCAGGGACGACGCCATGGTCGGGAAGCTGTTTTCGACCCTGCGGGAGCGGTATGCGGATCGGCCGGGCGGCTATACGCGCGTGCTCAAGGCCGGCTTCCGCAAGGGCGATATGGCGCCGATGGCGCTGATCGAATTCGTGGACCGGGATGTCGCCGCCAAGGGCCAGGACAGCGGTCCGACCCAGGAGCGCGAGGACGCCGCCCTGGACGACGCCGCGTAACGGCCGGTCGGGCCGGGGTAACGCCGTCCGGCCTCCCATGCATTCGCACTATGCACGAGGGCTTGCGCTGACCTTTGTCGGCGTCCTCGTCGTCACACCCGATACATTGCTGGTGCGGCTGGTCGATGCCGATCCATGGACGCTGGTGTTCTGGCGGGGGCTGGGCATTGCCGGCGCGCTTGGCGTGATCGTTTGGGCGGTCGAGGGGCGGGAGGGCGTGCGCAACATCTTCCGCTTCGGCCC
Organism: Alphaproteobacteria bacterium; assembly: GCA_022826185.1. GTDB lineage: Bacteria > Pseudomonadota > Alphaproteobacteria > Bin95 > Bin95 > Bin95. The sequence goes on from JAJDVH010000115.1 coordinate 14,413, forward strand.
GCGCCGCTTGCTGGGGGCCGCACTGCTGGTTGCGGTCAGCCATTGCTTCATCTGGGCGCTCGCGCTCACCGCCGCCGCGAACGTGCTGGTGGTGCTCGCCGGCTCGCCGCTGGCCGCCGCGATTATCGGCCGCCTTTTCCTCGGCGAGCCGGCGCCGGTCCGCACCTGGATCGCAGCGGTTGCGGTGGCTGGCGGCGTAGCCGTGATTTTCGCCGACGACCTGCAGGGCGGTCGCTTCGCCGGCAATCTCTGCGCCGCCATCGCGACGGTCGGGCTCGCCGCCTATTTCGTGCTGCTGCGCTCGATCCGGGCCGCAAGCACGCTGCCCGTGCCGATCTGGGGCAATCTGGCGGCGGCAGCGGTGGCGCTGCCGTTCGCTTCGCCCTTCTCGGTTCCGGAAACGGGGGTGCTCTGGCTGGCGCTCATGGCCTGCCTGTTGCTGCCGGCGGGGATCGGCCTCATCAGCACGGGCCCGCGATATATACCGGCGGCGGAAGTGGGGCTCCTTTTGCTCCTTGAGACCCTGCTCGGGCCGCTCTGGGTATGGCTCGGCACCGGCGAGACGCCGACGACGGCCGTGCTGGCCGCAGGCGCGGTGATCGTCGCGGCGCTCGCCATGAACTCGGCTCTTGGGCTACGCTCCGCCGCCCGCAGGGAGATGCCGCCATGACCCGGCCCGCCATGATCGTCGCCGCCCAGCCGGAAGCCGCCGAAGCCGGCGCCCGCGTGCTGCAGCGCGGCGGCAACGCCGTCGATGCCGCCATCGCCGCGGCGCTCGTGCAGGGGGTCGTCGATCCGCAGATGTGCGGCATAGCGGGCTTCGGCTCCTGCCACCTCTACCTGCCGTCGAAGGGCGTGCATTGCTGCATCGACTTCCACGGCAAGACGCCGCTCGCTGCGCATCCGGCGATGTGGGAGGACCGGCTCGAAGGCGAAACGCGCGACGGTTTCGGCTTCATCCTGAAGGGCCGCGTCAACGATCTCGGCTACCAGGCCATCACCACGCCGGGCGCGCTCAAGGCCTATTTCGAAGCCGTGACCGAGTTCGGCAGCTGGGACTGGGCCGACATCTGCGCGCCTGCCGCGGCCCGGGCGCGCGAGGGTTTCATCGTGCGTCCGCATGTCGATTTCTGGTGGCGGCAGACGGAGCAGCTCGGCCGCACGGCCAACCGCGAGCGCAACGCCTTCTCGGCCACCGGGCGGGCTGTTTATTTCCACGAGGACGGACGGTTGAAAGGCCTGGGCGAGCGGGTCGTCAATCCGGACCTTGCCCGCACGCTGGAGCGCATCGCCGAGAGCGGCGCGGACATCTTCTACACGGGCGAGATCGCAGAGGAAATCGACGCGGACATGCGCGCCAATGGCGGGCTGATGACGGCCGCCGACCTCGCCGCCTACCGCACGACCCGCGCGGAGCCTATCTGGACCGGCTATCGCGACTGGCGGGTTGCCTCCAACCGTCCGCCGGGCGGCGGCGTGCAGGTGTTGCAGATACTGAACCAGCTCGAGCATTTCGACCTGGCGGCCATCGGCCACAACAGCACCGAATATCTGCGCGTCGTCTGCGAGGCGATGAAGCGGGCGACCCGCGACAAGGACGCCCATGTCGGAGACCCCGCCTTCTACGACGTGCCGCTGGACTGGCTGCTGTCCAGGGAATATGGCGCGGAGCTCGCGGCCGAGATCGGGCGCGGCGAGCGGGCGGAGGTGACGCGGGTCGCGACCGAGCCGCCGGACACCACCCATGTCGTGGCCGTGGACCGGGAGGGCGGAATCGTCACCATGACCCACTCGCTCGGCATGCCGTCCGGCGTCATCACGCCGGGGCTGGGTTTCATGTACAACGGCTGCATGGCGGTCTTCGATCCCCGCCCCGGCCGGGCAGGGTCGATCGCGCCCGGCAAGAGCCGGTTCTCCTCGCTCTGTCCGACCATCGTCTTCGAGGGCGACCGGCCTTCCCTCGCATTGGGCGCGCCGGGCGGCACGCAGATCGCGATGGGCGTCACGCAAGCGATCGTCAATGTCCTCGACCACGGCATGACCATGACCGAAGCGGTGTCGGCGCCGCGCTTTTCCTCGACCTCGAACGCCATCGACATCTCGAACCGCATTCCGGGCTATGTCGTGGAGCCGCTGGAACGCATGGGCTATGAGATCGTCCGCAGCCCGCTCACCTTCGGCTTCGCGGCGGTGCATGGCATAAGACTGCCGGCCGACGGCAGCCTCGACGGCGGGGCCGATCCGGGCCATGACGGCGTGGCGCTGCAGGTCTGACCGGGAGGCCCTATACTGGCGCTGCGGCGCGACCTGCAGGAGAGGAGGACGCCATGTGCGGCATCGTTGGGCTCTATCTGAAAAACCCCGCCCTGCGCCCGCATCTGGGCCGTCTCTTCGCGCCGATGATGGACGAGATGACCGAACGCGGTCCCGACAGCGCAGGCTTTGCCGTCTATCGCGAGAAAGGCGGGCGGGACGAGGCGAAAGTCACCGTGTGCAGCATGACGCCCGGTTACGACTGGTCCTGCCTTGCGCGGGAAGCGGGCGAAGAGCTGGGCACGGAGGCCCTGGCGGAGCCGGCGTCCAACCATGCGGTGCTGAGCGCGTCCGTCGATGCGGCTGCGCTTCGGGACTGGGTCGAGGCCCGGCATCCCGAGCTCCGCGTCACGAGTTCCGGCGCCGCGCTCGAGATCTACAAGGATATCGGCCTGCCGGCGGATGTCCTGGGCCGGTTCGGGGTCGCCCAGATGGCGGGCTCGCACATGATCGGCCACACCCGCATGGCGACCGAGAGCGCGGTGACGACCGAGGGCGCGCACCCGTTCAATACCGGCGACGATCTCTGCCTCGTCCATAACGGTTCGCTCTCCAACCATCACCGCCTGCGGGACTGGCTCAGGGACCGGCAGGGCGTGCGTTTCCAGACCGACAATGACACCGAGGTCGCCGCCGGCTACCTGACCTGGCGGATCGGCGAGGGCGCCAGCATCGCCGAGGCGCTCGAAGCCGGCATCGCGGACCTGGACGGCTTCTACACCTTCGCGGTCGGCACGCGGGACGGCTTCTCGGTGCTGCGCGACCCGATCGCCTGCAAGCCCGCCGTGATGGCGGAGAATGACGACTGGGTCGCCATGGCCTCGGAGTTCCGGGCGCTCGCATGCCTGCCGGACGTGGAGGCTGCATCGGTCTGGGAACCCGAGCCGGGCAAGGTCTATTCCTGGGGCGGCAGCGCATGACGGTCGAGACCATCGACCTCGACGCGGCGGGCGTCCGGGCGCTCAACCGCCGTTTGCAGGGCCGCGACGGGCCGGTCGCAGGCGGCCGCTTCGTCGTGACGAACGCCAAGGGCCGCCATGCGCTGGCCGTCGGCCTGACGGAGGCGATGGATGTCCGGATCCGCGGCCATGTCGGCTACTACTGCGCCGGCATGAACCAGAAGGCGGACGTGACGGTGGAAGGCAATGCCGGCACGGGCGTCGCCGAGAACCTGATGTCCGGCACGGTCCGCGTGACGGGCGACGCCAGCCAGTCCGCCGGCGCGAGCGGGCATGGCGGGCTTCTGGTGATCGAAGGGTCCGCGAGCGCGCGCTGCGGCATCACCATGAAGGGCGTCGATATCGTGGTGGGCGGCTCCATCGGGCACATGTCCGCCTTCATGGCGCAGGCGGGCCGGCTCGTCGTCTGCGGCGATGCGGGGGCCTATCTCGGCGACTCGATCTACGAGGCCGAGCTGTTCGTCCGGGGACGGGTCGAGAGCCTCGGCGCGGACTGCGTCGAGAAGGACATGAACGGAGAGGACGCCGCGCGTCTGGATGCGTTGCTGGCCGAGGCCGGCATGGCCGCCGATGCGGCCCGGTTCCGCCGCTACGGATCGGCCCGCCAGCTTTACAATTTCCGCGTGGACAATGCGGCGGCCTACTGAGGGTTGAGTCATGTCAGGCAATCGACCGGAACGGTCCTGGGCGACCTTCCCCCCGCATGTCATCTCGGAGATCCACCGCGCGGCGGACCAGGGCCTCTACTACATCCGGGGGGCCGGCGCGTGGCGGGCCGTGCCCTCCTTCGACGATCTGGTGTTTCTCGGGGCGTCGGTCTCGCGCTACCCGCTGGAGGGCTACCGGGAGCGCTGCGACACCGATGTGACCATCGGCGCCCGCTTCGCGTCGAAGCCGGTGGAACTCAAGATTCCGGTCACGATTGCAGGCATGAGCTTCGGCGCGCTCAGCGCCAACGCCAAGCGCGCCCTCGGCCTCGGCGCCAGCGCCATGGGCACGAGCACGACGACCGGCGACGGCGGCATGACGATGGAGGAGCGGGAGGCGTCCGAGACCCTCGTCTACCAGGTCCTGCCGTCGCGCTACGGCATGAACCCGGACCATCTCCGCGCCGCCGACGCGATAGAGGTCGTGGTCGGGCAGGGCGCCAAGCCCGGCGGCGGCGGGATGCTGCTCGGCCAGAAGGTGACCGAGCGGGTGGCGGACATGCGCACCCTGCCGGCCGGCATCGACCAGCGCAGCGCCTGCCGGCATCCGGACTGGACGGGGCCCGACGACCTTGCGATCAAGATCCAGGAGCTGCGCGAGATCACGGACTGGGAAAAGCCGGTCTATGTGAAGGTCGGCGCGACCCGCACCCAGTATGATGTGGCGCTTGCGGTCAAGGCGGGCGCCGACGCCGTGGTGGTGGACGGCATGCAGGGCGGCACGGCCGCCACGCAGGAAGTCTTTATCGAGGATGTCGGCATCCCGACGCTTCCGGCGGTGCGGCTCGCGGTGGAGGCGCTCAAGGAACTCGACGTCCACCGCAAGGTGCAGCTCATCGTCTCGGGGGGCATCCGCACGGGCGCCGATGTCGCCAAGGCGCTGGCGCTCGGCGCGGACGCCGTCTCTATCGGCATGGCCGCGCTGATGGCGCTCAACTGCAACGCCCCGCTCTATCTGGAGGACTATGAGGCGCTCGGCACCCGTCCGGGCGCGTGCAACCTCTGCCAGACGGGCCGCTGCCCCGTCGGGGTGACGACCCAGGACCCGGTGCTGGAGGCGCGGCTCGACCCCGAAGAAGGCGGGCGCCGGGTGCGCAACTACCTGTCCACCCTCACCATGGAATGCCAGACCCTCGCCCGGGCCTGCGGCAAGAGCCATGTCCACAATCTGGAGCCGGAGGACCTTGCCGCCCTCACCGTCGAGGCGGCGGCCATGGCGCAGGTGCCGCTCGCGGGGACCGGCTGGATTCCGGGCCGGTCCTGACGGCGTGACCGTGACAGGAATGCCGGGCGGTCGTAGCATGGCGCGGCATTGGCGACCGGAGAGGACGGCATGAGCGCGCGGCGGGCGTTGCGGCGGCGGGTCCCGGCCCGCAAGGCGACCTATCGGGATGTGCTCGATGCGCCGCCGCACATGGTGGCCGAGATCGTCAAGGGCGCGCTGCATACGCAGCCGAGGCCGGCCAGCCGGCACGCGCTGGCGGGTTCGTCGCTCGGCGACGAGCTGGTCAGCCCGTTCCAGAAGGGCCGGGGCGGACCGGGCGGCTGGTGGATCGTCGATGAGCCGGAGCTTCATTTCGGCGAGGATATCCTGGTGCCGGACCTCGCCGGCTGGCGCCGCGAGCGGATGCCGGACTACCCCGATACGCCCTATTTCACCCTGGCGCCGGACTGGGTGTGCGAGATTCTCTCTCCTTCCACGCGAACCTTCGACCTGGAGGAGAAACGCCCGATCTATGCGCGGGAGGGCGTCGGCCATCTCTGGTTCGTCGATCCGGCGGCAAGGACGCTGGAGGCGTTTACCCTGCAGGACGGCGCCTGGACGCCGGCCGGCTCGGCGCGGGAGGACGAACCGGTGTCCCTCCCGCCCTTCCAGGCGGTGACCTTCCCGCTGGACGCCCTCTGGCCCTGACGGCCGTGCGCCCCTTCTAGACCCGAAAGGATGACCATGACCGGCAAGCTGGAAGCCTTCGCGAAGGCGAACGATGTCAGGTATTTCCTGTTCAACTTCACCGACATACGCGGTATGCAGCGCTCCAAGCTGGTGCCCGCGGCCGCCGCCCCGGCGATGGAGGAAGCGGGCGCGGGATTTGCGGGCTTCGCCACCTATCTGGACATGACGCCCGCCCATCCCGACATGCTGGCGGTCCCCGACACGGCGAGCGTCATCCGGCTTCCCTGGCAGCCCGACGTGGCGTGGGTCGCGGGCGACCTCGTCATGGACGGCCGGCCGGTCGAGCAGGCGCCGCGGGTCGTGCTGAAGAACCTCGTCGCCCGGGCCGCCGCCGAGGGGCTGCGGATGAAGACCGGCGTCGAGGCCGAATACCACCTGATCGACGCCGACGGGACCGGCATTTCGGACCCGCGCGATATCGACGCGAAGCCCTGCTACGACCAGCAGGCGCTGATGCGCCGCTACGACGTCGTGTCCGAGATCTGCGACGCCATGCTCGCGCTTGGCTGGGGCCCCTACCAGAACGACCATGAGGACGCCAACGGCCAGTTCGAGATGAACTGGGACTATGACGACGCGCTGGTGACGGCCGACCGGCACGCCTTCTTCAAGTTCATGGTGAAATCCATCGCCGAGAAACACGGGCTGCGCGCCACCTTCATGCCGAAGCCCTTCCTCAGCCTGACGGGCAACGGGTGCCACGCGCATGTGTCGGTGTGGGATGCGGACGGCAAGACCAACCTGTTCCACGATCCGGATGCAGAGCTGGGCCTCTCGGAGCTTGCCCTGCATTTCCTCGGCGGCGTGCTCCACCATGCCGAAGCGCTCTGCGCCGTCACCAACCCGATCGTGAACTCCTACAAGCGCATCAACGCGCCGGTGACGGCCTCGGGCGCCACATGGTCGCCCAACACCGTCACCTGGACGGGCAACAACCGCACCCACATGGTGCGCATCCCCGATGAGGGCCGCTTCGAACTCCGGCTCGCCGACGGCGCGGCCAATCCCTACCTGCTGCAGGCGGCCTGTCTGGCGGCCGGCCTCGACGGCATCGCCAACGAACGCGATCCGGGCAGGCGCAGCGATCTCGACATGTATGCCGAGGGCCACAGGCGCCGGGTCAGACGGCTGCCGAACTACCTGCTCGACGCCGTCCGCGCCTTCGACCGCAATGCGGTGCTGAAGGAAGCGCTGGGGGCGGAATTCTCGTCTGCCTACGTGAAGCTCAAGATGCAGGAATGGGACGCCTATTCCCGCCATCTGAGCGACTGGGAGCGGGAAACCTCGCTGGACATCTGAACCGGCGGTCCGGGGCGGTTTCGGGGCAACGGCATGGACCGGACGGAGCGCGAATACGGGCCGGGCGGCTGGATCGGGGTCGGCGTGCCGCAGGCGAACCCGACGGTCGAGGCGGAGATGCGCCGGCTCCTGCCGCAGGATGCCGAGCTTCTGACGAGCCGCCTGGTCAGCCGGGCTCCGACCTCCGTGGAGCGGCTGGTCGACTATTTCGACGGGCTCGACCGCACCCTGGACAGCTACGATGTCCTGCGTCCCGACGTTTACGGCTTCGCCTGCACCGGGTCCTCCTACCTGGTCGGCGCCGGGCGGGAGGCGGAAATCGTGGCCGAAGCGCAGGCGCGGCTCGGATGCCCGTTCGTCACGGCCGCGCAGGCCATCCTGGATGCTCTGGAGGCCATCGGCGTCGTGCGCGTCGCGCTGCTGGCGCCTTATCCTGCCGGCATCGTCGAGGCGGGCGTCGCCTACTGGCAGGCGGCGGGGCTGTCCATCGTCCAGGTCATGTCCGTCGATATCGGGTCGCAGGACACGCGCCGGATTTACGGGCTGCGGAGCGCCGACGCCCTTGCCGCGCTGGACAGCGGCGTGTCCGACGGGGCCGAGGCGCTGCTGATGAGCGGCACCGGCATGCCGACCCTGGCGGCGCTGGCGCCTGCGGCGGACCGGATCGGCAGGCCCGTGCTGTCGTCCAACTACTGCCTCGCCTGGGCGCTGCGCCGGGCTCTGGGCGAGGATGCAAGCCCCTGGTCCGCCGCCGGCCCCGGACTTTTGCAGGCCGGTTCCTGACGCGCCGTTCGATCCGGTTGCCTCCCTGGACAGCCGGCGGCCGGGGCGCGGTCGCCGGGACACGCCGGAAGTGTCATGTTGTGTCATGTTCCTCATGCTCAGGGCGCATATTCGATTGCCCGTTCCGGCATGGCGCCCTCCTTTCGGGCGGAGGTTCCGGGTATTCCACCCGGTTCCGGCGCCGGTCCGTCTTCGGCATAGGTTCCTCCTCTCGCTCCGGTTTCGTTTTCGCCGGCCGGTCGGCGGCGGGTCCCTTTTCCGCGCGCAATCGCGCGGGGGCGCGGGCGGGTGTCGGCGCCGGCGCGGTTCGCGCACCTGATTGCGCGCGCGAGACCGCGGACGCACCTCGCCCGTCCGTTCCCGCCGGGGTCTTTTTCGCGGCTCCGGCCATCGCTTTCTGCAGAAACGCCGAAAGGCGGCCCCGGAAGCCGCCTCTCTCTACTTTCATCATACACCATATGGGGGAATGTCAAGCCTGAGAAGAGAATTATTTCAGATAATCACGATCAAATAGAGGATATTGTCAATTCTCGCGCCCCGGCCGCCGGGCGGGTCGGCCTCTATATCACCCCGCGTTCCCTGAGGCCGGCCAGAGCCGCCGCATCGAGATCGAGGAGCCGTCCGAAGACCTCGCAATTGTGGTGGCCGAGCTGCGCGCCGCCTTCGAGCTTCGGCAGGTCGCCGCCGGAGAACTTCACCGGGAACCCGGAGACGATGCCGCGTTCCACCGGCTCGTCCGAACCCTGGCGGTACATGGGCTTGAGGGTGCCGCGCGCGCGAAAATGCTCGTCCTCGACGGCTTCCCGGATGGTGCGCACCCGCGCGACCGGAATGCCCGCCCCCTGGAGCAGGGCGATGCCTTCCTCGCAACTGTGTCTGCCGAGGCGGGCCTGGATCTCCTTGCGCAGACTGCCGATGTTCGCTTCCCTGCTTTCCGCGGTGGCGAAGCGCGCGTCCTCCAGAAGCCCGGAGGCGCCGAGCGCGCCGAGCAGGGCCTTGAAGCGCAGCGAGAGGCCCACCGTGATAATCACGTCGCCGTCCCTGAGGCGGTAGAGGCCGGTCACGTCGTTGCGGCTGTCATTGCCGGCGCGGACCGGCTGCCCGTCCTTCAGCACATATTCCATGGGCTCCATGAACATCAGGGTGGCAAGCGTGTCGATCATGGAGGCGTCGAGATATTGCCCCTCGCCTGTCTTCTCCCGGTGGCGGAGCGCGCCCAGGATCGAATAGGCGGCGTAGAGCGGCGTCACGAGGTCGCCGACGAAGACGCCGATCCGCGTCGGCGGGCCGTCGGCCGCGCCGTTCATGTCCATGATGCCGGACATGGCCTGGATCTGGTGGTCGTGCGCGGGCAGGTCCTTGTAGGGGCCGGTCTGGCCGTAGCCGGCGATCGAGCAATAGACGATGCCCGGATTGACGGCGGCGATGTCCTCGTAGCCGAGGCCCATCCGCTTCATGGAGCCGGGCGAGAGGTTCTCGATCACCACGTCGGATTGTTTCGCCAGCTCCAGGAACATGCCCCGCCCTTCCGGGTCCTTGAGATTGAGGGTGACGCTCTTCACGCCTTCCGAGCGTTTCAGGAACCGGACCGAGAGGTCGTCCTCCGTCTGCCGCTCCGCATTGATCCCCTTCGGTCCGTGAAAGGGGCCGGCGCTGCGGATCGGGTCGCCCGCCCCCGGCGCTTCGACCTTGATGACCTCCGCGCCGAAGCGGGCGAGCGTCATGCTGAGGAAGGGGCCGGCCAAGAACACCGTAACCGAGAGCACGCGAATGTCGTCGAGGGGCTTCATAACAGGGAGCGCAATGCAGGACTTATGTTCGGGGGCTTATACGCATAGCTAGCCGGGCGGACAGGCCAGCCCGCCTAGCAGGCAGCGCAGAACTTGGTCTTTAGCGATAGGTCCTGCGCGCACTTCCGCTCCACCTTTTTCCGCTCTGGCCCCGCCGGCAGACATGCGACGGGCAGCACGATATCCGCGTGGTAGGGGTTACACGGCCGTATGGGTGAGGCAACTACCTGGCACCCCGCCTGCTCCACGGCGGCTGCGGTAAGGACATGCCATCCGTGGAAGGGTTGCGCCGGCCCAATAGTGCGACGGACGACCTCCACCATCTCTTCCTTTGGAGCAAATCCTAGCCGGTCAACAGATAACTCACACTCCTCCTTTCGCGGCAGGAAGTCACTGACGCGCGAACGACCCTTCTTAGCTCGTGTCCTGGAACTTTCACGACGCCCGAGCCGGTGCTCGGGCGCTATCTGTTCGGGTGGGTCGTCACTCACCGGATGCCAGCCTCCGCTAGCAGTCCAAGGCTCCCCTCCGCGATGACATCCTCAGCCCGCGCCGCCTGCATCTGTGCGCTGGTGCCTCGTGTGCGTGCGATGCAAGCTACCCCGCCCGTAGCTTCCGCGACGAAGAGGACGCCGTAAGGCTCGTCCGGGTTGCGGAGGTCGACAGCAATCTCGCCGTCCGGCATGGGGTATACGTCGGGGGCCTCTGCAACGTGCGTTGCGAGACGGCGAAGCACGATATCTGCTGCTGCCAGTGCATACTTGGACGGCTCGCGTAGCCCTTCTTCGCTCGCCTCTGCTGGGCAGCCCTCTAGAACTGCCAGGGCCTCGATCAACCATTGGCCCCTAGCTTGCTGGCTCGGCGCGTGTGTCGGGGCCCCGGTGTCGTAATCAAACAACACCCTGCTTGTTCTCACCGAGTACGCATCCCCGGTGCCCATAATGGACTGTTCCGCCGCCATGGCCTCTATATGAGAGGGCAGATGCTGCCAGCGCGGAAGACCCTTAGCGAGCACCACGTTGGCCCCCTCTGGGTCTATGGCAAAGGTTCCATGCTGAGCCATGCCTGGGAATGCTGGAAAGACCGGCTGACTTTGGTTGTCGCTCGACGCGTACACGAAGGGGCCACTATCCGCCAAGTCGCGCTTCACCGCGTCCTGGTACGGGTAGTCTGCTCGTGTGGCGAGCCTCACTCTACTGGCTCCTCTGCTTCCGGTGGGGGGGTACCCGAGAACTTCTCATGCACGTCATTCATCGTCGGTATGGCGAGTTGCATCCGTCCCTCAAAATCGAGGATCAACCCATTTAGGTGTACGGCCAACGTCTTCGCCGTGATGAACGGCATACGAACGGCTTGCTTGGGCGTGGTGCCCTGATAGAAGGTAATCCCGACGTCCGACAGTGATCGGTCTAGACTGACCGAGTTGCAGTACAGGGTCGGCACTGCATCGTCGGGCTCGTCGATGATGACCAGCCCCTCGGGTCCGGGGTTATCGGATGTCGGCGACTCGGGCATGTCGCACCTCGCGCATGACGATATGAAGGGAAGAGTAGGGCGGTTACGGTTCGGTCGCAAGCATCCTAACTTGCAGAACTCCCACCCCTGAAGGCAGTAAGCCGCATCGACCCAAGACGAATGATCCATCCGCCGGCCCCGTTGAGTGCCGACGTCCTATCGTCCGTCAGGCTCAGGAAGACTGTGTACAGGCCGTCGTCCCGGCGGACGGTCTCGTACGACCAGATACCATAGCAGTAGCTCAGCAAGGCGTAGAACAGTACGCGACGAGTCTCGGCTGGTCGTGCGTATAAACCCCCAATCAATAATCATCGGCATCATTCGAGAATTTCCAGTAGAGGAGAGACTGCGCTCAGGCGCAACGGCAGTCCGACGGTCTACCATGGAATGCGGTTATGCCGGCTGCGCGACGCGCGCCGGGTCGCTGGTGTCCAGCGTCGTGACGCGGCGCATCTCCCGGCGGTAAACCGTGTCTTCGTAGGGGCAGGCGCGGTGCATGGTGGCGCGGTTGTCCCAGATGACGAAATCGCCGTTCCGCCAGGAGTGGCGATAGACAAGCTCGGGCCGGGTCGCATGCTCGGTGAGCTCGCGGAGGATCAGCCGGCCTTCCGGCACCGGCCGGTCGAGTATCCGCGAGGCGTGCGAGGCGAGATAGAGCGCGCGCCGCCCGGTCCGCGGGTTGGCCAGCACGAGCGGGTGGACCGCGCCCTTCAGCCGGTCGCGCTCCTCCTCGGAGAACTCGAAGCCGAGCGTCATGCGCGAATGCGCGATGGAATGATGCACGCGCAGGCCCTCCAGCCCCGCCTTCGTCTCCTCCGGCAGCGTGTCGTATGCGGTGCGCATGTCCGCGAACTCGGTGTCGGCCGGCACCGGCGGCACCACGAGGGCGGCGAGCATGGAGTAACGGCCGCGCGGGTCCTGGAATGAGGCGTCCGTGTGCCAGAGCCGGTTGCCGAGGCTGTAGAGGCGCCGGCGGCTGTCCGCTTCCACGACCTGCCCGTCCGCTTCGACATTCGAGACATCGGAGAGCGCCTCGTCGCCGAAGCGGTTCTTCTGCAGAACGCTGAAGCCGGTCTTGCGGTGGAGCTCCCCGTCGAGCCGCGCGGCGAAATCGAGCTGCTCCTCGCCCGAGAACGCCTGGTCCCGGAAGACGAGCACGGCATGTTCGTCCATGGCCGCCCGGATGCGTTCGAGCCTCTCCTCGTCATGCACCGTGCGGAGGTCGACCGGACCCGCCTCGGCGGCGAAATGCGGGTGAAGCTTGCGGAATTGAAGGGTCATGACTCGCTCCGGCGCTGCGACGGCTGTTGCGGGCCCGTTTCTATCGGCAGGCCGGGGTCCGGGGCCCAGTCTCCCATCGAGCCGTCATAGAGGGTGAGGTCGTCATAGCCGAGCTGGTGCATAAGGAACAGGCCGACAGTCGCTGAGATGCCGCCGCCGCAATAGGCGACGACATGGCGGTCCCGGCCGATCCCGGCTTCCTCGTGCAGCCGCCGCGCCTCGTCGAGCGCCACGAAGGCCCCGTTGGTCGGGTCGAGCAGGCTGGCCGCCGGCACGTTGAGGCTTCCGGGTATGCGGCCGGGCCTGCCATAGCGGCTCGGCCCCTCGCCCAGATGGAAGGCGGGCGCGAGCGCATTCACCATGACGGTGCCGGTGTCGTCCAGCCGGGAGAGCACATGGTCCCTGTCCACGAACCGGCCGGGCGCGGGCGCGGCGGTAAAGCGCGCCGGCGGGTATTGCGCGGGCTCGGCGGATACCGGGCGGCCCTCCGCCTTCCACTTCTCCCAGCCGCCGTCGAGCACGGCCGCCCCTTCGAAGCCGAAGGCGCGCATCATCCACCAGACCCGGGTCGCCCACATGATGCTGCCGGCCGAATAGAGCACCACGCGGGATGCGTCGCCGATGCCGAGCCCGCCCATCGCGTCCGCGAAGCGCTCGGCCGACGGCGCCATGAATTTAAGGCGCGTGCCGGGATCGGAAGCCGTTCCCTGCAGGTCCAGGAACACGGCGCCGGGGATATGCGCCTCGTCATATTCCGTCCGGCCAGGCACGACGCGGTAGGGGGCGTCGTCTCCGGGCTCCGCCGGCCTCAGCCATGTGGTGCAGTCCACGATGCGCAGCTCCGGCGCGCCCAGGCTCGCCTCCAGTTCACCGGTCTCGATCAGCGCCCCGGGCTCGCGCCATTGCGAAAGGTCGGTGCGGGCTTCGGTCATCGGCAGTCTCCCCTGGTGCGTCGGCAGCGGTCTCCGGAGGTGCATCATTACCACGAAGCGCCGGTCCGATTTACGGTTCGCGGCGCCGATTGTAGGATTGCCCGCAGCAAACGGAGGACGCCATGACCGACAATTGGGAATTTGCGCACAACAGGGCCGCGGAGGCCGTATGGACGGAGGGCCTGCGCGAGATCTTCGAATATCGCGACCTCGGCATCAAGGCGGCGACCAGGGGCGACTATGTCGCCCATATCGTCAAGGCGAACGGCAAGGAGATGAAGGACGAGGTGCAGCACTGGCATGTCCATGACTGCACCTTCCAGTTCGTCATGGTGCTGAACGGCTGGGCCGAGTTCGAATATGAGGGCCAGGGTGTCAGGCGCATCGAGAAGGGCGACTGCATCAACCAGCGCCCCGGCATCCCGCATCGCGAAATCGCCTGCTCGAAGGACTTCGAGGTGCTGGAAATCGTGGCGCCCGCTGACTTCGCGACCCGGATCGTGGAAGCGCCGGTCTCCGCGGAAGCCGCCGAGTAGGAGGCCTTATCCCGCAAACGAGCGGAGCATTTCCACAAAGGCTTCGACTGCGGGTTCCAGCGGACCGTCATTGACGAGGGTGCGGACGTCCGGGCCCTCGATGCCGGCGGGCAATTGCCGGGCGAGGCGGCCGGCCCGGTCCTGCCGCGATTCCCGGCCCCTCTCGCCGAGGCGGCGCGCGAGCGTCTCCCGGCTTGCCGTGACCTGGATGACGCCGACGCGCGCGAACCGGCTCCGGGCCTCGGCGACGACGGTTCGCGACACGTTGGCCACGACGATGCGTCCCTCCGCGACAAGGCCGCCGACGGTTCCGGGGAGCGCGTAGCCGAGGCCGTGCGCGCGCCAGACCAGGCTGAATTCGCCGGCCCGCTCGCGCGCGCGGAATTCCGCCTCCGTCAGGGCGATATGATCCTCATGCGGGTCCCCGGCGGGCCGCGTGATGTAGCGCCGCAGGAAGCAGAAACGCGCGTCCGGCCTCAATTCGGCTGCGGCCCGCCGGAGCAGCGTGTCCTTGCCGGCGCCGCTCGGGCCGACGGTGAGCACGAGGCAGCCGACGGTCAATTCCGGAGCGCGGCTTCGATGCAGGGACGGTAGCGGTCGAGGCCCGGCGTCACGGCCCCGGGGTCCTTGGCCTGCTCGTCCCAGCGGCGCACGGCCACCGCCTCATGCGCATGGGGCCTTGCGATGAACGCCGCCGCCCCGGTCTCCGTGAACGGGCCGCCCTGCAGCTCCAGGCTCCGCACGGAAGCCGGCGACAGGGTGTCGAAATAGGCCGGATCGGTCGCGCAGAGCCAGCGCTTGGCATCGACATGCAGGCCCACCGGCGCGGTCACGTCCTCCTCGAACCAGCGGGCCAGATATTTGCGCCCCAGCGTCTCGTGGCGGTCGTCGATGCCCCTCGCGGCGGCGTCTTCGCCGAGCTTGTGGATCAGGTGGCCGATATCGTGCAGCAGCGCCGCGACCACAAGCGAATCGGACGCGCCGGAGCATTCCGCAAGATGCGCGCATTGCAGCGCGTGCTGAAGCTGGCTGACGGCCTCGTCCCCATATTGCGCCGCGCCGCTCGTCTCCAGGATGTCCAGAATCCGGTCCGCTGCCGACATGGTCTCCCCGCTCCCGCCTAGACGACCCTCTGTCCTTCGCGCCATGTGCCGCGCACGACGGCGACGCCCTCGACTTCCCTGACGCGGACGAAGTCCGCCCGCTTGCCGGCGGCGACCTCGCCCCGGTCCTCCAGCCCGATCGCCTCCGCCGGATTGGCCGTCGCCACCGCGGCCGCGCGCGGAAGCGTCATCTCCGGAATGCCGTCGCGCAGCAGGAACACGCCCTGGAGGGTGCTCGACGGCACATAGTCGGACGACAGCATGTCCAGCAATCCGGATGCCGCCAGGTCGAGGGCCGAGGCGTTGCCCGAATGGGAGCCGCCGAGCACCAGGTTGGGCGCGCCCATCAACACGGCGAGGCCGCGGCGCCGCGCCGCCTCGGCGGCTTCGAGGCGGGTGGGGAACTCGGCGATGGCGACGCCGTCGCGCACCGACTCCTCGATATGCTCGACCGTGGCGTCGTCATGGCTGGCGAGCGCGATATCCCGGCCCTCCAGCGCCTTGACGACCAGCGACCTGTGGCGGGCGCTGAACTGCTGCTGGGCCTGCTGCTTGGCCTTCACATAGTCGTCCATCTCACCGTCGCTCAGGCCGTAGCGGCCCTGGTAATATTCGCGGTGCTTGCCGAGATCGACGAATTGCCTTTGTCCCGGCGTGTGGTCCATCAGCGAAACCAGCCGGACCAGGGGGTCGTCCATGAAGGGCGAGAGGCGCTCCATCAGGTCCGGGCTGGAGACCTCGCAGCGCAGGTGCAGGAAATGCTCCGCGCGCAGGACGCCCCATCGCATCGCCCTCTTCACGGCATCCGCCATGCCCGAGAGATGGTCCGGGCGGGCCTTGTCGCCGCCGCCGATCCGCACGGTATCGAGCGCCGTCGTGATCCCGGCGGCGGCGAGCTGGCTGTCATGGGCCAGCACTGCGGCCTCCGCCGGCCACGCGACGCCGGGGCGCGGCGTGAACTGGCGCTCCAGATTGTCGGTGTGGAGCTCGACGAGGCCGGGCAGCAGGTAGTCGCCCTCGAAGTCGAGCGCCGCGCCGGCGCGGACGGAGCCTTCGCCGACCTCCGAGAACCGGCCGTCCGCCACCTCGACGGCGCCGGAAACGACCTCGTCCCGCATGACGATCCGGGCGTTGGTGATCGTGAGGTCCGTCATCATGCGGCCTCCCTTGCGGCGGTGAGCGGAACGGTCCGCGTCGCCACCGCGTCCCGCACCTCGGCATCGTGGAAAATCCCGACAATCGCCGCGCCCCGCCCGGCGGCCTCCCGGATGAGCTCGAACACGACATCCCGGTTTTCCCTGTCGAGGGATGCGGTCGGCTCGTCCAGCAGCAGCACGGGATAGTCCGCGACGAAGACCCGCGCGAGATTGACCCGCTGCTGTTCGCCGCCGGAGAAGGTGGCCGGCGCCAGCCGGTGCAGCGCGGCCGGAATGTTGAGGCGCCGGAGCATGCGGCGCGCCGCTTTCGTTGCAGCTTCCGGGTCCGCGCCGCGCCCGCGAAGCGTCTCGGCGACCACGTCCTCCGCGGCGACGCGCGGGACCGCGCGCAGGAACTGGCTGACATGGCCGACGGTTTCCCTGCGAACGGCGAGTATCCGGCGGGGATGCGTGGCCGCCATGTCCACGGTCCCGTCCCGGTGCCGGACGAGGATGCGCCCCCGGTCGGCCCTGTAGTTGGCGTAGATGCAGCGGAGCACCGTGCTCTTGCCGATGCCGGAGGGACCGTGAAGCGCCACGCATTCGCCCGGCTCCACGACGAGGTCGAAGCCCGCCAGCACGGGAAGGCGCACGCCGCCCTGGTTGTGCAGGGTGAAGGATTTCGCCAGGCCCCCGATTTCGATTGCCGCCGTCAATGGCTGTGGCCCCTTGCCCTCACGGATGGATTACCGAAGACACGAGAAGCTGCGAATAGGGATGCTGCGGGTCGTCGAGGACCTGGTCGGTCAGGCCGGACTCCACGACCTCGCCGCGACGCATGACGAGCAGGCGGTGCGACAGCAGGCGCGCGACGGCCAGGTCGTGCGTGACGATGACGGCCGCCAGCCCGAGATCGGACACCAGGCCGCGCAGCAGGTCGAGCAGCCGCGCCTGGACGGACACGTCGAGCCCGCCCGTGGGTTCGTCCATGAACACGATGCGCGGCGCGGTCACGAGGTTGCGCGCAATCTGGAGCCGCTGCTGCATGCCGCCCGAAAAGGTGAAGGGCAGGTCGTCCATGCGCCCCGTATCCATCTCGACCTTGTCGAGCCAGTCGGTGGCGGCCTGCCGGATATTGCCGTAATGGCGCGCGCCCACCGCCATCAGGCGCTCGCCGATATTGGCGCCCGCGCTCACCCCCATGCGCAGCCCTTCGCGCGGGTTCTGGTGGACGAAGCCCCAGTCGGTGCGCATCAGCAGGCGCCGGGCCGGCTCGCTCATGCGGTAGATGTCCGCCGGGCCGTCATGGCGCGTGGCGTATTCGACGGTTCCCGAAGTCGGCTCCAGGCGCGCGGAAATGCAGTTCAGCACCGTCGTCTTGCCGGAGCCGGATTCCCCGACAATGCCCAGAACCTCGCCCGGCCAGACCTCGAATGACACATTCCGGCAGCCGGGAATGCCCTCATAGTATTTCGTCACGCCCCGGGCGGAGAGGAGCGGCGGCGCCTCCGGCATCATGCCGGTGTACCGGAGTTGAAGTGCGTTGCATTGCAGAACGGCCATCCCGGCGTCCCCGTCCCGTCATGCCCGGACTTGTTCCGGGCATCCATTTTCGCCGCCGCGCCTGCCTCGAGGGAGATGCCCGGAACAAGTCCGGGCATGACGGAGGGCGCGCGCAGACGTGACGGAAGAGCAGTCAGGCGCTCCGAACCGGAACGACGCAAACTTCGCAGACACGACATTACGCCCCGCTTCCTTCCGGGTCCCGCGTGGCGGGGCCGGTGTGGCCGGCTTCGCGGCGCCTGCCGCAATAATCGGTGTCCGAGCACACGAACATGCGCCCGCCCCGGTCGTCGGTGACGATCTCGTCGAGGAAACTCTCGCCCGACCCGCAAAGCGCGCACACATCCTCCCATTTCTGGACCTCGAACGGGTGGTCGTCGAAATCGAGGCTCCGCACCCCGGTATGCGGAGGGATGGCGTAGATGCGTTTCTCGCGGCCCGCGCCGAACAATTGCAGCGCCGGCGAGCGGTCCATCTTCGGATTGTCGAACTTCGGAATCGGCGAGGGCCGCATCAGGTAGCGGCCGTTCACCCGCACGGGATAGTCGTAGGAGGTGGCGATATGCCCGAACCGCGCGATGTCCTCATAGAGGCGGACATGCATCACGCCGTATTCCTCGAGCGCGTGCATCTTGCGCGTCTCCGCCTCCCTCGGCTCCAGCCAGCGCAGCGGCTCCGGGATGGGCACCTGGTAGACGAGGATCTGGCCGGGCCCGAGCGGCGTTTCCGGTATCCGGTGCCGGGTCTGGAGGATGGTGGCGTCCTCGGTGCGCTCCGTCGTCCCGACGCCGGCCGTCCGCGCGAAGAACTTGCGGATGCTGACGGCGTTGACCGTATCGTCGGCGCCCTGGTCGATGACCTTGAGCGTGTCGTCGCGGCCGATAATGCTGGCCGTGACCTGGATGCCGCCGGTGCCCCAGCCGTAGGGAAGCGGCATCTCCCGGCTGCCGAACGGCACCTGGTAGCCCGGAATGGCGACGGCCTTGAGAATGGCCCGGCGGATCATCCGCTTGGTCTGCTCGTCCAGATAGGCGAAATTGTAGCCGTCCTCAGCCATCGGCGCCTATTCCGCCGCCTCGGCGGGCGGGTCTTCGAACTCCGCCCGGAGCTTCCGCAGCAATTCGAGCTCCGACTGGAAATCGACATAGTGCGGCAGCTTCAGATGCTGCACGAAGCCGGACGCCTCGACATTGTCGCTGTGGTAGAGGACGAACTCCTCGTCCTGCGCGGGAGAGGCCGGCGCCTCGTCGAGTTCGGCGCATCTGAGCGCGCGGTCCACCAGCGCCATCGACATGGCCTTGCGCTCCTGGTGGCCGAAGACGAGCCCGTAGCCGCGCGTGAACTGGGGCGGCGTGCGGGCATTGCCCGTGAACTGGTTGACCATCTGCACCTCGGTCACCTCGATCTCGCCGATCTCGATCGCGAAGCCGAGCTCCTCGGGCACGATCTCGACCGCGACCGCGCCGTAGCGTATTTCGCCGGCGAAGGGGTGGTTGTTCGAGAAGCCGCGCTGGGTCGAATAGCCGAGCGCCAGCAGGAAGCCCTCGTCGCCGCGCGCGAGCGCCTGGAGCCGGGCGTCGCGGTCCGCCGGGAAGCGGAGCGGCTCCCTCGTGATGTCCGCCGGCGGCGCCCCGCCGGTTTCCGGCGCGCTCTCCTCCTCGATCAGGCCTTCGCGGCCCAGAATGTCCACGACGCGGGGGACCGGCTCCTCGGCCGCCGGCCCGCGTTCCGCCTCCGGCGCGGGGTTCCGGTCCCGGCTCCCGCCCTCATCGGCGAGGCGGAAATCCAGCAGGCGGTGGGTGTAGTCGTAGGTCGGACCCAGGATCTGGCCGCCCGGAAGGTCCTTGAAGGTCGCGGAAATCCGCCGCCGGATCGCCATGCGCCCCGTATCGACGGGCTCGCTGTTGCCGAGGCGGGGCAGGGTGGTGCGGTAGGCGCGCAGCAGGAAGACGGCCTCGATCAGGTCTCCCTGCGCCTGCTTGATCGCGAGCGCCGCAAGCTCCCTGTCGTGCAGCGAGCCCTCGGCCATCACCCGGTCCACGGCAAGCCCGAGCTGCTCCGCTATCTGGCGCGTCGAGAGCTCGGGGACGCCGGGGTCGCCGCGCCGGGCCGAGTCCAGAAGCCGGTGCGACGCTTCGATGGCCTTCTCGCCGCCCTTGACCGCTACATACATCTCAAAGCCCTATCTGCGTCGAGCGCGGCACGGCCGCCAGGCTGGCCCCGGAGGCGAAGAGCAGGTCGACGCCCAGCGGGAACAGGCGTTCCAGGTCGCGCCGCTGCTTCCAGAAATCTTCCGCGAGGCCGGCCGCGCGGAACGCGCGGCGGTCCTCGATGCCGGGTCCTCTGAGGTCGACCGCGTCCCCCGCTTCGAGGGATGCGGCCTGGACGACCAGGGTCGCGCTTTCGTCGGGATAGGCTTCCGAGCCCAGCCGGAAGCCGGCCAGGGGCGGCGCCGCCTCGGGCCGGGCCAGCACGGCGAAGCGCGCGCCGTCCGCCTCGCCCGCCAGCGGGCAGCCGCAATGGAACCGGAGCCAGGCCCGCGTGTCGTCATTGTCCGCCGCGGCGTCCAGCCAGACGGGCGTCTCGAAGTCGAGCAGGGTCAGGCAGACCGCGGCGGTCGCCGGGTCGAGCGGCGCCGGCGGGGTCAGGGCGATCGCGATGTCCTGCACGGCGCCCGGCTCCGACATCGCCGCCAGCACGCGGCGGAACACCTGCTGGCTATCCGGGACCGGCGCGGCGAAGCCCGGTCGAAGCGCCGGTCCGTTGAGCGTCGCCGCCATCGGTGTCAGTCCTGCCCGCGGACCATGGTGAAGAACTCGACCCGCGAGCGGTCCGCGTTCGCGCGCTCCCGTTCGCGCCGGGCGCGCTGGGAGGCTTCCAGCGGCGCAATCACCGTCTCTTCCAGCCTCTCCCTGAGGCCGGGCTGCTGGAGCAGCGCGTCGAACGCCGCCGCCAGCTCGGCATGGCGCGCGCTGCGCCCCGCCACATAGGCGATGCCGACCTGGCCGCCTTCCAGCTGGACGGCGCAGCGCGTCGCGCTCATCTCGCCCATGTTGAAGGCGCTTCCGGTGCCGCCCGCGCGGCCGCGAACCATGACGAGGCCCGTCTCCGGCGGCCGCAGGCAGCGGTATCCGGGCCTGTCGGCGAGACCGTCCCAGGCGGCCTCCAGCGCGCCGTCCTCCGCCTTGGCCAGAACGGCCATCCATCGCTGCCGCGCCGCAGTCTCAGGGTCTGTCCCGGTCGAGGTCGGCATGTCGCCTGCCGCTCCAGCTTGCCCGGCGCCCATGAGAGCAAAGCCGGGTGACGCTTTTGTGACCCGGTTAGCCGGGGCCTTCCCGCCTTGTCAAGGCGAGGGCGGCGTTCTGCTGCCGGACGGCGGCGGCGCAGATGCCCCTCCGCCATGTCCTGACCGTCTCTATCCGGCGGCCTGTGTCGTGTAGCTGAAGCCGATGGGCGAAACGCAAATGCGGTCGGTGTAGACGACCGGCCTGTCGCCCCTGGAAAAATGCTTCTGCGAGAGCATGAGCAGCGCCCGGCCGCCTTCGGCGTTCAACAGCCTCGCCTCGCTGGAATCGGGATCGGCAGGCTGAATTGTGGTTTCGATCCGGTCGATCCTGAAGCCGAGATTTTCTTCGACCAGAAGCTCCTCGGTCGGCGCCCGGTCCAGGGCTGACGTGTCGAACCTGGGAAACACGTCCGGAGGAAAGAAACAACTCTCCGCCTCCACGGCCTCGTCCCCGATAAACCGCAGCCTTTCCAGCACGAAAACCGGTTCGTCCGACTCGATATTCAGCGCTCTCGACACGTCGGACGGCGCTTTCTTCCGACCGAATGCCATCAGCCGGTAGGTGACGTCGTCCTCCCCCGGCGCGGTCCCGTCGTCGAACGCCGGCAGGCTGTGCATGTCGACGCTGAAATCCGGGTCCGCCGCCTGTCCGCCGCCGGAACGGGCCGCCCCGGTGCTGGCGAAGGTGCCCCTGCCCGGAAACCGCTCGATCCAGCCCTCCCATGCCAGCCGGGACATGGCGAACTGCACCGTCGCGCGGCTGACGCCGAACATGACCGCAATATCGGCTTCCGTGGGAAGCTGTTCTCCGGTTTCGATCCGCCCCTGCCGAATCCGTTCGGAGAAATGATCGTAGATGCGGGAGTGAGCTGGCGCCGGTCTTTCCAACCTTCCGACCCCCTCGCGTTCCAACCACTTTGTCGATGCCGGACTCTAGACATTGTACACTGAATGACAATGGAATTTCCCCACTTAACGGATTGTAATACAAACATTTTTTGCTGCATCTACTTGTCCTATTCCGAGTGAATTGATACCTTCAGGACAGTCTGATTTGCTCCCGCTCCGGCGCTGGATCGGCGTGGACATCCCGAAGCCTCCCGTACACCTTCGCAGCCCTGACGCACGCGAGGCCGGAGCGGTAGGCGAAGTGGCGGCAGCTTGCGGCGCGAACTTCGCGGCCGGTCCCGATCCGTCCCGAAACAGGCCGGCCGCTGCATTGTACGATGTCATTCAGACTGTCTAATATTGCACAATGCGAGTCCGATGACGTGCATATTGACCATGTGTCTTTGAGATGGCATATTCATTTATTGTCAACCGGCGCGGCCGACACCCGGTGGAGCCGCGCACCGGAGCGAGAAAGGAAACGCGCAATGCCTATCCCCCCTGTAATTCCATCCGATGAGAGGATCCGCTCGCGCAGGTTGCTGGGCGGCTTCGTTGGCGCCTCCGCCCTGGCGTGCCTGGCCTTCGCAACGCCGGCTGCGGCCCAGACGCAGGCCAAGGCGGCCGAGGCCGAACAGATGGAAGCCCAGGTCTGCATGCTGGCGGGCATCGAGGTCGAGAAGGCCGAGGGCGCCGACTGCCCGACCGACGTGCTCTCCACGCTTCGCGTCTACTCATATGAATATGAGGCGCCCAAGCTCGACGAGAACGGCAGCCCGGTTCTGGATCCCGAGACCGGGGACGTGGTGCTTGAGGTGCGGAGGGAGACCTTCACGCTCATGGCGACGCTCCTGGAGGCGGCGGGCTTCGGCAGCGCGGTCACGAGCGCGCCGGCAACCGTGTTCGCGCTTCCCGACTCCGTCCTGGCCCCGATCGTGGCGGCGCTTTCCGAGGCGATGAAAAACGAGGACATGCGCGACGCGGTCGTAGCCCAGATCGCTCCGGCGGTCGGCTCTCATTTGCTGAACGAACCGATGGCGAAGCGGGCCTTCCAGAACGCCAATGGCCGGGTGTGGACGCTCGCCGGCGGCTGGCAGACGGCGGCCGCGCCGCTTTCGTTCTACGCGCTCAGCGGCGACGGCAGCGTCAGGGTCAACGGCGTCGTGCTGGAACGGATGCTCACCGCGCCGGACGGCAGCGTGATTCACACCATTTCAACCCCCCTCGTGGCCCTGTCCCAGCCCGCCATGGAGGAGATGGCCGAAAAGAGCAGCTGACGGCGCTCCGGGCGGCCGGATGGAGAGGCGTCGCCTCCCCGTCCGGCGCCGCCCCTCTCATACCTTCCATACGCCATGACATGAGGAATACCCGATGACTCTCTCCGCCTTGCGCAAATGCGCCTTTGTCCTTCCCGCCGCGGCGTTCGCGCTTGCGCTCGCCGGATGCAAGGCCGGAGGCGGGCCCGACGCTCCGGCGAAGGCGCAAAAGGCCGCATGGAACCCCGCCGCCAAGGTTGAAACCGCGCCCGCCAAGGCCGCAACCCTGCCTCCGGGCGTGCGCAGGGCGCCGGCGGTCGGCGACAAATCCGTCTGGAAGCAGCGGGGCGGCAAGGAACTGGCCTGGAAAACCGTGAAGCTCGACGGCTCCATTGCGGAGATCCACGGCTCAAACGGGTGCAAGGCCGTAACCGACCGGTCGACCTACGCCCCCACGCTGGGTTGGCGCAATTGTTCGGGAAGTACCGCTTCCCAAAAGGTAGAGAAACAGGCCGGCCGCCTGTTCCCGCTTGCCGTGGGCAATACCGAGTACTGGTCGTTCAGCGGCCGGAGCGACAAGGGGAACAGCTGGTCCGGCACGAGGAGCTGCAAGGTGGCGGGAACGGCCAATGTCACGGTTCCGGCAGGCAATTTCGACGCCTATCACGTGATCTGCAGGGAAAGCTCCGCGCGTTACGACTACTGGTTCGCGCCCGAGCTGGGATACACGGTCATATCCTCCAAGGCGCCGCTGCCGGGCAAGAAGAGCAGCCGCTACCATCGGGAACTCATCCGTGTGGAGCCCGGCGCCTGACCGCGCCGCATTCGCACGGGAAGCCTGCGAAGCCCCGGAGGGTCGCCTCCGGGGTTTTCCGTCCCCGCTTCCCTTTCCGCCGCCGGCGCGATATCGGTTCCGCCGTTCCGCGCCCGTTGCCCGGAGGGGAGAGGCATGTACGACCTGCTGGAAGGCCTGCGCATCGTGGAGGGGTCGGCCTTCGTGGCGGCGCCGCTCGGCGGCATGGCGCTCGGCCAGCTCGGCGCCGACGTGATCCGCTTCGATGCGCTGGAGGGCGGACTCGACTACCGGCGCTGGCCGGTGACCGACAGGGGCGACAGCCTCTACTGGGCCGGGCTCAACAAGGGCAAGCGGTCCTTCCGCGTCGATATCCGCAGCCCGCGCGGGCGCGAACTGGTGCAGGCGCTGATTACCGCGCCGGGGCCGGAGGGCGGCATTTTCCTCACCAACCTGCCGGCGCGCGGCTGGATCGGCTACGAGGCGCTCTCGGCCCTGCGGGCGGACCTCATCCTGCTGAACGTGACCGGCGCGCGCAGCGGCGCCCCGCAGGTGGACTACACCGTCAACGCCTCGGTCGGCTTCCCCTATGTCACCGGACCGGAAGGCCGCGAAGGACCCGTCAACAACGTGCTCCCCGCCTGGGATATCGCAACCGGCATGACCGCCGCCGCCGGCCTGCTGGCGGCCGAGCGCCGCCGGGCGCGCACCGGCGAGGGGCAATCGATCCGCCTGCCGCTTCTCGATGTCGCGCTCTGGGCCACCGCGACGCTCGGCTATGTCGGCGAGGCGGTGGTCAATGGCCAGGACCGGCCGCGCGTCGGCAACCACATATACGGCACCTTCGGGCGCGACTTCCGCACCGCCGACGGGCGCGATGTGATGGTGTGCCTGTTCACCTCCCGCAACCTGCGGGGCATCGCCGAGGCGGCCGGTCTCGGGCCCGCCTTCAGCCGGATCGAGGCGGAGCACGGCGCGGACCTGGAGGACGAGGCGGACCGCTGGCGCGTGCGCGAGGAGATCGCGGCCGCGGTCGAGCCGTGGATCGCCGCGCGCCCGTTCGCCGAGGTCGCACGCTCGTTCGACGCGGGCGGGGTGCTCTGGGGCCCCTACTGCACGTTTCGGGAGATGGCGGGCGATCCGGCGCTGGTCGAAGACAATCCCCTCTTCCGGCGCATCGAGCAGCCCGGCATGGGAAGCTGGCCGGTGCCGGGCTCGCCGCTCGACTTCGAGGGGCTGGCGCGCGGCTCGCCGCTGCCGGCCCCGCGGCTCGGCGAGCACACGGACGAGATTCTCGCCGGCATACTCGGCCTGCCGGACGGCGAGATCGGCCGCCTGCACGATGCAGGCGTGGTCAGGGGTCCGGACGGCTAGACGCGGCGGAAGTCTTGGCCGGCAATGCGAAGGGCGCTATATTTCATCACCCGGCCGGTGCGGAAATCTGAATCGGATTGTCGAGAATGTTGGCACGCCTGCTAATCGTGTTGTCGATACTCCTGGCCTTTCCGGCCATGGCCCAGGAGCCGAAGCGCCTGTCCACGCACCATGACTGGACGGCCTATGTGTACGGCTCGGGCAAGGAGAAGATCTGCTACATCGCCTCCAGCCCCAAGAGCCACAAGCCCAAGGGCATCAACCGCGACCCGGCCTTCTTCAAGGCGGCCCATTTCCCGGGCCGCGGGCTCACGGGCGAAATCCATGTCGATGTCGGCTATCCGCTGAAGCCGAACAGCCGGCCCCGCGCGCGCGTCACGGTGAAGAAGAAGACGCAGGACTACCGCTTCTTCGTGAAGGACAGTTCCGCCTGGGTGGAGGACCAGAAGAACGAGCCCGTCGTGGAGGCGATGAAGGCCGGCAGCACGATGGTCTTCACGGCCACCTCGGCGCGCGGCACGGTCGTTTCCGACAGCTACTCGCTCAAGGGCTTTACCGCCGCCTACAAGGCGATCACCAGGGCGTGCCGATCCTGAGCCGCAAGCCGGCGCTTGTCGGCCTGCCCGGACCCGCGCTGGCGCAGGCGCTCGCAGAGGCCGGGCTTGCCGGCTACCGGGCGGGGCAGGTCTATCGCTGGCTCTATGTCCGGGGCGCGCGCTCGTTCGACGAAATGACCGACCTTCCCCGGCGGGACCGGGCCGTGCTGGCCGAGCGCTTCACCCTGGCCCGGCCCGGTGTGTCCGACGAGCGCGTTTCCGTTGACGGCTCCCGGAAATGGCTGCTCCGGCTGGCGGACGGCGGCGAGATCGAAACCGTCTATATCCCGGAAGCCGACCGGGGCACGCTCTGCGTCTCCTCCCAGATCGGCTGCACGCTCACCTGCCGCTTCTGCCACACGGGCACCCAGCGGCTGGTGCGCAATCTCGACGCGGGCGAGATCGTCGGCCAGATCCTGCATGCCCGCGACGTGTTCGGCGAATGGTCCGGGCGCGCCGCGCCGCTGACCGACCGCGGCCGCCATGTCTCCAACATCGTGCTGATGGGCATGGGCGAGCCGCTCTACAATTTCGACCATGTGAAGGCGGCGATGGCGGTGGCGACCGACGGTGACGGGCTCGCGATCTCGAAGCGCCGGATCACGCTGTCCACCGCCGGCGTGGTGCCGATGATGGACCGGTGCGGGGACGAGATCGGCGTCAATCTCGCGGTCTCGCTCCATGCCGTGACGGACGAGCTTCGCGACGAGCTGGTGCCGCTCAACCGCAAATATCCGCTGAAGGAGCTGATGGCCGCCTGCCGGCGCTATCCGACGGCCAGCAATGTCCGCCGGATCACCTTCGAGTATGTCATGCTGGCGGGCGTGAACGACAGCCCGGCCGAGGCGCGCGCGCTGGCGCGGCTGATCGCCGGCATCCCGGCCAAGGTCAACCTCATCCCCTTCAATCCGTGGCCCGGCTCGCCCTATGCCTGCTCGCCGCCCGAGGCCACCCGGCGCTTTGCTGACATTCTCGCCGCCGCCGGCTATACCAGCCCGGTCCGCACGCCGCGCGGGCGGGACATCCTCGCGGCCTGCGGGCAACTGAAATCCGAAAGCCGGCGCGCCACGGCCCGCGAACGACGCGAAGCCGCGCGGGCGCAGGAGCACGCAGCCCTTGAGGAGGCGCGATGAGCGAGGGTGAGGTCAAGCGGGTGGTGCTCGCCTATTCGGGCGGCCTCGACACCTCCGTCATCCTGCACTGGCTGCGCGAGACCTATCGCTGCGAGGTCGTGACCTTCACGGCCGATCTCGGCCAGGGCGAGGAGCTGGAGCCGGCCCGCGCCAAGGCCGAGACCATGGGCGTGGAGCAGATCTATGTGGACGATCTGCGCGAGGAGTTCGTGCGCGATTTCGTCTTCCCGATGTTCCGGGCCAATGCGCTCTATGAGGGGCAGTATCTGCTCGGCACCTCGATCGCGCGCCCGCTGATCGCCAGGCGCCAGATCGAGATCGCGCGCGAGACCGGCGCGGACGCCGTCTCCCACGGCGCGACCGGCAAGGGCAACGACCAGGTGCGTTTCGAGCTCTCATACTATGCGCTGGAGCCGCGCATCCGCGTGATCGCCCCCTGGCGCGAATGGGATTTGGGCTCCCGCAACCGGCTGATCGCCTATGCCGAGGCGCGCCAGATTCCGATTGCGCGCGGCAAGCGGGGCGAGCCGCCCTATTCCACCGACGCGAACCTGCTGCACATTTCCTATGAGGGCCGCGCGCTGGAGGACCCCTGGATCGAGCCGGACGAGGAAATGTTCACCCGCACCGTCTCGCCGGCGGCCGCGCCGGACGAGCCCCAATATGTCGAGATCGACTTCGAGCGGGGCGACCCGGTGGCGGTGGACGGCGCCCGCCTCTCGCCGGCGGCGCTGCTGGAGCGATTGAACGGGATCGCCGGCCGGCACGGCGTCGGCCGGCTCGACCTGGTAGAAAACCGTTTCGTCGGCATGAAGTCGCGCGGCGTCTATGAGACCCCCGGCGGTACGCTGCTGCTGGCGGCCCGGCGCGCGCTGGAGAGCGTCGTGCTCGACCGGGGCGCGGCGCACCTCAAGGACGAGCTCATGCCGCGCTATGCGGAGCTCATCTATAACGGCTTCTGGTTCTCGCCGGAGCGGCGCATGCTCCAGGCGGCCATCGACGAGAGCCAGGACCGGGTGTCGGGCCGTGTGAGGATGAAGCTCTTCAAGGGCGCCTGCTGGGCTGTCGGGCGGCAGTCGCCCAACTCCATCTACCATGAGGGCTTCGCCACCTTCGAGGAAGACGCGGTGTACGACCAGCGCGACGCCGAAGGCTTCATCAAGCTGAACGCGCTGCGCCTGCGCCTCGAAGGCCTGATGGGGCGCTGACGGGGACGGCGCACGCTTCCCGGCCGCCGGCCGGCATCCTATATTGAGGCATGGTTCCCCGCCGTTCCCCGGCAGGAGGCTCCCATGGACGCGACTGCGGACTACATCCGGGAAGGGCTCGGCAGGCTCAAGGGGCTGCCGGCCCCGGTCGCCGACTGGCGCGTCCGGACCGGGGAAGACTGGGTGGGCGACCCCGCCGTCTGGGTCTGGCCGGTGCTTGCCGATGAGGACACCGATTTCGACACCTGCGCGGTATTGCGCGAGCAGGTGCGCGACGAAGTATCTAGGTTGACGCGCGCCAGGACCGGCGAGCCCCTTTGGGCGTTCGTCCGCTTCCTCTGGCCGTCGGATATCGAGGATGGCGCTTGAGCCTTCATACCGACCTGCTGGAGCAGGCTGAGCATCTGGCCGGACGGGAGCGGAGACGACCCAGGCAGGCCAGCCTGCGCCGGTCCGTTTCGGCGTCCTATTACGCGGTTTTCCACATGCTGATCGACGAAGCGGTGGGCCGCATGTTTCGCGGCAGTGGCCGGGAAGCGCTCCGGGACTGCATGGCGCGAGCCTTCAGCCACCGCGACATGCTCGGGGTCGCCAGGCAGTTTGCGAGCAACGGCGTCGCGCCGAAACTCGATCCCGCCCTGAACGGCCTTTCGCTCCAGCCCGAACTCGTGGCCGTGGCAAAGGCCCTTCTCGACCTCCAGCAGGCCAGGCACGAGGCCGACTACGACCGTGCGGCCCGCTTTACCCGCCCGCAGGCTTTCGAACTCTTCCAGCAGGCGCGCCAGGCGTTTTCGGACTGGCGGCAAGTACGTGGCAGTCCCCAAGCCGATGCTTTTCTGGCGGCGCTTCTGGCTTACGGCTCCCTCCGCGGCGGCTGACCGCCCGCACTCAGCCGCCCTCCTCCCTTAGCACGATATCGCCGTAGCGGGCGCGGGCGCGCTGGCGGCTGTTGTCGGCGTCGGTCATCACGGCGACGCCTTCCAGCTCGTCCACCTCACGGCCGAACAGGCGGCGGAAATCCTCGCGCACATTGCGGCGGTAGCGGCGCCATTCGCCGGCGTGGGCCGAACCGGACTCGACCGCCACCATGCGGACCTTCGAGGTGAACGGGTTGGGCCAGTCGTCGCCCACGTCCGCGCTGCCGGCCCAGACATAGGAGATCGCGATCGGCAGCGCGAACATTCCCTCGCCCGGCGCCACGGCATAGACCCGGGCCGCGAAATCGTCGCCGGCCTTGAGGCGCTCGTCGGCAACCGCCAGCGGCGCCTCCACCCGCCAGCGCCATTCGAGCACCGGTCGCGCCGCAAGGTCGATCTCGCGCTCCAGATAGAAGCTCGACGCCGCGCCGTCGCTTTCAGCCTCCAGCACCCTGGTCCCGCCGTCTTCGACGATCCGGTAGCGCGTCTCGCCCTCGAAGTGCCGGAGCCGCCAGCCTTCCGTGTCGCCGGCGGAGAAGCGCCCCAGCACGAGCGGCTCCGCGCAAAGCGGCAGGGCGGCGAACAGCGCAGCGGCCAGCAGGGCAAGACGGACGGTCACCGCGCCTCAATATCGCAGCCCGGAGCCGGCGTCACGCGGCTGCGGCAAAGCGGTCCGCCCGGCATCGGGTCCTTCCGCCACCCGGTATTTCCCATTAGCATCGGAGGGACCCTGTGCCGGAGGTGCCGCGCCCCATGTTCGAGATCGAGATCGTCCCCGCGCTGTCGGACAATTACGTCTATATCGCCCACGATGCCGCCGCCGGCGCGACCGCTGTGGTGGACCCGGCCGAGGCCGGACCCGTGCTCGCGGCGCTGGAGCGGCGCGGCCTGCAGCTCACCCACATCCTCAACACCCACCACCATCTGGACCATATCGGCGGCAATGCCGAACTGGTGGAACGCTACGGCGCGCCGGTGATCGGGCCGCGGGCGGATGCGGCGCGCATCCCGGGCCTCGATGTCGAGGTCGGCGACGGCGACAGCTACACGGTCGGCGCCGAGACCGCGCGGGTCTTCGACGTTCCCGGCCACACCAGCGGCCATATCGCCTTCTGGTTCGAGGAGAGCCGCGCGCTGTTCTGCGGCGACACGCTGTTCGCGCTCGGCTGCGGGCGGATGTTCGAGGGCACGCCGGAGCAGTTCTGGTCCTCGCTCAGCAAGCTGCGCGCCCTGCCCGACGACACCCGCGTCTATTGCGGGCACGAATACACCCAGTCCAATGCGCGCTTCGCCCTTTCGGTGGACCCGGACAACGAAGCGCTCAAGGCCGCGTCCCGGCGCATCGACGAGCTGCGCTCGCGCGGCGAACGCACCGTCCCGTCCGAACTCGGCGAGGAGAAGGTGGCCAACCCCTTCCTGCGCGCGGACGACCCGGCCATGCAGCGCCTGGTCGGCATGGAAGGCGAGCCGCCCGAGGCCGTCTTCGCGGAAATCCGCCGCCGCAAGGACAGCTTTTAGCCGGCGCCCGGCCATTGTCCGGAACCGGCCCCGTCCTGTTCGACGCGGTGCTGACGCCGCACCGCTCCCTGCCGCCTGCGGGCTTCCGGCTGCTGATCGGCGCGCTCGTCCTGATCGGCCTGGGAGCGGGAATCGCGTTTCTGGCGCTGGGCGCCTGGCCGGTGCTGGGCTTCTTCGGCCTCGATATCGCGCTGCTCGCCTGGTGCTTCCATGTGAACTACCGCCAGGGGCGTCAACGTGAGCGGCTCCGGCTCACACCCGACGCCCTGACGGTCGAGCGCATGAGCCCCGGCGGCGCGGTCGAGCAGGTGCGCCTGCCGCCCTGGTGGCTCCGGGTCGAGATCGACCAGAGCGGCGCCCGGCCGGGACCGCTGACCCTGGCGACGCACGGCCGCCGCGAGATCGTGGGCGCATTCCTGGCGCCTTGCGAGCGCGTCGAGGTCGCGGACGCGCTCCGGCGCGCGCTCGCCCCGCTCCGGGCCGGATGACCGCCGCAAGACGCCACCGACACCGAACCGAGGCCCGATGACCGATCCCGGACCGATCCCGCCGCGCTTCGAGCGCTTCGAAGGCGCCGAAGGGCTTTCGCTCGCCGCCGACATACTGGGCGACGACGACCGGCCGACCGTGCTGCTCGCGCATGGCGGCGGGCAGACGCGCCATGCCTGGGGCGGGGCCGCGCTGGCGCTGGCGCTCCGCGGCTGGCGGGCGGTGAGCCTCGACCAGCGAGGCCACGGCGACAGCGACCGCTCTCCCGAAGGACATTACCTGATCGGGCATTTCGGGGCGGACCTGCGCGCCGTCGCCCGGCAGTTCGACCGTCCGGTCGCAGTCGGCGCCTCGCTCGGCGGCATCGCCTCGCTGATCGCCGAGGGCGAGTCTCCGGAGCCCGTGCTGCGCGCCGTCGTGCTGGTGGACATCACCCCGCGAGTCCGCCCGGAAGGCGCGGCCCGCGTCGTCGAGTTCATGAAGGCCCATGTCGAGACCGGCTTCGGCTCGCTGGAGGAAGCCGCCGACGCGGTCGCCGCCTACCTGCCGAACCGCAAGCGCCCGCGCGACCTCTCGGGCCTGCGCAAGAACCTCCGCGAGGGCGGGGACGGCCGCTGGTACTGGCACTGGGACCCCGCCTTCGTCACGGATGTGCGCGACCGGCAGGAGGACCGCGACCCGGAGCGGCTGGAGGCCTGCGCGCGGGTGCTGGCCCGCCGGCGCACGCCCGCCCTGCTGGTGCGCGGCGGCAGCAGCGACCTTGTGACGGAGACCGAGGCGCGCGCCTTTCTCGACCTCGCGCCCCATGCGCGCTTCGTCGATGTCTCCGGCGCGGGCCACATGGTCGCCGGCGACCGCAACGACGCCTTCAACACCGCCATCATCCGCTTCCTGCGCGATTTGCCCTGAGCCGCCTGACGGGGTTGAATGCGTCCCGCAGCCAGCGGCAGCCATCCCCGGAGACACGCCCATGCCGGATACACCCGTCGAACGCACCAATTTCGACCTGACCGCCGCGCTGGAGGACGCCGAGGCCCGGTTCGCCGAGGCCAACCCCACCAGCGCCGGCCTCTATGAGCAGGCCTGCCGCGCCATGCCGGGCGGCAACACCCGCACCGTGCTCTACTACCCGCCCTTCCCCGTCTCGCTCGCGCGCGGCGACGGCTGCTATGTCGAGGACGCCGACGGCCACCGCTATGCGGATTTCGTCGTCGAGCAGACCGCCGGCATTTACGGCCACTCGGAGCCCGCCATCCAGCGCGCGATCTCCTCCGCGCTCGCCCAGGGCATCACGCTTGGCGGGCCGACGCCGCGCGAGGGGCGGCTGGCGGAGATCATGTGCGCGCGCTTCCCCTCGCTCGACATGGTGCGCTTCACCAACTCCGGCACCGAGGCGAACCTGATGGCGCTGAGCGCGGCCCGCGTCTTCACCGGGCGCACCGGCATTCTCGCCTTCGAGGGCAGCTACCATGGCAGCGTGCTCTCCTTCGGCGCCTATGGCAGCCGCATGAACGTGCCCTTCGAGTGGGTGATGGGGCGCTACAACGACATGGAGGGCACGCGCGCGCTCATCGAGGAGCACAGGGACAATCTGGCCGCCATCATCATCGAGCCGATGACCGGCAGCGGCGGCTGCATCCCGGCGGCGCGCGAATTCCTGCAGATGCTGCGCGACGCGGCCGACGAGCACGGCATCCTGCTGCAGTTCGACGAGGTGATGACCTCCCGCCTCGGCCCCGGCGGCCTGCAGAAGGAGCATGGCGTCACGCCGGACATGACCTCCTTCGGCAAGTATATCGGCGGCGGGCTGACCTTCGGCGCGTTCGGCGGCAAGGCGGAGGTGATGTCGCGCTTCGACCCGCGCGAGGCCGGGCATTTCGGCCATGCCGGCACCTTCAACAACAATGTGCTGACCATGCAGGCCGCGATCGCGGGCATGAGCGAGGTGTTCACCGAGCAGGCGGCGGTGGAGATCAACGCCGAGGGCGACCTGCTGCGCCAGCGCCTCAACGGCGCCATCGAGGCCCGCAGCCTGCCCGCGCAGGTGACCGGCTTCGGCTCGATGATGATGTTCCACCCGACGGATGCCGAGCTCACCGGCCCGGCCGATACGGATGCCGCGCCCGGGGAGGCCCGCGCCCTCTTCCACCTGGAGATGATGGCCCGCGCCCACTATGTCTCGCGCCGCGGCATGATGGTCCTCTCGCTCCCCATGGGCCCCGACGAATTCGACGGCCTGACGGCGGCTTTCGAGGACATCCTCGATACCTACGGGGCGCTTTTCTGAGGGACCGCCCCGGCGGCCGATAAACGTCAGGGAAGCCCCGCCGCCTTTCGGAGCGCATCGTTGATGCGGGTCTGCCATCCGGGCCCGCCGGAGCGGAAGGCGGCAAGGACATCGGGATCGAGACGGAGCGTGGTCCGGACTTTCGTCACGGCGGATTTCGGCCGGCCGCGGCGCAGCGGGGCGCTCGCGAACTTCGCCTGCCATTCGGGTGTGCTGAAATCCGGCAGGTCATCGTCGGAATCGGGATGCAAAGAGCTCTCGTTCACGGGCGTTGGCCTTGTCCCATGCTGATGATCCGGCGGGCGCCCTCTCGCGGAGTCCACGCCACGAACACCATTCGGTCGGCAATCGAGGACCTCACGTCTCATACCAGCGGTCGTTGACAGGAACCCACGCCGCCAGCCGCCGGAAGTCTCCTCCCCCGCTTGCGGGGGAGGCCGGGTGGGGGTCCGCTTTCGCGCCAGCGGAAGCGGCGGGCGAAGCCCGGCAAAGGTCTGTACCCACCGAGAGGGCCCTCCCCCGACCCCTCCCGCAAGCGGGAGGGGAGAAAACCGGACGGCCTCGACATGATATCAGCGGCATCGACTTCGGACTCATGAGAAGACTACGGCCTATATCGTCGCCCCGGCCCGGGGGCCGGAGCGACCGTGGGGGTGGCTCCGTTATCGGTTCCGGTCAACGATCGTTGGTATCGGCCCGCCTCTTTCAATCGCCGGGCGGGGAGGGCCGCGAGAGGACGAAGACTGCCGATGCGGTGAGCGCTACCGCCTGCACCGCGAGCACGACCGGGTCCACATCGAGGGCCACGGACAGCGCCATGACCGCCGCCATCGACGCGACGCCGACGATCTTGGTGCGCCGGTCTATGGCCCGGTGCCGGCGCCAGTTTTCGATCATCGGCCCGAACACGCGGTGGGAATGAAGCCAGGCGTGCCAGCGTTCCGACGACCGCGCGAAGGCGAAGGCGGCGACCAGCAGGAAGGGCGTCGTCGGCAGCAGCGGCAGCGCGACGCCCAGCGCGGCGAGCGCCAGCGCGGCAAAGCCGACAGCCATCCACACCGCCCGCGCAGGGCTCTTTCCCGAACGTCCCGTTTCGCGGGTCATTGCCGACCGTTGCGCAAGTTCGTCCCCGATGTCCAGCGATACCGGCGGTCCCGACCCGGGCCTCATTGCGAGGACTGCGGGTCGGGATGAAGGGAAAACCTGCGGTTGTCCTGCCGGTTCAACGAGTTGCAAGAAAATTACCGGGAATTTTCTTTTTTTGTTCCCAACCGGGCTTGACATTTGGCGGTATGGTGTAGAATGAAAGTAGAGAGAGGCGGCTTCCGGGGCCGCCTTTCGGCGTTTCTGCAGAAAGCGACCGGCTGGGGGCCGCGAAAAAGCCCCCGGCGGGAACGGACGGGCGAGGTGCGTCCACGGTCTCGCGCGCGCAATCAGGTGCGCGAACCGCGCCGGCGCCGACACCCGCCCGCGCCCGCACGCGATACGCGCGAAACAGGGACACCCTGTCCCGCCCTTTGCCTGGAAGGAGATGGCACCGATGACTGTGAACAACCCCGTCCCGAACTGGCGGCGATGCCGGCCGCAAGGCTGCCGCCCGCCGCCGAAGCCCTCACCTTGGCCCTGCCGGATTCACGCCTCTTCGTCCGGCGGCATTCCATTGCCTTCATCCGTCGCCCCGGACTTGATCCGGGGCCCAACTTTGGTTCTGGCAGCAGCCCCGGATCGGGGTCCGGGGCAGGCCCCGGCGGTCGATCCCGTTCTTCACCGGCTGCGGCGGTGGCGCGGGTCAGGGATGGCCCCCGGATCGGGGTCCGGGGTGACGCAAGAGGCGGGCGAATCTCCGATCGCGAGAGGACGGTTACGACAAAACATGACAATTCATGACATCCTCGCAGGGGGCCCCGTCGCCGCCCCGGCCCTCCTCTCGTCATGCCCGGACTTGTTCCGGGCATCTCCATCGGGGCCATTGCGGTGGCGGAAATGGATGCCCGGAACAAGTCCGGGCATGACGGAAAGGAGACGGGCGGCAAGCCATGACCGGAACACCGCCCCATGACAATTCATGACATCCCCGCAAGGGTTCCCCCTAACCGCCGCTCCCTCGATACGCGCGGCAAAGGGAACCCGCCGCCGGGAGGAGCCGGCGGCGGCAACGAAACGGAACGCGGCGAAGAAAGGAGCTGCCCCCATGAACGTCCCCCGCCCCGCCGGTTCGCTGCGGCGGCATGCCGGAACCGGATACAGCATATGAACCCACTGCATGCGAAACATGACAGAACATGACATCCCGTGACACATCGCATGAGGAGCCCGGCGGATGCGGACGCCGTCACCGGCAACGACCCGCGACCGCCGGCATCAGCCCGCCGGCAGCCCTCTACCTCCCGAAGCGGGCAACAGCTATGAAAACCGTCTGCCCCCGGCATGACTTCGGGGGACGGCATTTCGCGAACCGGGCGGGCAGGCCATGAAATATGACGTCATCATCATCGGCGGCGGGCTGCATGGCAGCAGCACGGCCTGGCATCTGGCCGTCCGCGAGCCGGGGCTCCGCATCGCGGTGGTCGAGCGCGACCCGGCCTATGAACATGCCGCCTCGATCCGCTCGACGGCCGGCGTGCGCGTCATGTTCTCGCAGGAAGAAAATGTGCGCATGTCGCAATACGGCCACGAGTTCTACCAGGGCTACGAGCGGACGATGACGGTGGACGGCGAGGAGGCCACCGTATCCTTTCGCCGTCAGGGCTATCTGCACATCGCGACTTCGCCCGATATGGCCGAGAGCATGCGCGCCAATCATGCGCTCCAGAGACGCCTCGGCTGCCATGTCGATCTTCTCGACGCGGCCGGAACGGCGGCCCGCTTTCCCTCGCTCCGCATGGACGATGTGATCTGCGCGACCCACTCCCCGGACGACGGATGGATCGATTCGCACGGCGCGCTGATGGCGCTCAGGCGCAAGGCGCGGGCGCTCGGCGTCAGCTATATCGCGGACTCCGCCGCCGCGCTGAATGTCTCCTCCGGCCTCGTCCGT
The DNA here is from genome assembly GCA_022826185.1 of Alphaproteobacteria bacterium. Classification (GTDB taxonomy): domain Bacteria; phylum Pseudomonadota; class Alphaproteobacteria; order Bin95; family Bin95; genus Bin95. Next base: position 51,066 of record JAJDVH010000115.1, read on the forward strand.
TCGGCCGCGCTCGAAAGCGGCGAGGCGCTGGAGGGCGATTGGGTCGTCAACAATGCCGGCGCCTGGGCGCACGAGGTCTCCGCGATGGCCGGCTTCGACATTCCGGTCCGCCCCATGCCGCGCACGACCTGGTTTTTCGACTGCCGGGCGGAGATCGAGCCGCTGCCGCTCACCACGGACGCCGCGAACGGCCATTCGATCGGGTTCCGGCCCGAAGGCGCGGGCTTCATCGCAGGCATATCCGACTACGCCCGCACCGGAGATTTCGACTGGGAGCCGGACCTGGAGGGGTTCGAGAGCGAGGCGTGGCCGCGCCTTGCGCACCGCGTGCCCGCGTTCGAGGCGATCCGGCTCAGGAACGCCTGGGCCTGCCACTACGCCTACAACATCTTCGACGGCAACATGATCATCGGCGCATGGCCGGGCGCGCCGGAGAATTTCCTCATCGCGACCGGGTTTTCCGGCCACGGGCTCCAGCACGCGCCTGCGGCCGGGCGGGCGCTCTCGGAACTGATCCTCGACGGCGGCTTCGCGACCATCGACCTCGACCGCTTCCACTGCCGCCGCGTTCCGGAAAACAGGCGCGAGCCGGAACGGGGCGTGACGGCCTGATGCAGCGCCGCCATTCCCGCCTTTCAGAACAGCGAATGGCCGAGCGCGGCCTCCAGCTCGGCAAGCGCCTGGGCCTCGCTCTCGACCTTGATCGTGGTCATGCCCATGGCGCGGGCGGGCTTCAGGTTGATGCCGAGATCGTCCAGGAAGATGCAGGCCTCCGGCGCCACCCCCAGCCGCTCGCAGGCGAGGCGGTAGAAGGCCGGCTCCGGCTTGCGGAGGCCGGCCTCGCGCGATTCGACCACCGCATCGAAGACCGCCATCGCCTCGGCGATCTCCCGGGCGCGCGGACTGTCCCCGCCGGGCGCGCGCATATTGTTGGTAAGGCAGGCCGTCCGGTAGCGGGCCGCAACGGCCCTGAGCGCCGCCACCATGCGCGGGCGCACCGGGCCCTGGATGAGGTCGAGGATTTCGCCGGCGTCCAGCCGGTAGCCGAGCGCCGCCGCCTCGGCCTCGAAGCGGCGGCAGAACTCCCCCCGGCCGACCTCGCTGCGCTCGAACAGCGCCCAGGCATTGCTGTCGGGATTGCGGCTGTTGATACGCCGGACCGCGCCTTCCGGCAGCCCGTTGGCGCGCTCGTAACGGGCGAAGGCGTCGAAGGGGCTTTCCGTCACCACGCCGCCGAAATCCCAGAGCACCGCCTCGACCGTCACGACGCCTCTCCGCGCAAGCGGGCGGGACTCAGCGCCGGCTCCTCCAGGCCCAGATCGTCGAGCTCCGTCGGCCACCCGTCTCCCGCGGCCAGCGCCGCCACCGCCCGGCCCATGGCCGGCGCGGTCTGGATGCCGTAGCCGCCTTGCCCCGCACACCAGAAGAAACCGGGGATATCGGGGTCGAAACCGGCCACGAGCGTCTTGTCGGCAACGAAGCTGCGCAGCCCCGCCCAGCGCCGCTCGATGCGGCGGATCGCGAAGACCGTCGCCCGCTCGATCCGGTCCACCGCCATCGCCACGTCGATCTCCTCCGGCTGCGCATCGCAGGGCGGCGAAGGCGTCTCGTCGGCGAGCGAACCCAGCACGCGGCCCGATTCCGGCTTGAAGTAGAACTGCTCATCGACATCGACCGCCATCGGCCAATCGCCGGTTTCCGCCTCGAAGGTGAAGGCGGTCCGCCGTTTCGGCACCAGCCCGATGGGCGCGGCCCCTGCAAGCGCCGCGATTTCGTCCGCCCAGGCGCCGGCGGCGTTCACGACGATGCGGGCCTCGATTTTCTCGCCGCCCCGGAGCGCCACCCGCCAGCCGCTTCCGCTCCGTTCGAGCCCTTCCACCTCCGCATTGCGCCTGAGCGGCACGCCGCTGAGGAAGCCCCGGTGCAGGGCGTGAATGTCGATATCCGAAGCCTCCGGCTCGAAGACGCCCCCGGCTACATAGTCCGGCCGGAGCGCGGGTATCAGCCGGCAGACCTCGCCGCTGTCCAGCATCCGGATCTCCGGGACGAACCGCCGGCCGTCGCGGAAGGCGCCTTCCAGCGAGTCCGACTGGTCGGCGCGCCCGAACAGGACCAGGCCGCGGGGCGTCAGCAGCGGCACG
>JAJDVH010000199.1 GCA_022826185.1 Alphaproteobacteria bacterium
CGACCGGACCGGCGATGCGGACTGGATCGACGACGACCGGGCCGACGGCGCCGAACATGACTGGCTCTACCAGCGCCGCAACGGCTATGCCGACATCTACGACCCCTGGTCCCCGGAGGCGGTCGAGGAGCGCAGGCAGGACCGCCTCGAACGGGAAGAAGATCCCTTCCGCCCCCGCGGTCCGGACGGCGACGACGACCGGGACGACGCCCCGTACCGGCAGGACGGGGGCTGGTTGGACAGCGCGGAATTCGCGCCCGCCCATGACATCGCATGACAATTCATGACGTTTCGCAGGGGTCCTCCTGTCCGGCGAGGCCATGCCGGGCCGAGAGACTGGCCCGCCCCTCCCGCAGACGGGGAGAAAGACGGAACGCCGCCCCATCCTTTTCCGGTCATGCCTTCTCCGCGTCACGCCTCTTCTCGTCATGCCCGGACTTGTTCCGGGCATCTCCCTCCACCGCTTCCGCTGCACGGCCGCATGGATGCCCGGAACAAGTCCGGGCATGACGGAGGGGAGCGTTCGGGCATGGCGGGGGAGCCTGCAAGCGGGGAGATTTCCGCCGGCGATCGCCACGGGTTCCAATCCGCGAGCGCTGGTATTAATCGCTCTTCGGAGCAACGGGATGGGGGCTGCAGCTTGGACGCGATTGGCCGGGGGCGATGAAGGACCGTTCGATGTCCTGCGACTATCTCGTCGTCGGCTCCGGGGCGGCGGGCTCCGTGGTCGCCGCGCGGCTGTCAGAGGACCCGGACGTCTCGGTCACGCTGCTGGAAGCGGGCGGGCCCGACCGCAGCCCGCTGCTCCGGCTTCCCGGCCTCGGCTTCGCCGCCGCGAACCATCCGAGGTTCAATTGGGGGTTCAGGGCGGACCCGGTACCGGAGATGGAGAACCGGGAACTCACCTGGCTTCAGGGCCGGGTATTGGGCGGGTCCAGCTCCATCAACGGCATGATCTACACGCGCGGCCACCCGCGCGAATACGACATCTGGCGCCAGATGGGCTGCGCCGGCTGGGCGTTCCAGGACCTGCTGCCCTATTTCAGGCGTTCGGAGGCGAACGAGCGCGGCGACGGGCCGTGGCATGGCGGCGCGGGCCCCGTGCATGTCCGGCGCGCCCGCCCGGACCTGCCGATCTGCGACGCCTTTCTGGGGGCGGCGGCGGAAGACGGGTTCCCGGTGCTGGACGACCTCAACACCGATGCGGGCGAGGGGTTCGCCCTCTACGACATCAATGCCGGCCGGGGCCGGCGCATGAGCGCCGCCGCGGCTTATCTCGAACCGGCGGCAGGGCGGGCGAACCTCCTTGTCCACACCGGCGCCCTTGCCTTGCGGGTCTTCTTCGAGGGCGGGCGGGCCTCCGGCGTCGAGGCGCTGACGGGCGGCCGGCAGACCCGCATTCGGGCCCGGCGCGGGGTCGTGCTTTCCGCCGGCGCGATCAAGACCCCGCAACTCCTCATGCTCTCGGGCATCGGACCGGCGGGCGCCCTTTCATCGCACGGGATTCCCGTCATCCACGACGCGCCGAATGTCGGCCGCAACCTGCAGAACCATGCCTGCTACCGGCTGCAGTATCTCTGCAATGCGCCCGTTTCCGCGAGCCGGCATCTCCGCCCGCACAACGCCGTGGCGGCGGCGCTGCGCTACGCGCTCTTCCGGACAGGCCCGCTCGCCGAAACCTATGCCGTCGCCGGCGGCTATTTCCGCACCGATCCCGCGCTGGAGGTTCCGGACGCCCAGGTCGTGCTGCTCTCCGCCCTCGGCCCCGCGAGGACCGGCGGGGCGGCCTTCCGCATCCGCGACCTGCTTCCCGACCGGCACGGCTTCGGCCTGACGGTCTATCAGGGCTCGCCGCTCAGCCGGGGCGCCGTGTCGCTGCGCTCGGCGGACCCGCTCGACCAGCCCCGGATCGAGGCGGGCTACTTTTCGGACCCCCGCGACATGGCGGTGCTGCTGAAGGCCGTGAAACGGATGCGGGGCATGATGCGCCGTCCCGCAATGGCGAAATATATCGACCGCGAGCTGCTGCCGGGCGAAGCGGTCCCGGACGACCGGAGCCTCGAGGCTGACATACGCCGGAACGGCGCCACCGCCTACCACCAGTGCGGGACCTGCGCGATGGGGCCGGGCGGCGATGCCGTCGTGGACAGCGGGCTTCGGGTGCGCGGCGTCGAAGGGCTGTGGATCGCGGACGCCTCGATCATCCCGCGCATTCCGAATGCCGCCCTGCACGCGCCCGCGCTCATGATCGGCGAAAAGGCCGCCGCGCTTATCGGGGGAGGAGAGCCGTAATGACCGAGCCGATGGAACCCGTTCTGGAGCCGGGGCTCCGGATCGTCGATGCCCACCACCATCTGATGGACGGGCCGGGCCACCGCTACACCATTGACGCACCTGTCGGTGCTAACTATCTGATATAGCGTCGTTTTTCTCTCGAAAATTTGCAACTGGGGAACTGGACTGCAACTCCCGGCTCCCCGGCTGCAACCGGGACCGGGAGAACGACATGCCCAGGACTACCCTGACTGCGGCCCGCATCAAGGCGCTCAGGCCGCGCAAGACACCGTACGATATCCGGGATACCAAACTCCGTGGTTTCGGCGTCCGGGTTCTGCCTGCTGGCGGGAAGCGGTTCTTCGTCCAATGCCAGCATCTCGGCGAGCGCGTCTGGAAGATCATCGGCGATGCCGGAACCATGAGCCTCGACGAGGCGAGGGCTTCGGCTGTCGAGACGCTCGCCGCCATCCGGCGGGGCGAGGAACCTCCGCATCGTCCCGACGAGACGCTGTTCGAGGCGGTCGCCGGAACCGTGTTCGGGCGCCATGCGCGGCTCTGGAAGGCCGGGACGCTCAAAGTGAACCAGTGCTATCTCCGCAATCAGCTTCTGCCGCATTTCGCCGGACGGCAGATCGCGGACATCGACCGGCAGGAGGTACGGAACTGGTTCGCCTCGCTCCGTGCGACGCCGGTGGCGGCGGACCGGTCCATGCCGGTGCTGTCGGTCATCATGAGGGAAGCGGAGACCATGGGCCTGCGGCCGGAGGGCTCCAACCCCTGCCGGGGGATCAGGCGCTACCGCCGCAAGGGGCGCGAGCGGTTTCTCTCCGACGAGGAAATCCGCCGCCTGTCGGCAAGGCTCAGGGCGCACGAGACCCGCTGGCCGCAGCAGGTCGCCGCCATCCGGCTTCTGCTCCTGACCGGCTGCCGCAAGGGCGAAATCCTCACCCTGCAATGGTCGGACTACCGGGAAGGCCACCTGTTCCTGCGCGACAGCAAGACGGGACCCCGAACCGTGTGGCTCTCCCAGCCTGCCCGGAACATTCTCGACGCACTTGGGCGGAAGAACCGCTGGGTCTTCCCCACGAGGCGGGGGGACGGGCCTCGCAGCGCCGAATGGCTGTCGAGTTTCTGGAACATAGTCCGGGCGGAAGCGGAGCTGGACGATCTGCGCCTCCACGACTTGCGCCACACGCATGCGAGCCTGGCGCTCAGGCGGGGCGAGAATATCCTCGCTATCGGCAGGCTGCTCGGTCACCGCAGGGCGGAGACGACGCTGAAATACACCCATGCTGCCGACGCCATGGCGTATGAGGCCGCCGAGACGATCGGTGCCGTGTTGGGAAACTGAGCGATGGCCGCCAGGAAACGCATGAAACTCACCGATGCGGCCGTTGCCCGTCTCCGCCACCGCGAGCGGGAATACACGGTCTGGGACAGCCGCGCCCTCGGCCTTGGGGTCCGGGTCCGGCCCACCGGCGGGCGGAACTGGGTGCTGCTGCTCGACGCCGGCGGGCGCACGAAGCGCGTTTCGCTCGGTCCGGTCGCCGTGAAGAGCGTCGATGAGGCCCGCCGAGAATGCCATGCCCGGCAGGCTGCCGGCCCGCAGCCGGAGAAGACGGCCGCTGCGGCGGACCCGGTCCCGCTGTTCCGGGACTTTGTCGCGGGTCCATGGAAACAGGCCCACTTCGCCCGCTACAAGCCGTCGGGCCGGAACACCGCGTCCGGGTTCCTGAGACGGCAGCTTCTCCCCGCATTCGGGGCGAAGCCGCTCGACCGCATTACCCCGGCGCATGTCAGGAATTGGTTCGACCGGTACAGCCGCACCGCGCCGGGCGGGGCCAACCGCGGCCTCGACGTTCTCCGCCAGATCATGAACTTCGCCACCGCCTGCGGCCATGTCGAAGCCAATCCCGCCGAAGGCATCAGAAGGAACCGGCGTCCGGCGCTTACGAGGTTCCTGTCCCGCGAGGAGATCGCCCGCCTGCACGGCGTCCTGGACGCGCAGACCCGCAAGGGCAGTAGGCAGCAGGCCGACATCGTCCGGCTGCTGCTGCTCACCGGCTGCCGCAAGAGCGAGATCACGGGCCTCAGCTGGTCCGAGGTTCATGACGGCATGCTGGCGCTTGCCGACAGCAAGACGGGGCCGAGGACGGTCCCGCTCAATACACAGGCCCGCGCGATCCTCGGCCGGCAGCCGCAGGGCGGCAGCCCGTTCGTGTTTCCCTCTCCGCTGGACCCCGCCCGTCCGCGCTATCCCGACCTCCGGTTCTGGTACCGCGTCAGGTGCGAAGCCGGCATCGAGGACGTTCGCCTTCACGACCTGCGTCACACGATGGCGAGCCATGCGGTGATGAACGGCGTACCGGTGCCGGTCGTCTCCCGCTTGCTTGGGCATTCCAACGTGCAGATGACAATGCGCTATGCCCATCTCGCGGACCGCGATATCGAGGCGGCCGCCGAACGCGTTGGGCGGGCAATGAGCGCCATAATGGAGAACTGACGCCGCCGACCGCCGTTACCCGTTGCCCGGCGTGGTGTCTGGACGCCGATCAGTGCCATAGGCGGTTGATCACGTTCGATCATGAAGGGTCAGAGCCCGGTCTTGACGACACTGCATGGAGAAGAAGTAGCGTAAGCGGTTCAGCAGCAGGTTCATGTCATCGCCTTCCCTTGCCGTGAGTGCGAATGCCGCCGGCGTCGCGGTCCCGTCCCGCCCCTGCGGGCCGGCGAGCCGGAGCCGCGCCGACCTTCACCGCCGGCGCGCATTGAGGCGTTTCATGAGTTTGTCGTGCTCTTCCCGCCGCATCATGCTGGCGATCATGTGCTCCTGATGTTTGCGCTCCCAGTGCGCGGCGCGCTTGTCCATGTCGCGGCCCCACCGATTGAGCTCCCGGAAGACGGCGGCGACCATGGCGACATAGAGGAGGAGAAGGCCGGCCACGAGGATGAAGAATATCTGCATCTTTGTTGAGGATGCCGCCACGGCCGCCGCGAATATCGCGAAATATTCCATGGCGGGGCTCCTTCCCTTCAGCTGTCGATTGCCAGTTGGCGCCGCACCTCGCCCGCCTGCCAGAGGCCGGCCGGCACCGCAAAGCCGCCCGGTCCGGGCCCTTCGGCCGCAGCCGCCAGCAGGGCATCGAGCCTCTCCACCTTCCGGGCCGGTTTCGGCGCGAGCCCGAACGCGTCCAGCGCCAGCAGGTGGCGGAACAGGCAGGCGTTCACGGGCGGCGGCAGGCTGTGGCTCACCCAGAGATACAGGCCCGAGGGTCTCCCCCTGCCGCTGACGCGCAGCCCGGTATTGGCGTAGAAGGTCCCGTCTGGAGACCTGACGCGCGGGATGGCGGAGGCGTGGCTGCCGAACAGGCGCTCCAGGCGGCGGTGCAGGAGGCGCCGGCCCCTTCCCGTCAGCTTGCCGGCATACTGGTAGCCGGTGGTCACGGCGAACCCGTCGCGGTTCTCGTCCTCGCCGCCGCTCAGCACGGGCTGCCCGCCGCCCTTCAGCAGGTGGGCGAAGACGCGGTCCAGCAGCTCCCGGTGGAACTCGGCCGCCGCCCGCATCCCGTCGCGCATCTCCGCGCTGCCGTCGTCCCGGTCCGGGCGCGGCTCGAAGACCCAGCGCGTCCCGTTGAGCCCGCCCTCCCTGCCGTCGATGCGGAACTCGTAGTCGAAAAGCGTGCAGACCAGTCTCAAGGCGTCGGCCTCCCTCCGGCATTTGCGGTCCGGTTCACCATCCGTTGCGCTGCCTTTTTGATTATGATAACATCGTTATCGCATTTATCCTAGCACATGCCCGGAGCGAACGCCATGCCCGAGGAAACGACCGCGAACCGCCTGGCGCCCGTGCCGCCCCGGGAGGCGTGGTTCGCCGGCATCGAGAGCGGCCACAACCGCAGGGGCTATCAGCGCGATGTCGGGGAGTTCATGGACCATGCGGGCCTGCGCGAACCGGAGGAGCTGCGGGAGGCGGCACCGGAGCAGGTGGAGGCCTGGCGCGAGGCATTGCTTGCGCGCCCGCTCAGGCCGGCGACCGTGCGCCGCAAGCTCTCGGCGCTCTCCTCCCTGTTCGACGACCTGCTTGACCGGGGCGCGGTAGAGGCCAACCCGGTCCGGGGCGTCGGGAGGCCGGTGGACGAGGAAGGCAGGCATGCGGCGCCGGTGCTGACCGGCGAGCAGGCGCGCCGGCTCCTCGACGCGCCGCCCGGGGGCACGATCAAGGGGCTGCGCGACCGCGCCATCCTGGCCGTCATGCTCTGCCAGGGGCTGACCCGCGAGGAGCTCTGCGGGCTCAGCGTCGGCGATCTGGTCCTCATGGACGGCCAGCCCCGCCTGAAGGTCGACGGCAACCGGGGCCGGATGCGCATCGCCGCGCTGCATCCCGAGGCGGAGCAGCGGATCGGGGACTATCTCGGCCGGGCGGGCCACGGACGGGACCCCTCCGCTCCACTCTTCCGCCCGGTGGCCAACAATCGCGGCGGCGGCAGGCTCGACCGCGCGCTCGATCCGGGCTCGGTCTACAGCAATGTCGTGCGCTACCACGCGGACCGTGCGGGGCTCACGCGCGAGGTCGAGGGGCTGTGCGCGCATTCGCTGAGGGCGACGGCGGCCGCGACCGCGCTGCATGACGGCGCGCGGCCCGAGGCGGTCCGGGACTGGCTCGGGCACACCAACCTCGCCGCCACCCTGCGCTACTACCGCCCGCCGGCGAGCGACCTCGTCAGTCCGACCTTCCGCATCGCCTACCCGAAGCCGGAACCCGTGCGGGAGGAGGTCGAACTGCCCGCATTTCTCAAGGCGGCGTTCCCCAGGGCGGAGACCGGTGATGACCGCCGGAACGCCGCCGCGCAATCCGGGCGCGCCGACCCGACGAACTGACGACGACATATGACTGGCTCAGGAGCGCGGGCGGGAGCTTTCCTCGCAAGACAACCGATTGCCAGGCAGGTTTCCGGGCTGTTGCCATGATCGGTCCGGTAGCTGGGTCACCAGGGATTCAAGCCTCCGCGATTGACAGCCGGTTCCAGTCTTCAGGCATACCCTCG
>JAJDVH010000068.1 GCA_022826185.1 Alphaproteobacteria bacterium
GGCCGGCATGAACCTCTCGCCCTACGTGATCGAGTGCGGCCTGACGGTCGATCTCGACGCTGCCGAGGACGGAGCCGGTCCGTTGCCGTCGCTGGCCCTCGGCAGGGAGGAACAGCGCCGGCTGCACGACCGCGTCGCCGGGATCGCGGAACGCTGGCTGGGTCCGGCCGCGCCCGATCCGGCGGGCATGGCGGACCTTCCGGCGGTGCTCGGCGTGCTGCTGCAGCGGCTCATGACCGACATGGTCGAGACGGGGCATGAAGAGCGGATGCGCCGCCTGCTGCTGGATGCCTTCGGCGAGGCCCGGGGTTCGGAACTCGCGCGCCAGTATGCGGACAAGGCGCGGCGCCGCTGAGCCTCGCACGGACATGCGACAAGGAAGGCGGCGGACGGGAGAGGGGACGGCGCCGGTGGCGCCCGCGCGGATTTCCCCGCCATGAAGACGGCCGCGGAATGGCGGCATGAGCCCCCCCTCCGGACCGGAGCCGGGGCGATGCGCCGAACGTACAATGAAGAACCCCGGAACCCGAAGGCTCCGGGGCTGTGGGACGCTGCCTCAGGCGGCGAGGTCCATCTCGTAGGCTTCCGGGGGCGGCGCCGGCGGCCGGTCGTGCGCCCGCTCCGGCCTGGCATCGAGGAAGTTGATGGAGCCGCGCGGGCCGACCACGATCTCGGTGGTATAGCGGTCGTTGCCGTCGCGGTCCTTCCACTTCCGGGTGCGCAGCTTGCCGGTGACATGCGCCTGGCGGCCCTTGGCGGCGTGCTTGCGCAGCATGGCCACCAGGCCGTCCTGGAAGACGGTGACCCTGTGCCACTCGGTCTGCTGCCTGTATTCGCCGCTCTGGCGATCCCGGTAGCCTTCGTTGGTGGCGATGCTGAAATTGGCGACGGCACCGCCGCCGGGGAGGCTGCGGAACTCGGGGTCCCCGCCCAGGTTGCCGATCAGGTCGACGCGGTTCAGGCCGTTCATGATGCTTTGCTCCTTGAAAGCGAGGTTGATCGCGAGCCGTTACAACTCACCCCGAACAACCCCTTCCCGACCTTTGCGGCGTCGATGCCAGCGCAGGCCGGGAAGGGGAGCGGCGATGGGGATGCCGGGCGAAGGACGCTGCGGAACTCACCCGGCGGGCGGGGCGAAGGGGGCGCGGACGGAGCGATGCCGCCCGCGCCCGGTTCCCCGCCCTTGCCGTCAGCGGGGGAACCGGCTCCGCTCCAGCATATGGCCGAAGACAGCGCGGTCGCCCCAGTATTGCACTCCCGAGTCTTCGGACTTCTCGCCCTTGCAGATCAGGATCTCGTTGCGCGCGGGGCGGAGTTCGCGCACGGTCTCCAGCGACAGGGTGAGCGGATGGCCCTTGCCGCCCGACAGCCGGCGGATACCGTCCATCGTGCTGCGGTAGCGCTCGACGACATAGTGCTCGTCCTGGAGGCCGCGGCCGAAGACGTAGATGAGGTAGGCGTTCGCATCGGGGCGAAGGGAAGCCGTGATGGCGGACATGGTGCGATATTCTCCTGTTGGAGGAAGGGAAGCGGGAACCGGAGGACCGTCCACCCGCAGGGATCGCCCCGAAAACCCTTTCCCAACCTTGGCGGCGCCGATACCGCCAAGGTTGGGAAAGGGACACGAGAACGTCAGCGGCCGGCGAACACGGCCGGGCCGGCGTCGGTGAGGATCTCGACGTCGTCGAGCGTGAGCTTCGCAAAGGCGAGCGCGGCCGCCACTTCCATTGGACTCTGCCAGGTACCGTGGTCAGTGCCGTCGGCGATTTCGATCACGGTGTATTGCGTCGGCAGGTCGGGCATGCCGCGATAGCTGTAGGAGCGCTGCCGGTCGCGGCAGGGGCCGCATTCCCGCATGAACGGCTCCGGGGGGCGGATGCCACAGCGCGGACAAAGACCGGCAGACTGGCGCTCGCGGGTCACCGTATGGTAGCGGCGGCGGTGCGTGGCGAGGCGCGCCTCGCGGCAGTCCGGGCAGGAATGGGACCCGGGGTCGGGACGCCGTTTTGTGCAGTGGACGCAGACGCCGCGGGCGCGGGCCTCGGCGACCCTGCGATGCCACCTCGCCCGCTCGGCCAGCCGCCGCTCCTGGCGACAGGGCGCACATACGGTCGACCCCTCGGCGGGGGAGGTCTTGCCGCAGCGGATGCAAAGCCCCTGGGAGATCCGGGCGAGGGTCCTCCGATTGTACCGGTCCAGCTCGACGGCCAGACAGGCTTCGCAGGCCATACGGCCGGGCGCGGCGGGTTCCCGGCCGCAATCTACACACAATCCGACGGAGCGGCGGGCCTCCCGGCGGCGTCTGGCGGCCTCCCGGTCGCGTTTGGCGGGCAGCGGCCCGCAGTCCGGACAGCGGCGGCCGCCGGGAACCGGAGGGGCCTTGCCGCACTCGATACAGAGCGAGCGGTCGGCCTGCCGGCGGCGGCGGTCGATGCGGGCGCGGTATGTCCGGCGGCGCGCGGCGAGGCAGCCGTCGCAGCACGCATTGCCTGCGGCGGGCGCCCTGTTTCCACACTGCACGCAGAGGCCGGCCTTTTGCCGTTCTTCCTTGCGGTTTTGCATGCGCTGGCGGCTCAGGGCGCGATGTTTTTCGTTGCAGGCCTCGCAGAGCCGCCGGCGGGGCTTTTCGGGTTTGGGGCCGCATTGCGCGCAGACACCCAGAGTCTTTCGCAGCAGGCGGCGTTTGCGGGCCGCCTTCCGATCGCTGGCGCGGCGGCGCTCCTTGCATTCCGGGCAGTATTTCGCGCCTTCGGAGGGACGGGCGCGGCCGCAGTTGAGGCAAAGGCCCTGCGCGGCGAGGCGGTCGCGGGCATGGGAGGAGTATGACCGCTGAACGGGCGGCATCTGCGTGGAAGCGCCGCCGCTGCTGCAGCAATGGCAGGCTTCGGCGGGGGGATGGATTCGACGGGAGGCGGAAGCCGGCATGGGCGACATCTCCTGCTGGCGGAACGGGCGCGGGAGCCGGTCGGACGGCAGCGCCCGCGGACATCGCCCCGACAACCCCTTCCCCGCCTTGTCGGCCGGACAGGACGGGCCGCGGCGGTGGCCGGGAACGGCCGGCGGCGGCGTCCGGCCAGCCGGGCAGGCAGGCGGAGACCGCGACGGCCTGGGTCGGGGGCAAATCGGGAGTCCGGGAAGCGGGCCCCGGTCATTCGGCTGCCCGGACACCCTCTATGGCGTTACCGGCCGGGGAGAGCGAAGGGCGCCCCGGGGCCGGACTTCAGAGTCCGTTTGAGAATGTATTCAATGGGCGATTCTTCGTAGCAGGAGGCTTCCCAAGGCAACATGGATCATGGCCTCGGAGACGTCGATGCGTTGTTCGTAGTCTCGCACCAGGCGTCTCCACCGGGTCAGCCATCCGAA
>JAJDVH010000025.1 GCA_022826185.1 Alphaproteobacteria bacterium
GGAAGAGGACGCTATGACAGGCATACGAAACGAGCCCAGCCGAAAAAGGACATCTGGCTGCGACCGCTCCGCAAGGACTGGAAGCGGACGCTCAATCGCTGAATCCATCACCCTCATCACCGCGTGACCGAACGCTTTCGAGCACGGAGCGTTCCCCGGTCCTGATATGGACCTCCACCGGCATGCCGGGCGCCAGCAGCAGCCCTCCCGGCAACGGCGCCCGGTCCTGCAGGGGGTCGTCTCCGTCCGCGCCGTCTTCCGCCGGAGCCACGGCAAGCTCCACCTCGTACCAGGACTGGCCGGAGTCCGCATCGTGAACGGCATCCGCCGACACCCGGACCACGCGCCCGGGAAATTCGGGCGTCTGGTGCATCTGGAAGGCCGAAAACCTGAGCACCGCCTCCTGGCCCGGATACACCTGGTCCACATGGATCGGCGCGATGCGGGCCATCACGACCAGTCCCGAATCCTTCGGCACGATCTGCATGATCGGTTCGCCGGAGCGCACGACCTCGCCCGGCGCGAACACGGTCGCGCCGAACACGGTGCCCGAGACCGGCGCGCGCACCTCCCTTCTGCCGAGGCGTTCGCGCACGGAGGCGAGCTGTTCCAGAACCTCGTTCTCGCCGGCCTTCGCCTGCCGGGCCTCCTCCTCCGCTTTCTCGATGCGTTCGGTTTCGATCTGCAGGATCGCGATCTCGTATTCCGCAATCCGGCCCCGCGCCCGCGCAATGTCCGCCGCAATCGCGCCCGCAGTGCCTTCGAGGCCCCGCGCCGCGCGCTGCAGCGCGAGGAGGGGCGAAATCCGGGTCAGGCCCTTCTTGTAGAGCTGGCGCTGGGCTTCCAGTTCGCGCGCGATCAACCCGCTCTGGTGGCCCAGCGCCACGGCCTGGACTTCGAGCCCTTCGATTTCCCCGCGGGTCTGCTTGATCCTCTCCCGCAGCCGGGCGGCCTCGCCGGCGCTTGCCGCCCTGCGCGCCCGGAACAGCCGCTCCTGGCCTGCCATCGCATCCCGGAATTTCGGGTCCTCTTCCGCCAGCGCGGCCAGGCCGGGGTCCCAGGAGATGGCGTCCCGGCCCCGGTATTCGGCCTCCAGCCGGTTCCGCCTCGCCGCGAACTCGACATACCGGGCCTTCAGGATCGCCTCTTCGGAGCGCAGCAGCGAAGCCGAAAAACGCAACAGCACATCGCCCTGCTCGACCGCGTCGCCGTCGCGCACCGGCACCTCGGAGACAGTCCCGCCGTCGATATGCTCCACCGCCCGGTTCCGGCTCTCGACCGCAACCTGCCCGGTGGCGATCACCGCGCCGGCGATAGAGGCGAACGCCCCCCAGCCCCCCAGCCCGGCCAGCAGGACGCCAAGCCCACCGAAACCCAGAATGACGGCCCTCCTGGCGGAAAACCGGGCTTCGCTCACAACGGCCGGTCCCTGTTCGCAGCCGCGCCGGCGGCCCGCTCCCGTTCGTCCGCGCGGCCCCGGCCGCCGGTGACCCGGGCGATGGCGGCCGCCATCTGCTCCTCGCGGCTGACCGACCGCACGCCCCCTGCCGCTTCAGCGGGCGCCGCAGGTTGCGGCAGCGAGGCGACCTTCCCGTCCGCCGCCGCGGCCGGCTTCTTTGCCGCCTGCCGCGCCGGTTGGCCCGGACGGTAGCGGCGGCCGGACTGCAGCTGGCGCACCGGAGCCGAGCTGCGTCCCGAAGTCGCCGGAACCGGGCGCCCGTTCTCCATCAGATAGACGATGTCGCACTGTGCGAACGCCCCGTGGCGATGGGCGACGACCACCACCGTCCCGCCGCGCTTCTTGTGGCCTTCCACGGCGCGGGCGAGCGCCATCGTGCCGTCCGCGTCGAGGTTGGAATCGGGTTCGTCCATGACCACCAGAACGGGCGAGCCGTAAAACGCCCGGGCCATCGCGATGCGCTGGCGCTGCCCGCCGGAAAGCGCAGCCCCGCCCGCCGAGACCTGGAAATCGTAGCCGCCGGGAAGGCCGAGGATCATCTCGTGGCCGCCGGTGCGCTTCGCGGCCTCGACGATGTCCTCGTCATCGGCGTCGGGCGAGAAACGGGCGATGTTCTGCGCCACCGTGCCCTCGAACAGCACGACCTCCTGCGGCAGGTAGCCGACATGGCGCCCGAGCGTATCGCCGTAATGTTCCAGTTCCGCGCCGTCCAGCCGCACCGAACCCCCGTATGGCCGCCACACGCCGGCGAGCGCGCGCGCCAGGGTGGACTTGCCCGACGCCGAAGGGCCGGCAATGCCGGCCGCCTGCCCCGGCTCCAGCCTGAGGGTGGCGCCGCGCACCGGCGCGGTATTCGCCCCCGGCGGCGCCACGACAAGGTTCTGGACTTCGACGAGGGCGCGCGGCGCGGGCAGCTCCGTGCGGTCCGGCTCCGGCGGCGTCTCCGCAAGCAGGGCCGCCAGCGAACGCCGGGCCGCCAGCGCCCGCTGGAACGACGGCCATTGCATCACGGCTTGCTCGATCGGCGCGAGCGCCCGGCCCAGCAGGATCGACGCCGCGATCATGATGCCGGGCGTCACCTGGCCCCGGATCGCCAGCCAGGCGCCGAGCCCCAGCATCATCGACTGCAGGAACAGGCGCAGCGTCCGCGAGGTGACGCTGAACAGGCCGTTCCGGTCCGATATCGACAGCAGCCGGTCGAGCATCTCGCCCCTGAGCGCCCGCGAGCGGGACACCACCGCATCCTGCATGCCGAGCCCCTGAACCGTCTCGCTGCCGGCGCGCATCTG
>JAJDVH010000154.1 GCA_022826185.1 Alphaproteobacteria bacterium
CTGCCAGATACTCCTCAACGACATGGCGCTTGAACGCGATGCTGTGCGTGCGGTGCTTTCTCATCGGCAATCTTCCTTCCAATGGACCCGCACCTGTCAATTCGTTTCAACTCAACTGTCCGGCCCATGGGGCCCACTCCAACTACCCTCTCGCGACCGGAGGTCCGCGCACCTCTGGCGCTTCCCCTCCGTCATGCCCGGACTTGTTCCGGGCATCCGTTTCCGCCGCCGCAATGGCCCCGATGGAGATGCCCGGAACAAGTCCGGGCATGACGATATGAGGACGGGCATGACGTGAAGAGGCGCGGCGTGAAGAGGGCCGGGGCGGCGGTTGGGGGCGTGGGCGGCGGGGACCCCTGCGGAAGTGTCATGGAATGTCATGATGTGTCATGGTCGCGCGCGGCGACCTCCTGTTTTTCGCGCTCTTCGCGTTGCCTCCGCCATTCGCGCCATGCCTTGAACTCGGGCGCGTCCGGCGCGGTGGCGGTCGGCGTCCGCGCGGTGGCCCTCCGGCGGCGGGCGCGAGCCTCGCGGCCGGCATCGCCGCCAGTTGGGGGCGGGGGTCGGTTGCGGTCATGCGTGCCTCCTTTCGGGCAAAGGGCGGGACGGGGCGTCCCTGTTTTGCGCGCGTTTCGCGTGCGTGTGCGGGCGGGCGCGGGCGGGTGTCGGCGCCGGCGCGGTTCGCGCACCTGATTGCGCGCGCGAGACGCAGGGCGCACCTCGCCTGTCCGTTCCCGCCGGGGCTTTTTTTCCGGCCCCCAGCCGGTCGCTTTCTGCAGAAACGCCGAAAGGCGGCCCCGGAAGCCGCCTCTCTCTACTTTCATTCTACACCATACCGCCAAATGTCAAGCCCCGGTGGGAACAAAAAATGAAACTGCTGGAGATTTTTCACGAAATGGCGGCGGCGATTGCGGCAGCGCCTCCGACGCCTTATCGTGCAAGCCTTGCCGGGCAGGGCGGCTCCCGCATGTCCGGTAGTCCAATGCAGCAGAAGGATGCACCCATGCAGTTCCGGAACCTCCTGATCGGCTGCGCTGTCGCCGCGCTCGCGGCCGCGCCCGCCTGGGGCCAGGGCGGCACGCTGACCGTCGGCCTCAAGGCGGAGCCGTCGTCGATCGACCCGCACTACCACAATCTCGGGCCCAACAACTCGATGGCGGCGCACTATTTCAGCCGCCTCGTGGAGCAGGACGACAAGCTGCGGCTGCTGCCGGGCCTCGCCGTGTCCTGGAAGCCGGTCGGCGACACGACATGGGAGTTCAAGCTGCGCGAAGGGGTGAAGTTCCACGACGGGTCGGACTTCAACGCCGACGACGTGCTGTTCACCTTCGAGCGCGCGCCCAACGTGCCGAACTCGCCGTCCAGCTTCGGCACCTACCTCAAGGGCAAGAGCTTCGCCAAGGTGGACGACTACACGATCCACATCAGCACCGAGCGGCCCTATCCGCTGATGCCGGTCGACATGGCGGCGGTGCCGATCATCTCTTCCGACGTGGGCGCCGAGGTCGGCACGGCCGACTTCAACTCCGGCAAGGCGGCCATCGGGACCGGCCCCTACCGCTTCGTCGAGTGGGTGCCCGGCGACCGGCTGGTGATCGAGCGCAACGAGGACTATTTCGACGCCAAGCCGGAATGGGAGAAGATCGTCTTCAAGCCGATCAAGTCCGGCCCGGCGCGCGTCGCCGCGCTGCTCGCGGGCGATGTGGACTTCATCGACAATGTGCCGCCCATCGACATTCCCCGCCTCAAGGGCGACGAGAACGTGCAGCTGAGCCAGGGCGTCTCCAGCCGGGTGATCTACCTGCATATGGACCAGTACCGGGAGAATTCCCCCTTCGTGAAGGCGAATGGCGGCGGCGACATCAAGAACCCGCTGCTGGACGTGCGCGTCCGCAAGGCGATCTCCAAGGCCCTCGACCGCGACGCCATCGTGGACCGGGTGATGGAAGGCGTGGCGATCAAGGCGGGACAGTTGCTGCCGGAGGGCTTCTTCGGCGTCACGCCCAACCTGCAGCCGGAGCCCTACGACCCCGAGGGCGCCAAGGCGCTGCTGGCCGAGGCCGGCTATCCGGACGGCTTCGAGCTCACCATCCACGGCCCCAACGACCGCTATATCAACGACGCCAAGATCTGCGAGGCGGTGGCCCAGATGCTGACCCGCGTCGGCATCAGGACGGCGGTCGAGACCATGCCCAAGGCGGTCTATTTCCGCCGCGCGAGCCGGGGCGGGCCCGACAACTCGCCGGAGTTCAGCTTCATCCTGGTCGGCTGGGGCTCGGGCACGGGCGAGTCCTCCTCGCCGCTGCGCTCCCTGCTCCACACCTATGACAAGGACCGGGGCTTCGGCGCGTCCAACCGCGGCCGGCATTCCGACGCCGAGGTGGACAAGCTGATCGAGGACGCGCTGGCGACGGTGGATGACGATGCGCGCCTCAAGCTGCTGCAGGGGGCCACGGAGCTCGCCATCGGGCGCAACCAGGGCATCATCCCGACCCACTACCAGGTCAATACCTGGGCCGGGAAGAAGGGCCTGTCCTACACCGCGCGGGCGGACGAGCGCACCATCGCCATGGGCGTGACCTCCGACAAGTAGCGGGAACCGTGCGGGCGGCGGCGCCGCCGCCGTCCGCGCGCCCTCGCGGAAGCGCCGAGGCTCCATGACCGTCTTCATTATCCGGCGGCTGATGCAGAGTTCGGTCGTCGTCGCGGTGATGTCGCTGCTGGTCTTCGTCGGCGTCAACATCGTCGGCGACCCGGTGGACATGCTCATCAACCCGGAAGCCGACCAGGCCGAGATCGAGCGCGTCATGCGCGACCTCGGCCTCGACCGGCCGGTGCATGAGCAATACGGCTATTTCGTCGTCAACGCGCTCCAGGGCGACCTCGGCAAGTCCTTCATCTTCGGCGAGCCGGCGCTGCAGCTGATCGTGCAGCGCATGCCGGCGACCTTCGAGCTTGCGATCGCGGCGCTGCTGATCGCCGTCGTGCTCGGCATCCCGCTCGGCGTTATCGCCGGGCTCAGACCGGAGGCCCCATCGTCCAAGGCGATCATGGCGGGCTCGATCCTCGGCTTCAGCCTGCCCAGCTTCTGGGTCGGCATCATGATGATCATGCTGTTCGCCGTGATGCTGGGCTGGCTGCCCTCGACGGGGCGGGGCGACACGGTGCCGTTCCTCGGCATGCAGGTCAGCTTCCTCACCTGGGACGGCCTGCAGCACCTGCTGCTGCCGGCGATCAACCTGTCGCTGTTCAAGCTCTCGCTCGTCATTCGTCTGGCGCGCGCCGGCACGCGCGAGGTCGTTCACCAGGACTACATCAAGTTCGCGCGCGCCAAGGGGCTGAGCGAGAGCCGGGTGGTGCTGGTCCACCTGCTGAAGAACATCATGATCCCGGTGGTGACCGTGCTCGGCCTCGAATTCGGCGGCCTCGTGGCCTTTTCGGTGGTGACCGAGACGGTGTTCGCCTGGCCCGGCATGGGCAAGCTCATCATCGACTCGCTCCACGAACTCGACCGGCCCGTGGTGGTCGCCTACCTCATGATCGTGGTGCTGATGTTCGTCATCATCAACCTGCTGGTGGATATCGTCTATTCCGTCCTCGACCCGCGGGTCCGCCTCCAGGACGCCCGCGCATGAGCGCCCGCACCGAAAGGCGGGCGCAGGCCGTCGCCGTCGAAACCCCGTTCCGGCGGTTCGCCTCGGACTTTTTCGAGAGCCGCATCGCAACGGCCGCGCTGGCCGTGTTCGCGGTCATCGCCTTCATCGCGCTGTTCGCGCCCTGGATCGCGCCGACCGACCCTTACGACCTCGCCCAGGTGAGCGTGCTCGATTCGCACATGCCGCCCGGCGCCGAGGCGTTCGACGGGCGCGTGTTCTGGCTCGGCACGGACGGCGCCGGGCGCGACCTCGTCAGCGCGATCTGCTACGGGCTCAGGATCAGCCTCGGCGTCGGCGTGATGAGCGGCGTCATCGCCATGGCCATCGGCTGCGCCGTCGGCCTGGCGGCCGCCTATTTCGGCGGGCGCGTCGATACGCTCATCATGCGCATCGTCGATATCCAGCTGAGCTTCCCCTCGATCCTGGTGGCGCTGGTGCTGCTGGCGGTGCTGGGCAAGGGCGTGGACAAGATCCTGATCGCGCTCGTGACCGTGCAATGGGCCTATTACGCGCGCACCGTGCGCGCGAGCGCGCTGGTCGAACGCTCCAAGGAATATATCGACGCCGCCTCCTGCCTTGCCCTCGGCCACCGGCGCATCCTGTTCCGCCACCTGCTGCCCAATTGCATGCCGCCGCTGATCGTGGTGGTGACGGTCCAGACCGCGCACGCCATCGCGCTGGAGGCGACCTTGAGCTTCCTCGGCATCGGCCTGCCGATCACCGAACCCTCGCTCGGCCTGCTGATCGCCAACGGCTTCGAATACATGCTGAGCATGAAATACTGGATCAGCGTCTATCCGGGCGTGGCGCTGCTCGTCACCATCGTCTCGATCAACCTGGTGGGCGACCAGCTGCGCGACGTGCTGAACCCGCGATTGCAGAAATAGCCCCATGGCGGCAGCGAACGCGACCCTGGCCGTCGACGGCCTGAAGACGCATTTCTTCACCAAGGCGGGCGTCGTCAAGGCCGTGGACGGGGTGAGCTTCGAGGTCGGGCGCGGCGAGATCATGGGGCTGGTCGGCGAGTCCGGCTCCGGCAAGTCGGTCACCGGCTTCTCCATCATCGGGCTTGTGGACCCGCCGGGCCGGGTGGTGGAGGGGCGCATCCTCCACAATGGCGAGGACCTGGTCGGACTGGGCGCGGAGCGGATGCGCGGCCTGCGCGGCAACCGCATCGCGATGATCTTCCAGGACCCGATGATGACCCTCAACCCGGTGTTGCGCATCGAGACGCAGATGGTGGAGGCGGTGCTTGCCCACAATGCGGTCTCGAAGGAGGAGGCGCGGGGCATGGCGCGCGACGCGCTCGGCCAGGTCGGCATTCCCTCGCCGGACGAACGCCTCCGGGCCTATCCGCACCAGTTCTCCGGCGGCATGCGCCAGCGGGTCGCCATCGCCATCGCGCTGCTCAACCGGCCCGACCTCATCATCGCCGACGAGCCGACCACGGCCCTCGACGTCACCATCCAGGGACAGATCCTCTACGAGGCGCAGAAGCTCTGCCGCGAGGCCGGCGCGGCGATGATCTGGATCACCCACGACCTCGCCGTGGTGGCCGGCATCGCGGACCGCATCTCCGTCATGTATGCCGGGCGCATCGTCGAGCAGGGCGAGACCGGCGACATCGTGGACCGCCCGGCGCATCCCTATACCCGCGGGCTGATCGGCTCCGTGCCGAGCCGCAATACGCGCGGCGGCAGGCTGTTCCAGATTCCCGGCATGACGCCCTCGCTGCTGAACCTGGCCCCGGGCTGCGCCTTCCGGGAGCGCTGCCCGGCGGCGGACGGCGCCTGCCTCGTCGAACCGGAGACCTCGCATCCGCTGCCGGGCCGCGAGCTGCGCTGCCACCACCCGCAATTGGAGGCGGCGCCTTGATCGAGGCGCGCGAGGTCAGCAAGCGTTTTGTGAAGACGCCCGACCTGGCGGCGCGGCTGGCCGGCCGGCTGGGCGCCGAAGTCCATGAGGAAACCGTGCATGCGCTCGACGGCGTGACGATCTCCGTCGAGCGCGGCGAGGTGGTCGGGCTCGTCGGCGAGTCGGGCTGCGGCAAGTCCACCTTCGGGCGGATCGTCGCCGGCATCATGGAGCCGACCGAGGGCGCGGTGTTCTACCGGGGCCGGGACCTGAGGACATTGCAGGGCCGCGAAGCGCGCGAGGCCGCGCTCCAGGTGCAGATGATCTTCCAGGACCCGTTCGCTTCCCTCAACCCCCGGATGCGGGTGGAGGATATCGTCGGCGAGGCGCCGCTGCTGCACGGCATCGTCTCCAAGGGCGAACGCGGCGACTATATCGACGCCACCATGCGCCGCGTCGGGCTGGACCCGGCCTTCAAGCGCCGCTACCCGCACCAGTTCTCGGGCGGCCAGCGCCAGCGCATCGGCATTGCCCGGGCGCTGGCGGTCAACCCGGAATTCCTGGTCTGCGACGAAGCCGTGGCGGCGCTCGACGTCTCGATCCAGGCCCAGGTGCTCAACCTCTTCATGGACTTGCGCCGGGACCTGGACCTTACCTACCTGTTCATCAGCCACGACCTCAGCGTGGTGGAGCATATCTCCGACCGGGTGGTCATCATGTATCTCGGCCGCGTGGTCGAGTCGGCGCCGACGGGGCCGCTGTTCGACGGGCCGAACCATCCCTACACGAAGGCGCTGCTGGCCGGCGCGCCGAAGCTGGATGCCCGCCGGCGCATTTACGAGCCGGTCAAGGGCGAGATTCCCTCGCCGCTCGACCCGCCGACGGGCTGCCATTTCCACCCGCGCTGCCCGCACGCCACGAAGCGCTGCCGGGAGGAGGCGCCGGCGCTGAGGGAGATCGCGCCCGGCCGCCATTCGGCCTGCCATCTGAACGATTGCTGAGGCTTACGGCAGGCCGGGCAGGGCGGTCCATGAAGAGGAAGCGGAGATGAGCGCGCGCAAGACGCTTTACCTGGCGAACCCCTACGGCTTCTCGGCGCAGCAGAAAGAGGGGCCGCTCCGGGCGCTGGAAGCGGCGCTGGAGGCGGCCGGAGCGGAGGTGTGGGAGCCCTTCCGGCGCAACAACCAGATCGACCGCGCCGAAGCCGGCTGGGCCTGGCGCATCGCGCAGGCGGACATGCGCGATGTGAAGGACGCGGACGGGCTGTTCGCGGTCGTGAACGGCTGCCCGCCGGACGAGGGCGTGATGGTGGAGCTCGGCCTGGCGTTCGCCTGGGACAAGCCGGTGTTCCTCTTCCGCGACGATTTCCGCCGCTGCACCGACAGCGAGCAATACCCCCTCAACCTCATGGTCTTCGCCGGCCTCCCCGCCACCGGCTGGGAGGACCACTGGTACACCTCAATCGAGGAAATCCCCGACCCCGGCAAGGCGCTGGCGCGATGGCTGGGGGAGGGTGAAGGGTAATACTGACGGCATCGACTTGGGACTCATGTGAAGACTGCGGCCCATATCGTCGCCCCGGACTTGATCCGGGGCCCAGCTTCGGTCCTCGCGGCAGCTTCAGCGGCTGAGCCTGTTCTCCACCGGCTGTGGTGGCGTCGGGAGCCGGAGATGGGCCCCGGCTCGGGGGCCGGGGCGACGGTGGGGGTGGCTCCGCCATCGGTTCCGGTCAACAACTGCCGGTATAACGGGTCGCTGTCTGTCCTCACCCCTCCAGATCGCCATGGATGGCGAATTGGTCGAGGCCCGCGTCCTGGGGCTTGATGGAGCGGAAGCTTTCGCGCACGCCGGCTTCGGTGAGTTCGCGCGCGACGGTCAGCAGGGTGTTGGGGTCGTGGTCCTCGCAGAGCTCCGCCATGTGCGCCATTTCCTCCCTGGCGACGGGCAGCGCCGCCTCGACCGAGGGCGCGCCGTAAACCCGGACGAAATGCTCGGCGAGCCTGACGGCCAGCGCCTCCAGCTCCTCCTCGCGGACCGCGGTGACGGCGACGAAGGTGACGCGCCCGAAGGTCTCGACGCCGAGCCAGCCATTGGCGAAGGCCTGGCGCGCCTTGCCGACAAGGTCCGCCTCGGACCAGTCGGAGAACTCGAAGCCGCCCGGAACGCACCACTCGCCCGTGCGCGCCGGGCTGTGGAAGATGCGCAGGTCGCTTTCGTCGAAATGGATGGCGCGCGCGAGATTCACTTGTCTCCTCCCCGCTCCAGCAGGCCGGAGAGCGGCAGCAGGCTCGTCGTCCCGCCATCGCGCAGCAGCATGCCGAAGCGCTCGTCTATGCCGACGAAGAGGCCCGTCCGCCCGCCGACCGAAACCTCCTCGCCGATGCCGTGGACAAGGCCGCGCCATTCGCCGTGCAGCGGCGCCGCGCCATCGTCGGACCAGCGGTTGATCCAGACCAGCGTGTGGCGCGACCAGCTCTCCAGCAGCGCATCGGGCGCGACCTCCACGCAGCCCTCCTCATAGAGCGAGGTCCGGTCCGGCGCGGCGCCCGGCGCGTCCGCGTCCTCGGCGATGAGCGGCACTTCGAGGCCGACGACCAGCCAGTCGGGCACCTCGTCGGGCGCGCAGTCGGAGGCCGCGGCGCGCAGCCGCCCGCAGGCAGCGCCGTTCACCAGGATGCCGCCCTCCCAGGTGAGATGCACGGCGACTTCCGGCGGCGCCAGCGCGCCGAGCGCATTCTGGAACCCGACCCCGCAGGCCGGCAGCATCGCCATCGCGTCCTCCAGCGGCACTTCCGGCGCGAACACGATGGCCGCCTTCAGCCAGTCGGCGGCGATGTTGTAGAAGATCGTTCCGCCGTCGCAGCCGAGCGCCGCCGAGGAGCAGGCCTTGGCGAAGGGATCGACGCGGCCCCCGACCGCCTCGCCCCTGAACAGTGGCGGGAAGACGGGCTCGCTCATCCGGCCCCGGTCTCGATCAGGTGCTGCGCGACCTGGCGGAAGGCCGCGGCTTCCGGCGAGGCGGGCTTCGACACCACGATGGGCGCGCCGCCGTCGGACGCGAGCCGGATGCCGAGCGCCAGCGGGATCTCCGCGAGCAGCGGGATGCCGAGCTTCTCGGCCTCGGCGCGCACGCCGCCATGGCCGAACAGATGCTCCTCATGCCCGCAATTGGAACAGATATGCGTGCTCATGTTCTCGATCATGCCGAGGATCGGCACGGACATCTTGCGGAACATGTCCACGCCCTTGCGGGCGTCCAGCAAGGCCACGTCCTGCGGGGTGGAGACGACGATGGCGCCGGTGACCTCGGCGTTCTGCGAGAGCGTCATCGGCACGTCGCCCGTGCCGGGCGGCAGGTCCGCCAGCAGCACGTCGAGCGCGCCCCACTGCACCTGGTTCATCATCTGCTGCAGCGCGCCCATCAGCATCGGCCCGCGCCAGACCACCGCCTCGTCCTCGCGCGTCATCAGCCCGATGGACATCATGGTGACGCCGTGGTTGCGCAGCGGCAGGATGGTCTTGCCGTCGGGCGAGGCCGGGCGGCCGGAAACGCCGAGCATCCTCGGCTGCGACGGGCCGTAGACATCGGCGTCGAGCAGCCCGACCCGGCGTCCCTCGGCCGCCAGCGCCGCGGCCAGATTGGCGGTCACGGTGGACTTGCCGACGCCGCCCTTGCCCGACGCGATGGCGACGATGCGGTCCACGCCCGGAATCTGCCGGGGCCCCTGCGGCTCGGAGCGGCGGCCGATATTGAGCTCCGGCCCCGGCGCGGCCTCGCGGTGGGCGGTCATCACGGCGGACACCTGCTCGACGCCCGGCACCGCGCGCACGGCGGCTTCCGCCTCGGCCCGCACGCCTTCCATGAGGTCGGCGCGCGCCGGGTCGATCTCCAGCACGAAGCGCACCGTGCCGGCATCGACGGTCAGCGCCCGCACCGGGCCGGCGGAGACGAGGTCCTGCCCGCTGATCGGGTCGGTGACGCCCTTGAGCGCCGCCAGCACCTCCTCGCGCGTTGCGGTCATCCGGCCTTCCCGTCAATGCGCCCCTCGACGCTGTGGCTGAGATCGAGCCCGTCGATGGTCAGCACTATGCGGGCGGTAAAGCTCTTCCCGGCCGTCCGCTCCACCCCGGCGTTGCGCATCGCCTCCTCGATCGCCTGCTGGGAGGTCACGCCGACCTGCTTCAGGAACTTGCGCATCGACATGTTGAAATCGCCGCTCATGGGAACCTCCTCCTGCTCCGCCGTCCGGTTTCACGCGAGTTTAGCGGAGTTTAGCGAAGACTCCCCGCAGAGTCCGCGCGGCGTCGGACCGGAGCCGTCAGACCTTGGGACCGCCCGGGAAAAGCCGCCTACGCGCCTCCCCATGGATCGACGATGACGATTCCCGCCCCCTCGAAGTCGCGGACATTGCGCGTCGCCACCGCCATGCCGCGCGACCGGGCGATTGCGGCGATCTGGCTATCCAATTGGGAGACCGGGCGCCCCGCGGCCCGGCGCGCGGCAACGATCTCCGCATAGGCCCGTGCCGCGTCGCTGTCGAAGGGGAGAATCCGGTTCTCGAAGGCTTCGCGCAGAGTGGCTTCGATATCCGACAGCAACGTCTCCCGTCGTCGGCCTTGCGGCGCGATGGCTGCCCCGTATCGCAGTTCCGCTTCCCCTATCGCCGAGAAGAACAGGTCCTCAGCAGCGTATCCCCAAGCCCATGCCTCGACGGCGGGGTCGGGAGCCTTTCGCATGAGTTCGGACACGACATTGGTGTCCAGCACGATCATCGCCGCTGCTCAATCGAAGCGGGGCGGTTCGCGGATGGGTTCCCGCGGGGGCAGTTCCAGGTCCACGCCGTTCTCGGGCCCGAAACGGGAGCGAATGACGGTAACGAGATTCTGCGTCTTCGGTTCGCGCCCGACGGCCTCGCGCAGGATGACGCGCGCTTCCTCTTCCATCGACCGGCCGTTCCCGGCCGCTCTCATGCGAAGGCGGCTTTTCACTTCGTCGTCGAGTTTGCGGATCGTGATGCTCGCCACAGCCGCGCCGCTCCGTTCGTTGGCGTCCGAAGCTAGAAGCGGGGTACGGCGCAATCAAGGCCGATCCGGCAGTTTGAAGCGGACTGGCCGGTTTCGGCGATGCCGGCCGTGACCCCGGCGGGAAATCCGGGCTAGGCTAGCCGCTTCCTCGGCGCGGGAGGAATGGCGATGTCGATCCGGTGGAGACTCGAACTGGCCGCGGTGCTGATGCTGGCGGCGGCGGGCGCGGAGGCCGAGGAGCGCCGCATAACGGTGGCGGCGAGCCCGGAGCTGATCGGGAGCGGGCTGCTGAAGCACATGCTGCCGCGCTTCTCGCTGAAGACCGGCATCCGCACGACCCCGGTCCCGCTCGAACCCGGCATCGAGGCGGAGGTGCTGATCGGCCCCGCCGTGGATGGGGGCCGCCCGGTCTTCCGCGGCGGGGAGACGGTCTATCTGGCCGGCGCCGGCGCAGGCGCGAAACAGGCGCTGGCGGGCCGCTTCCTCGACTGGCTCGTCTCCGACATCGGCCAGCGCACGGTGGCGTCCTTCGCGCCGGACGGGAAGGCGCTCTACGAACCCGCCGCGGGGGCCAAGGTGGAAGTGAAGGGCCCGGCGGTGACGGGCGACGTGCTGGCGGGCGAACGGCTGGCGCTGGTCAATTGCGGGCGCTGCCATGTGGTCGGGGAGAAGAACCGCATGGGGGGCATCGACTCGACGCCGTCCTTCGCCGTGCTGCGCACGCTCGGCGACTGGGAGCGGCGCTTCCGGGCGTTCTTCACGCTCAACCCGCATCCGGCCTTCACGCAGGTTCCCGGCGTCACGCCGCCCTTCGACGAGGCGCGTCCGCCGCCGATCGCGCCGCTGGAGATCACGCTCGACGACATCGACGCGATCCTGGCCTACGCCGCCTCGCTCGCCCCGGCGGAGCTCGCCGAGCCGCTCAAATACGAGTAGCGCCGCCCGCCCTGCCGCGATAATGCGCGGCCAGACGGCCCGAGAGCGCCAGGACCGTGTCGAGCGCCCGCCTCCCGGACCAGGCTGCGAACTCGGCCAGCCCGATGGCGGCGTCGCCCTCCCCGCCGAGCAGCAGCACGGCATCGCCGGCAGCGGCCTCCTCGACATCCGAGAGGTCGAGGGTCAGGTGCTCCAGCGACACGGCCAGGACCGGCGCCCGCCGCCCGCGGATCAGCGCCTCCGGCCGGCTGCCCGGCGCGGGGCGGGCCAATCCTTGGGCGGCGCCGACGGGCGCGACGCCGGTGCGGCGGCCGCGGCGTATTCCGTAGCTGCCGGCGACTGCGATATCGCTTCCCTGGGGATGGTCCGAGACCTGCACCAGCCGGCTTCCGACCTCGGCCAGGACGGGCCGGTAGGCCGACACGTCCGCGACCGAGGCGTCGGTGAAGGGCGACAGGCCGTAGAGCAGATGGCCGACGCAGACCGCATTGGACCGGTCGGGCAGTCCGGCGGCGACGGAGGCGCTGGCGCCCGCCTGGGTGACCGGCGGCGCCAGCCCGCGCTCTTCGAGGCGCGCGAGCAGCGCATCGAAGGCGGCGAACCTGCCCGCTGCCCAGTCGCGTCCGTGCGCATCGCCGAAAGGCAGATGCGTATAGAGCCCCTGCACCTCGAGGCCCGGCATGGCGGCAAGATCGAGAAGGAAAGCCTCGGCCTCTTCGAGCGGCACGCCGAGCCGGCCGAGCCCGGCATTGACCTTGACATAGACCGGGGCCGCCTCCCCCGGCGCCGCCGCGCGCGCGGCGGCTTCGGCGCCCGCCCGGTCCACGATTGTCGGCACCAGCCCGGTGCGAACCAGGTCGGCCATGCCCTCCGGCAGCGCGCCCGCGAACATGACGACCGGCGTGCGGAGCCCTTCCGTGCGCAGGCTGCAGGCTTCGTCGAAGGATCCGGTCATGAACGCCGCGAGCCCCTCGCCGTCGAGCGCCCGCGCAACAGGAACCGCGCCGTGACCGTAGGCGTTGCCCTTGAGCGCGGCGATGAAGGACTGGCCGGGAGCGCACCGGCCGCGAATCGCGGCGAGGTTCGCAAGCAGCCGGTCAAGATCGTAAACGGCCCAGCCGGGATGCACGGCGTCTGACATTCGCCAACCTTCCTCGGAACGCCCGCCAGTCTAGCCCGAATTTTGTTTTGGGGGCCCGCGCCTTCATGCTGGGCCGGACCGCAAGAAAGGAAGGGCCGAACAAGTGGAAGCGAGCGCCGAAGCAGCCTGTGAAAATCTGGACCGGCTCTCCTGTCTGGAGATCCAGGGAGCGGCGCTGCCGCACGGTGTCAAGACGGGCCTCTACGAAGCGGCCCGCGAAGCCGAGGGCCGGCCGCTCACCCTTGCCGGGGCCGAGCTGCTCGACCGGCCTCCGGCCCGTGTCGGGATCGTCACGGGGGCCGCCGTGCCCGACCACATGCCGGCCGGCGAGAATGACGGTCCGCTGGGCTCGGTCGTGCTGGCCCGCGCTCTTGTGGCCATGGGGCACCGGGTCAGCTTCTATACCGACCCGCCGGCCGCGCCGCCCATCGAAGCCCTGGCCGCGCGTTACGGCCTCGACGCGCCAACCGTGCGGCTCGGGCTTCGCGATACCGTGCAGCAGGACGCCATCGCTGCCGAGCTGGATGTGGCGGTGGCCGTGGAGCGCCATGGCGGCAATCCCAACGGCAATCTCTACGGCGTCACCGGAACGCCCCGGCATCCCTTCCGGGCGAATGTGGACCATCTGTTCAAGACGATGACCGCCGCCGGCAAGCCGACGCTCGGCGTGGGGGACGGCGGCAACGAGATCGGCTTCGGCAGGATCCACGACACGCTTTGCGCGCGGATGCCCGAGTTCAACCTGAAGGAGAAGACGGAGTGCGGCGGCGGCATCTTCACGGTGATGCCGGCCGATGTCCTGGTTGTCGGGACATCGTCCAACATCGGCTGCTACGGGCTCGTTGCGGCGCTCGCGCTCAGGCGGGGCGATCCGGAACTGTGCCACACGCCGGAGGAGGAGTGCGCCATCACCGCCCTTGGCGTCGAGCTCGGGTTGACGGACGGCGGCAGCGGCAAGGTGATCGCCGCCGTCGATGGCGTGCCTGTGGAAGACAATGCGGCCGTCGTCCACCTCATGCGGGCAATCGTCCGCCGCGCGCTCGCCCGACCCGGCGACCGGGGCTTCTAGCGGGGACCGGGACCGCTACACCCCGAAGGTGAAGCGGGAGCCCAGATTGGAGGCCACCAGCCGCTCCGGCATCCGCCGGCGCATGGCCTCGATGAAGGCGGCGCCGGTGCAGTGCATCGGGACCACCACGTCCGGGGCCAGGCGCTCAAGCTCGTCCACGGTGTGCTCGATATAGTCGGGCTTGGCCGTCGCCAGGTGGAAGCCGCCGATGACGGCATGGAGCCTGTCCACGCCGGAGACCGCCATCGCCGTCTTCACGGAGTTCACGATGCCGGCATGGCCGCAGGACGAGATCACGACCAGGCCCCGGCCCTGGACGATGTAGCAGGTCGCGTGCTCCTCCGGGTGGCTGTCGCGTACCAGCTCGCCCCGGCGCTCCGCCTCGGAGAAATGGTCGTAGGGCGCCAGCATCGAGCCGCCGGTGACCTCCTCGAAAGTGTCGCGGGTTATGTAGCCCGTGGTGAAGGGGCCGGGCAGGGCATGCGGGTGCGGGCAGCAGACGGGAACCACGTTCTGCGCCACCAGGCTCGTCCGGTCGGGGGCGCCCCAGCAGACATATTCGCGCTTGCCCCCGGGCTTCGGCGGCGGCCCGGTCGGCACCCAGCGCACCGAGAACGCCTCCTCCGCGCCGACATAGAGCGCGAGGTCGCCCTTCATCGCCTTGCGGTGCTGCGTCACGAAACCGTCCATCCCGCCATAATGGTCGCGGTGGCCGTGGCTCAGGATCAGCCCGTCCAGCTTCGCCGGGTCGATGTCCAGCAGCGAGGTGTTGCGGTTGATGATCTCCGGCGTGAAGCCGAAATCCAGCATGTATTGCGCGTTCGCGCCGCCCGCGCGCGATTCGAGATGGAGCGCCAGGCCCCATTCGCCGGCGAGCGTCGTCATCGGCCGGCCGGGGATCTGGCCCACATGCTCGATGGTGACATGACCGTGCTCGGCGCGCGGCAGGAAGCGTTCATAGTGCGAATCGACCACCACCCGGACCGACAGGCGCTCCACCACGGGAGCCGTGAACGGGGTCTGTACAGCCGTGTTCATCGCGTCCTCCCTTTGCTGCCGATCCGCCGGCGCGGCGGAACGGAAGACTATCCGTATCCCCGGTTTGCGGCCAAGGGCTTTTCCGGCTGGTCCTCGGCGGTTTTCCGGCCCGCCGTCAACGACCGGCGTTGCAGGAGGAGGAAGGACGGACGGGGACTATTCGCCCGGCGCCTTCGGTGCGGCGTTCCGGTGCAGCAAGCCCTCAAGCAGTCCTTCGAGCCGGGACACGCGGCCGGCCAGTTCGCGCATGTCGCGGCTGTGCCGCTCCGACATGTCCCGCATGTCCTGGCTGTGCCGTTCGGAGACCTCGCGCATATCCCGCGTCATGCGCCAGAACAGGGCCACCAGTCCGACAAGGGTGGCGGCGGAAAGAGCCGTGTCGAGATTCACTTCCATGGCCGGGAGTGAAGCAGATCGGAACAGGGAAATCAATGTTCCGATACTTATAAATCAGTGATCCTTGCTGCGGTCGCGGAGATAGTCCTCGGTCGTGCGCACACGCGGCCGCTCGCCCATGGCGAAGGGATTGTCGGTGGAGTGGTATTGCGCGTTGATGCGGCAGTCGTCGCACATGCGGATCAGGCGCGAGGCCTCCGAACCGGCGAACATGGAATGCTTGCCCGCCAGTTGCGAGACGATCCGCTCCACGGTGGATTTCACCCCGAAGGGCTTGCCGCACTCGATGCACTCGTAGGGCTCTTCCTCGTTGAGAACCCGCTGTTCCAGGGCGGCGTCGGAAAGGTCGAGCCGCGGTTCCAGCGATACCGCATCTTCCGGGCAGACCTGCACGCAGAGCCCGCATTGCAGGCAGGCGTCTTCCTGGAAGCGGAGC
>JAJDVH010000114.1 GCA_022826185.1 Alphaproteobacteria bacterium
CGATTTCCGTGCCGGTGCTCGACGACAGCCATGACGAGAAACCGGAAACGATGACGCTGACGCTGTCCAACCCGCGCCCGTCGGCGCGGGTGCGCCTGAGGCGCGAGACCGCGTATGGGACGATCTGGAACACCGACCCCATGCCGAGAGCGTGGATCGGACGCTTCGGGCGCACGGTGGCGGAACAGGTGCTGGATGCGGTGGACGAGCGGATGCAGGCCAAGCCGGCGCCCGGCGTCGAGGCCCACGTCGCCGGGCGGCGGATCGGCTCCGGCCCGGCGTTCGCAACCGGCCCGCAAGGGGATCCGACGTCCGGCGAGGCCGATGCCTCCGGTCCCGGGGAGTCGATGAGCGGGCGCGAGCTGCTGCCTGGCGCGTCGTTCGCGCTGACCGCGGCGACCGGCGGCGGGGGCCTCGTCTCGGTCTGGGGCCGGGGCGCGGTGACGCGCTTTGCCGGCCGCGACGCTGCCGGCGCCGAGGCGGGGGGCGATGTGACGGTCGACGGCGAGGTGGCGGGTGGCATGCTGGGCGCGGACTGGACGCGCGGGCGCTGGACGACCGGGCTGGTGATTTCGCACAGCCGGAGCGACGGCGGCTACCGGGGCGCGGGGGCCGGCACGATAAGCGCGTCGCTCACCGGGGTATGGCCCTGGACGCGCTATGCCTTGAGCGAGCGGCTCTCGGTGTGGGGCGTGGCGGGCTACGGCGACGGCAGCCTGACGCTGGACCCGCGCACGGAGGACGGCGCCCGCGCCGGGGCGGTCCGAACCGACCTCGATCTCCGGATGGCGGCGATCGGGCTGCGCGGCGTGGCGCTCGACGGCGGCGATGACGGTGTCACGCTGGCGGTGAAGACCGATGCCATGACCGTGCGCACGGCATCGGACCCGGTATCCGGGGCAGGCGGCAACCTGGCGGCCGCCAAGGCCGAGGTCACGCGGCTCCGGCTCGGGATCGAAGGATCGCGGCCGTTCCTGCTCGGCGACGGCTCGGTGCTGACGCCGGGCATGGAGATCGGCCTGCGCCATGACAGCGGCGACGCGGAAACCGGCTTCGGCGCTGAAATCGGCGCCGGGCTGGCATGGCAAGACGCCGAGCGCGGCCTGGGCGCGGAGCTGCGCGGGCGCGCTCTGCTGGCCCACGAGGCGGAGGGCTTCCGCGAAAGAGGGCTGTCGGGTTCCTTCGCCTGGGACCCGGTAACGGGCGACCGGGGGCCGCGCCTGAGCCTGACCCAAACCATGGGCGACGCGGCGCAACGCGGCGCCGATACGCTGCTCACGCGCCGGACATCGACGGGGCCGGCGACCGGCGAACAGGGGGGCCGTCTTCAGGACAGGCGGCTGGAGGCGCGCTTCGGATACGGCTTCCCCGCCTTCGGCGACCGGTTTACCGCCACGCCGGAGATCGCCGTCGGCTTGTCCGGTCCCGCGCGCGACTACAGCCTCGGATGGCGGCTGACGTTTGGCGGCGCAGCGCCTGAAGGCGTCGCGCTGGAACTTGCCCTCGAAGTGCGGCGGCTAGAGAGCGCCTTCCGGCGAAACGCGCCGCCGGAGCACGCCGCCGCCTTCCGCGTGATTTCCCGGTTTTAGAGCACGATCCATTCGGCTTGAAACAGTGTCGTTTGTATAGCCTTAACCGTCACCCCGGCCCCCGCCTGTCCTCGCCCCCGAGCGGGGAAGCCGGGGTCCAGCCTCGGTTCTGGCGGCAGCCCCGGATCGGGGTCCGGGGCAGGCCTCAGCGGTTGAGCCGGCTCTCCACCGGCAGCGGCGGCATCGAGAGTCATGGATGGACCCCGGCTCGGGGGCCGGGGTGACGAATGAGGTCAAGGCCCGACGCTACCCGCCAAATGCAGTCGTTCCAGTTGGAATGGATCATGCTCTAGTCAGCGTCCGGTTGCCCGCGTTCGCCCGCCCGGGACCCCGCGGATGGAACGATCCCCACCGCAGCAAAACCCGACCCTTCCGCATCGGGTATGGATCGGCAACCGGCCTGGCCGCGGGCAGCGGCGTCAAAATTGGCGCACGAAGCTGAGTTCGCCGCGATTGCGCTCGTAGTCGAGCGCCTGGGCGTTGGTCTCGTTATTCTCGTTGACGAGGGACACGCGGGGGCTGAACCCGAACAGGGTGACGGCACGATTGAGGACCGAGATCGTGAGCTTCCGCGTCCTGTCCTCGCGCGGCCTGCGGTCGATGGTGCGGTGGCGGGCGCCGTCGCCTTCGTAATTCGTCCAGTGCATGGCGACGCCCGCGCTCACCGTGAAACCGAGCGGCAAGGCCAGCGTCGCCACCAGGCTGGACCGCGGCCCGTCGCTTCGCCGGTATTTTGCCTCGGCGCGGCTCCAGCTCCAGCCGGCATTGCCGCCGACCCTGAGGGTCGGCAGCGCCACCCAGTTCAAGCCGAGCTCGGCCTCGCCCTCTCGGCCGTCGAACCGGTCGCAGTCCCGACAATTGCGCAGGCGGAGCCCGGCGCGAGCCTGAACCGACAGGCGCGGCGTCAGGCGCCGCCCCGCCTCCAGGCGGAGGCCGTACCGGTCGGTCCCCGGCGTGCCGGCCGTCCAATTCCGCTGCGCCGTGGCGAGCAGGCTCACCTCGGTTCGCGGGTCGACCAGCCAGCGGGGCCCGAGATAGGCGGCGGCGGAGTGGCTGTCGAAACGCCGGCCCTTGTATTCGCGGACGGAGGCGTCCGCCCCGGCGCGCAGCCGCCAGTGCGCATTGAGGGGATGCTGGTATTCCCCTCCGCTCCAGACGGAAAGGCCGATGCCGGATTTGGGCGCGGTGTCGCCCGGGCGGGCGAATGGCAGACGCCCGAAGGGCGTGTCGAGCCAGACTTTATCGGCATCCGAAGCCGTGTTGAGGTTGCTGTCCGGCGCGAGCGCGAGGCTCAAATGCGCGTTCCATTGCCGCCGGGCGCGGATGACTTGCAGGAAGCGCTGGATATTGGCGGCGACGGGCGCAGGCGGTCTGCCGGCCAGAACCCGCTCGAAATGCCGCCGCGCCAGCCTGTCCTCGCCTTTCATGAAGAAGGCGCGGGCGAGTTCGAGCCGGGCGCGGGCTTGGCTCGGGCGGTTCACCAGGATCGAACGGAAGGAGGCGATGGCGCGGTCCAGGTGAGCTTCGCGCGCTTCGGCGTCGCCCTGTCGGGCCGCTGCAATGGCGTCCAGGCCGGCGCGGAGGCGTCGGACGGTTTCGTCGGGCTCCGTCCCCCACGCGGCCGAAGCCGGCAGCAAGGCAAGCAGGCCGAGGATGAGGATGCAGAGCCGGCGGACTGGCTTCGCAGGCTGCGACGCCGGGGGAGGCCCTGTTATGTCCCGAACGCTGGCGCCGCCGCGACCTGCAGGGACGAGCGCCGGGACATCGCCCCTCGAAACCGGAAAGGGTCCCACGGAATTCTTCCGCAGGTCCTTTGCGGCGCTGCGAATTCACTCACCGCGTGGACTACCGGCTCGCCTCGATCAAGCCCTTGAAGAGCGGGTTATCACTAAAGTCCACTTGCTGGACTGCCAGTCCCACGATATCGCCGCTGCTGTAGAAATAACCACGCATGGTCTGGGTCACTATATTACGTTCTTCGGGAGTCCCGATCTGTTGCGAGGAGGTCACTAGGCCGTTGGCAGCGACGTTTGTTTCCACGGAGCCGACGTCGGAATTCCTCAAGGGCACGCCTGTGAACGAGTAGGAAAATTGGTCATTGGCGCCGTTGTCCCGGAACGAAATGACCACCGTACCGCTCTGGTTTTCGCTGGTTGTGTAATTCCATCCATGGACGTTGCCGTTAAACTCCGCATTTGCGAGATTTGCCGGCTTTGCGCTGTCTCGGTTCGTATTGCCAAAAAAGACGTTTAGCGTAGCGGGATTGTTGGGGTCATTTTCAACATGGCCAGTACTGACTGTTGCATCCAGCGTGAACTGGTTCTCCATCCACGGGCCGAATCCTGTATCGGTGAAGCTCGTAAAAGTGGTTGCCGGCTGCTGGTTTCCAAGCTGCTGATCTTGTTGCTGGTCCTGCTGCTGGTTTCCAAGCTGCTGGTCCTGCTGTTGGTTGCCGGATTGCTGATTCGCAGGCCCGGGCGGTTGCGGTGCTCCGCCGCCTCCGCCTCCGCCTCCGCCGCCTCCGCCGCCGCAGCCTGCCAGCGCCAGTATGGAAACGAGCGGAAGGATGAATACCGGCTTCAAAAAAGAAGTGATCTTCATCGGTAGGACTACCTCTCTGAGCAGGGGTTCAATCATGTCCGCCATGCTCGCTGCATTCGTATCGGTGCGGGTTGCGACGGTCTCGACGCGAACGGAGCGTGTGTGATCGACCGAGCGGGCTCCTGAGCGGCCAGCGCGTGGACGTTCGCTTCCGATGCGAAACTCCGGTTGGCGGACGCTCAGTTGCTGAACTGGCCGTCGACCGCGGCCGCCGCGGTCGCTTCGCCGCCGTTGCAAGGAGAGACGCGGGCCCTGGCGGTGTACCCGTGCCCGCTGTTATTCAGTGCGGAGAAAGCTGCCGACGTCGCTTGCGGCGGAGCGATGCAGATGACAATGTCATCGACCTCGTCGTGCTCGACCGAGAGACTCACGGACGGGGTCAATGTGGCACTGTCCTGCCCGCCCGGACCGTACTCGAACGTGACGCTGCAGCTCGCGCTGACGTCGCAGCCGTCCATGGCGTGAGAGTCGGTCACTGTCCCACCGGTGCAGTATTCGCTAGCGGGGGCGTCGTTCCAGTCGTCGACGCTGCATTCGCTGCCTTCAGCAGTAGCCATGTTCGCGCTGGCCAGCAGCACCGAGGCAAGCGCCAAACCTGCAAGAACGGGTTTCGTCGGGACCTTCATGGTTACCTCTCCAAGCTCTTCACAAATGTTTCCGAATGGAGTCGTTCCATCGCAAAACCATACCAGCATCATCAAGAATTTCTGCAGGAACATCAATCTCTTTAAGCTCCAAATATTCACAAAAAAAAGCTGTAGTATCTGGGATAAAATCGGGATATTTTGACACAATTCCTGCAGACATATCATGCAGTTTCAATTTGTGTATTTGTAGTTATCATGGTTCTATGTGCAGTTGCATGCTCTTGGCCGTATTGTAGCAAATCCTCCGAAAAATCCCGTCGCACATACGTCCCAAAGCCCGAAGTCAATTCACCGTCCACAATTGCTCCCAAAGCAGTCTCAGGTTTTGTCGCCTTGCAGAGGCGGCCATGTTTGAAAGCCGGGAATGCGCCACAGGGCCTTGTACAGGTTGGGGTGGGAACACGTCGGAACCGGGGTTCCTGATTCAAGCCGCTTCGCCACCTGTATTGCAATCTGAATTTGTAGATGATTGGCATATGTTGTGTAGTATTTTATATCTCGAAAACTACACAATTTTCCGATGTCTATACGTTGTCTTACAGCCTTTTCTATGGCAGGATTATGGCGGAATACGGTGGGTGAACGGGCGGTACCTTCCCGAATGAATGGACCGGTTCCATAAGGGAAGAATCGAAGTTTCCTGTCACGTTGACGGTCAACAGTAGTGCGGAGGGGACGGTTATGAAGTCCAGAACGAGAGCGGGGGTGAGAGACCGCTTCATTGCCTTTGCCTTTATGGCAACGGCCTCGTTGGCCGGCCTGATTGGCGTCGCCGCTCCGGCCGAAGCCGCAAGCTGCCAGAACGAGTGGCGATCAAGCACCGCCAGTCAGTATTGCTCGAACACGGTGATGACGCAGGTTGCGATTTCAGACCAAAACAACAATATAACGGGACACGAGTGCGATATCACGACATCCTGCAGCTTCGACGTCACCTACGGCTCAGGGGGCCGCAGTTCGGTGACCGTGACTCCCTCCCTGTCATTGGCAGTATTCGATATAGAGCAGGTCCCCTTGCTCACCATTTGCGTCACGGAGTCGGCGGGCAGCGATGGCAGTTCCACCTATTCGGCTCGCGTTGCTCCGGCGTGCAATGGGGCCAACGAGTACACCGCAGTGGAAGTGATTAACGGAGAGTTTCACGACTAGCCGGCCGGGCCCGCCCTTGCCGCCAACACCGCGCGGTGGAGGCATGTTGCCGAACGCCGCCTCGCATTGGGGGGCGGCGTTTGGCGGGCGGGAGCGGATGGTCCGCATCGCCGGCGATGGAGACGGGTTGGAGCCGGTGCGAACGTCTCCCTTTTGCTTGCGACCCGCAAAGCGGACCCGGCCGGGTGCGAATGGCCGCGGGAGCCTCCTGAGGTGACGGAGCCGACGCGACCGAACGGCACGGCTTCCATCTACCGCGCCGTCTGCGAGAGCATGACAAGCGGCGTCATGCTCGTCGATGACGAGGGACGGATCGAGACTTTCAATCCTGCTGCCTCGAGGCTTCTCGGTCTCGACCGCGATGCCGTGCTGCACAGGAGCTTCGCCGAGGTCTTTTTCGCCGACGAGGCGTTCGACGAACTGAACGAGGCCATTCTGGCGGCGATCCACGAGGGCGCCGTCGGCCACCAGCGGGTGGCGACCGTCTCTATAGGAGGACGGACGGTGCCCCTGGCCGTCGATACGTCCTATCTGCGCGAGCCGTCCGGCGGCGGGGATGTCCAAAGGGGCGTCATCGCCGTGTTCAGCGATATCTCGGAGCTCGAAAGCCTGCGGGCGAAGGAAATCGCGCTGGCAAAGGATGTCGAGGCCAAGCACCGCGAATTGCAGGACGCCTATCGCAGCCTGGAAGAGCGGAATGACAGACTCGGCGGGCTGCTTCGGAAGGTCAGGGCGGTCAGGCTGGCCGGTTTCCTGTGCGGGGGCGTGCTTGCGGCCGGCTTCGGAGTCTGGCTATGGGACGAATCTCCTTTCGCCCTGTTCAGCGCGGCGTCGACGGAGGCCGCGGGGGCTTCCGGCGACCTACGCCTCTTTACCGTGGAGCCGGGGCGCATCGCATCGACGATTACCGTGGCGAGCGCGATCGAACCGCTTCGCGAGGTCGCAGTGACCAGCCCGGTGGAGGGCAAGATCGAGACGGTCCACGTCAAGCTCGGGGAGAGCGTTTCCGCCGGGCAGACCCTGCTGGCGCTCAATGTCGGCGAGGTCCGGACCCGGCACCGGAAGGCGCAGGCGGCGTGGCTCAAGGCGGAAGCGCAGATGCGCAAGCTGGCCGACTGGCCGAACGGCTCGGAGGTGTCCAGGTCGAGGCGAGCCGTGACCAAGGCCCGGATCGCGCTCGAGGCGTCGAACACCAAGCTTGCGGAAGCGGATTTTCTGGTGGAGCAGGGGCTGGCGCCCGCGGCAAGGAAGGCGTCGGCGGAACGCGAGCGTCGCACCCGCTTTCTCGACCTGGAATCGGCGGAGCAGGACCTGAAGGCCGTGCTTGCCAAGGGACAGGAAAACCGCGAGATCGCCCGCCTCGAACTCGAGAACGCCAGGGGCGATCTCGAACGGATCGAGGAGATCCTGCGCAACGCAACGGTGGCGGCGCCCGTTGCCGGGGTCGTGTTGCGGCTCGGCAAAGAAGCCGGGCGCCGCGGGGACGCCCTGACGGCGGGGACCGAGGTCGAAGCCGGGGAGTCTCTCGTCACGATCGGCGACATGGGGGGCGTCACGGCGTCGGGACAGGTGGACGAGGTGGAGGTCCGGCGCATCCGCCCGGGTCATGCGGTGCGGATTTCGGGTCCCGCCTTTCCGGGTATCGTGCTCGAAGGGCGGGTGGCGCATGTTTCGTCGCAGGCGTTCCGGCCGCCGGGCCAGCGGAGCCTGCCGGTATTCGGGATCGCGGCGACGGTTGAGAGGCTGGACAAGGCGCAGCGCAAGGCGGTGCGCCTCGGCATGTCCGCCGACATGGAGATCGTGGTTTACGAAAACGACCGGGCCCTGGTTGTGCCGGTGGGGGCGGTGGACCTCTCCCGAGGCAACCCGCATGTCCGTGTGCGCGATGGCGAAACGGGGGAGGAGCGTGTCGTCGAGGTCGTGACCGGGACCACCACGATCGATTCGGTCGAGATCGTGAGCGGTCTCGCGCCCGGAGACCGGGTAGTCGCGCCGTGAGTCGGAGGGTCGGCAATCGCCCCGGCGCCCCGGCCTGCGCGCCGGAGCGGAGTTAGAGGCGTGGGACCGTTCGGCCGGGCCAATCTGGCGGAGGCGTATTCCAGTCTCATGACGGCGAAACACCGTGCCGTCCTGGCGCTCATCGGGATCGCGATCGGTGTCGCCTCG
The DNA here is from genome assembly GCA_022826185.1 of Alphaproteobacteria bacterium. Classification (GTDB taxonomy): domain Bacteria; phylum Pseudomonadota; class Alphaproteobacteria; order Bin95; family Bin95; genus Bin95. The sequence goes on from JAJDVH010000114.1 coordinate 8,153, forward strand.
GTGAGCAGCATGATCTCGGTCGGCACCATCGCGCGCGCCGAGGCCGCCCGCCAGTTCCAGGAGCTCGGCACCGACATCCTGAATGTGCGGTTGCGCCCGCAGAACCGGGAAGCCGGGCGCGTCTCGGTACCGCTTGCAGACGCCCAGGGGATCGTGGCCTTGCCCTCCATCGCCCGCGCCGCCCCCTACACGATCGCTTCATCGCATGTCGTGCTCGGCGGGACGAAGAGGGCGCGCGCGCGCGTCAGCGGGGCCACGACGGCGTTCGCCGGGCTCGCGCGGTTGGACCTTGCCGAAGGGCGCTTCGTCTCGAGGCTCGACGGCGGCCGGTATTTCTGCACGCTCGGCGCGGACCTTGCGAATGCGCTCGCGCAGGCGCGGGGAGGCCGGGCCGTCGGCGAGACCGTGCGCATCGGGGAGACCGTCTTTACCGTTGTCGGGACATTGCGCCGGACCGCCATCGGACAGCGGCCCTTCGATGTCAACGAAACCGCTTTCATCCCCATAGAAACGGCTGCCCGCGTGACCCCGAGAGAGAGCCTGCGCGATATTTTGGCGCGCATGAGCCCGGGAACGCATTACCGCGAGGCCACCGCAGAACTCCGCGCCTGGTTCGAACAACACGTGCCCGGGGCCAAGCTGCGGGTGCTGAGCGCGGAGGAACTGATCGAACAGATGCACCGGCAAAAGCGCCTCTATACGCTGCTGCTCGGAGCGGTAGGGGGCATTTCGCTGCTCGTCGGCGGCGTCGGGGTGATGAACGTCATGCTCGTCGCTGCGATGGAGCGCAGGAAGGAGATCGGCATCCGCCGCGCCCTGGGCGCGACGCGCCGGGACATTCAGGGGCAGTTTCTGGCCGAGTCGCTCATCCTGTCCCTGGCGGGAGGCTTTGTCGGCGTCCTGCTCGGACTGGGCGCGACCTACGGCATCTGCCGGTTCACCGGTTGGGAATTCGCGCTTTCCTGGGGCGGCACCGCGCTCGGCGCCATGGTCTCGGGCGGGGCCGGCGTCCTCTTCGGCCTCTACCCGGCTTACCAGGCCGCAAGGCTCGACCCGGTGACGGCGCTCCAGGGGGCTTAGGCCGACAGCCTTGCCGCAGGACGCGCATCTGCCCTCGTCGATCGCCGGCCGGCGCCGGAAGGCGCCGGTCCGTGTGTGTGGACGCGCCTCCCTGGATGCAAGCATTCTTGGCCAGGCGCAGTCGTCTGTCCGGCCTCAGATTCCCACAATTAATGTTCGCCTATGGAAATCGCATAGGGTGCCGGAAAGCATTTTCAGTTTCGCAACTGCATCACTACAACAAAACTACCAATATGAATCTCACTGCTACAATTTTATGCTCTAAATCCTGCTAGAATCTGCAAGATTATCTGAGTGAATCTGCTACTTTATAATGGCGCGTTCTCTTATTGAACGGATAAAAAATTAGATCTTGGACGACCGGAATATACTTGCCAAAATCATGCGGTGTCTGGCACAATCAATCTGGCGAACGAGGCTGGACAGTGTCTCAGTCGAAAACTTGCGAGTTCGCACCCGTTTTGGAACAGCAAGGAGAATTCTTCATGCAAACGAACGCAAGATGTGCCGGCGCGGCAGCGACCAGCAGGAAATCGGGACTGTCCGGCGGCTTGATGGTAATTGCCTTGGTAGCGGGAATGTTGCTTGCCGGTGCAAGCGGCGCCGCCGCCGAGAGTACGACCACCACCACCATGACCTGCCAGACGCAGTGGACCGATAGTCCCGCATCGGAATACTGCACCACCAGCTGGCTGTTTCAGGTCAACGCGACGGATCCGTCAGAGACGGATTGCGATATCAGTGCGACCTGCAGCATCACCTTCACCCATGGTACGAATGGAGCGAGCAGCACTACGCTTACACCTTCGACGTCGGGCATCGATGTCTATAACATGCACAATGTCGATGAGTTGGACATCTGCGTAAGAGAGAATACCGCCGCCGACGGAACAGTATCGTATACAGCGGTGCTGAGAATCGCCTGCGAGGCCAACGAATATACCTCTGCGCAGACGACCTCGGGCCAGTTCCACGATTAACGGCGGGTGAAACACACTTTGGCCTGATTCCCGGCTTCGTCTTTCCCTGATCTGGAGATGGTTTCTATTGGAGGCAGGGATGCGGGGCCGGGATCGGGCGGGGTGGCGCGCTACCCGGGTTCGCCGGGCCCCCTCGAACGCATGCTCGGGACGACGCTCGGCCGGCGGGGGATTGCCGTCGAGCGTTTGGCAGATGACCGGGCCGGACATCCATCGCAAGGCGTCGGATCATCCTGAGTACGGCGTGCCGGAGCCGGTAACGGTCGGGCGGGCCGACGAGGCGGCCGAGCAGCCTTTCGCCTCCGTCTAATACCAACGGTCGTTGACCGGAACCGATGGCGGGGCCACCGTCACCGTCGCCCCGGCCCCCGCCTGTCCTCGCCCCCGAGCGGGGAAGCCGGGGCCCAGCCTCGGTCCTGGCGGTCGCTTCAGCGGTTGAGCTTGCTCTCCACCGGCTGCGGCGGCATCGAGAGTCAGGGTCCCGGATCGGGTCCGGGATGACGACATGGACCCCGGCTCGGGGGCCGGGGTGACGAATGAGGTCAAGGCCCGACGCTACCCGCCAAATGCAGTCGTTCCAGTTGGAATGGATCATGCTCCAGGCCGACAGCCTTGCCGCAGGACGCGCATCTGACCTCGTCGATCGCCAGCCGGGCGCTGGAAGGCGCCGATCCGTGTGTGCGCCCATCCGGGCCTGCGAACGAGGCCTCGAATCGGGACAGCCGGCTCGACTGACCCCTGGCCTTGCCATTGGAGCCGGGCATCGGGGTCGGTGGCGGACCCATGCGTCGCGTTCGAGCGCCGCTCGCCGCAGATATCCCGTTCGGCGTTGCGCCCGGCTGGCAGGTCGTTGTCGCCACAGTCCTTGCGCCGGAAGCGCTTCTTCGAGGCCCGCGCCTCGATCAGCGTGCCGTCCACAGAGAAGCGCTCGTCCGACAGCAGACGGCGACCCGGCGCGCCGCGCAGAACCGCCTGAAGGAAGCAAGCCGCCACAGCGCCCGCAACCAGGCGGCCGCGTTTCTTCGAATAGACCGTCCCCCGCTCGTCCACACTCCGCATCTCGGCCTCCGCAACCGAACAACGCTTCACTGCCTCGCAAGCCGAGAATTTGTAGTCAAAACCCCTCACGAGCTAAAATACTGTAGTCTAATGATGCAATTTATGCGAATGAAATAGCAGTGTATATTGTAGCATAAACAGCCAGTAGAAACTGCAATAAATTGACACGAAAGACTCTGGAAATTGCAGTCGAAATCCCTTAATGTTCTACCAATACAGGGAATTACAGTACTGTAGACCGGTCAGAGGAGTGGAAGTCATGAGGATCGCGATCCTGGCAGCTTTTCTGGCAATCCTCGCCGCCATGGGAGGCGCAAGCGCCGATGGACCTTCCTGCGATGACGAGTTCGAAGTGCATTGCGCCGATGCATGCAGCAACTGGGCCAGGATAAGCAAGTCGGACTCGACCTGTCTGTCGGCCGGCTGGGACAACAGTCCGTCCGCCAGCACGGGATACGGCCTGGGGTCCACATTCTGGGCCCGGAACGAATGCGCCAGCCATGGGGATCTGGTGGTCCAGATAGACCTGAAGTTGAAGAGGGATGAACATGCGCATCTGGACGATTCGACCAAGGTCAGCAGTGGAGATACTTTCGCGGATGTCAGAGACATATCCTGCTGCATAAACCGGTCGGACCTCTGCTGGAAGGACCAGGTCGAGAAGCACACATCGGGCGACAGGGAAGGCGAGGTGCGTGTCGTCAGGGTGCTCTCGAGCAGCTACGAGGCAGGCTATACCAGCGTCGCAACGCACGAGGACCGCTGGGAGCTGTGCAACGGCGAGCATTCGCAATGGACGGACACTATCTATTGCAGGAGGAATCCCGAGCGCGATGCGCACATCGACCCGGCGACGGTGCCGCTGGCTGACGGCTCGCCCAGATGCTCGCTCGACAGTTCGTGCAATTGCGGCGACCATTACTGCACGGCGACCGACTGCAAGAGCCAATGGGACAGCTCCACACCGGTTTCCTACGGCCTGATCGACGACGGGGGGATGTCGAACATTCACGGCTGCGCGCCTTCGAACGACTCGGATTACAGCTCGCATTTCAGCGCGACCATCGACGCCTCGGACGGCACGAGCCAGACCTGCACCATGCGGGTGGTGTGCGGTGTCGGCGACCGGAGGAACACATATGTGAATGGAGCGTGGAGGAGGGAGACGACCGTGAAACGGGTCGAGTTCACCGCCGATGTCGAGGACGTCGACCGCTACTACAATTGTGCGGGCGTCCTGTACAAGACCAGTTGCGGCTCGGCGGTGACCAGCACCCATATCGAGGACATCACCCATACCACCATCGAGTGAGCGGG
>JAJDVH010000166.1 GCA_022826185.1 Alphaproteobacteria bacterium
AGAGGACGCTATGACAGGCATACGAAACGAGCCCAGCCGAAAAAGGACATCTGGCTGCGACCGCTCCGCAAGGACTGGAAGCGGACGCTCAATCGCTGAATCCATCACCCTCATCACCGCGTGACCGAACGCTTTCCCGCAAGTCATCCTACGATGTCCGGGACGCCAAACTCAGGGGCTTCGGTGTCCGGGTGATGCCCACCGGCAGGAAGCGGTTCTTCGTCCAATGCCAGCATCGCGGCGAGCGTGTCTGGAAGATCGTCGGCGATGCCGGCACCACGAGCGTCGACGAGGCGCGGGCTTCGGCCGTCGAGATGCTTGCCGCGATCCGCCGGGGCGAGGAAGCTCCGCATCGCCCCGACGAGACGCTTTTCGAGGCCGTCGCCGAGACCGTGTTCGAGCGCCATGCGCGGCTCTGGAAGGCCGGAACGCTCAATGTGAACCGAAGCTATCTTCGCTGCCAAATCCTGCCGCATTTCGCCGGGCGTCAGATCTCCGACATCGACCGGCAGGAGGTGAGGAACTGGTTCGCCTCGCTTCGCGGGACACCGGTTGCGGCGGATCGGTCCATGCCGGTGCTGTCCGTCATCATGAGGGAAGCGGAGGCCATGGGCCTGCGCCCGGAGGGCTCCAATCCCTGCCGGGGCATCCGGCGCTACCGCCGCAAGGGCCGCGAACGCTTCCTCTCCGACGAAGAAATCCGTCATCTGGCGGCGAGGCTCAAGGCGCATGAAGCGCGACGACCGCAGCAGGTCGCGGTCATTCGGCTTCTGCTCCTGACCGGCTGCCGCAAGAGTGAAATCCTCACATTGCAATGGTCCGACTACCGGGAAGGCCACCTGTTTCTCCGCGACTCCAAGACGGGGCCGAGAACCGTGTGGCTCTCAGAGCCCGCCCGGAACATTCTCGACGGCGTCACTCGCGGGAACCGCTGGATCTTTCCCGGGGCGGACCGGGACCGGCCGCGCTGCAAAAGTTGGCTGTTCTGTTTCTGGAACAGGGTTAGGGCGGAAGCGGGACTGGACGACTTGCGCCTTCACGACCTCCGTCATGCGCATGCGAGCCTGGCGCTCAGGCGGGGCGAGAACGTCCTCGTCATCGGCAGGCTGCTGGGCCACCGCAGGGCGGAGACGACCCTCAAATACACGCATGCCGCCGACGCCATGATGCACGACGCCGTCGAGAAGGTCGGCATTGTGCTTGGAGGAGAATGATGGCCGCCAGGGAACGCGTGAAGCTCACCGATGCCGCCGTCGGCCGTCTCCGTCCCCGCGAGCGGGAATACACCGTTTGGGACAGCCGCGTTGCCGGTCTCGGGGTCCGGGTCCGGCCCACTGGCGGACGGAGCTGGGTCCTGCTGTTCGACGCCGGCGGGCACACGAAGCGCATCTCTCTCGGTCCGGTCTCGACGAAGACCGTCGCCGATGCCCGCCGGGAGGCTTTCAGGCGGCAGGCCGACCCGGAGCCCGAGAAGACAGCCGGGAACGCGGGTACGGTGCCGTTGTTCCGGGATTTCGTCGCTGGCCCCTGGAAGCAGGCCCACTTCGACCGCTACAAGCCGTCGGGGCAGGACACTGCAACCGTGCTTCTGAGACGGCAGCTTCTTCCCGCGTTCGGCACGAAGCCTCTCGACCGCATTGCCCCGGCGCATGTCAGGCAATGGTTCGATCGCTACAGCCGGACGGCGCCGGGCGGCGCCAACCGCGCCATCGACATGCTGCGGCAAATCATGAACTTCGCCGCCGCCTGCGGTCATGTTGCAACCAATCCAGCCAGGGGCGTGAGGAGAAACCGCCGCCCGGCGCTCACGCGCTTCCTGTCCCGCGAGGAAATCGCCCGGCTGCATGCCGTTCTGGACGCGCAGACCCGGAAAGGTAGCCGGGAGCAGGCCGACATCATCCGCCTTCTGCTTCTCACCGGTTGCCGCAGGGGCGAGATCACGGGCCTCAGATGGTCCGAGGTCTGCGACGGCATGCTGGCCCTGACAGACACGAAAACCGGGCCGAGGACGGTTCCGCTGGGCAACCGGGCCCGCGCCATTCTCGACCGGCAGCCGCGCGGCGGGAGTCCGTTCGTGTTCCCCTCTCCGCTCGACCCCGCCCGCCCGCGCGGTCCCCACCTGCCGTTCTGGTATCGCGTGCGCCGTGAAGCCGGCATCGAAGACGTCCGCCTCCATGACCTTCGTCACACGATGGCAAGCCATGCCGTCATGAACGGCGTGCCGGTGCCGGTGGTCTCCCGCCTGCTCGGTCATTCCGACGTAAGGATGACACTGCGTTACGCGCATCTGGCGGACCGCGACATCGAGACCGCTGCCGAAAGGGTCGGGCAGGCCATGAGCGCTACGATGGGGACTTGATGCAGTGATCCGCCGTTGAGAGCGCCTCCGGCAATTCGCACGCCTGTCGTTAAGCGCAACGCTTCGACCCTTTGGAACCCTCTTGGATCAATAATCTGTCACGCTGATCGGCGTTGAGACCGCGCGCCGGACAACAACAATATTGTGTCCCCCGAATCGGGGTACAATGATTTGCCAACTTTGAGAGACTTGTAAGATAAGGATTCGTGCCTTGATCCGAAGAGCCGTGATCTATTCCGCAACTGTCCTGGCGATCGCGGGCTTTGCGTTGCTAGCAATCTGGTGCTGGGATCAGGTTCTTTGCGTATATGGGTATATTCGGGAAAGGGGCGACTGGATCGGTTCCGTCGTCGTGGTCCTTTTCGCCCTTGCTCTTCTCCTGTGCCGTTGGTGGCGTGCCCTGAAACAGAGAAAGGGAGCCCCGCCTGTTCCACAGGAACATTGCTGCGAGAAGGCATGCAATTACGAGCAGGGACATGGATGCCGCGCCCGTCCCTATCCCGATCCCGGCTGGAAGTGCATTACCGGGATAAGGTTCAAGTCCGACTTGTGCCTTGCACGTCTGAAGGAGCGCGACCCCCGTTTCGGCCCGGAACAGCAGTATATCGTTGCCAAGGACTATTTCGTACGCGTTGAACTCGACGGCAACAAAAATCTCTGTCTGAAGGTACCGGGAGGTATGGTAACCGACCTTGCATCGGCGCCGAGAGCGATTCGTTCATTCGTCGGCCGCGTCGGACCGCATCTGGAAGCCTCGATCATTCATGACTATTTGTATGTCGCGTGGCAGATATTCGGTCTTGCTCCCACGGACGACATGCGGTTGTTCGCGGACAAGGTCATGCTCGCGACGATGCTGGCATCGGGCATGGGCTGCAAGGCCTATGCGATCTACTGGGCCATTCGGCTCTTCGGCACCTGCATCTTCTACGGCAGGAATCCGGCACCCTGGATCTTGGAGAAAGAAGACATGCCGAATTGCTGCTACCGGGAAGCGATCGAGCCGCAAGAGCAGGAATCGAACGAAGCCTGACCGGCAGCTCGTTGTCGTTCGGTCTTCTCTTCCATCGCGCTATACGGGCCACTACGCTCCGACGCCAGGTGGCGAGGAATATTTCCTGGTTCTTCGCTATCCACGTCTTGCGCGGGTGCAGCCACAACCGCCGGCCTTCAAGAAACGCGTCTATCCGGACGGCGACTATGTCACGCTCGCCCACAACCGGCTGAAGCGCCACGGGGGCACCGCGTCGAGACCCGTGCCGACGGAAAATGCCGCTGTCTCACCGACGGGCAAGGCAAATTCTGCCGCAAGGCTCGAAGCCGAAAGGCTCGCGGCAGAGTGCGAGGGTCGGGACCAGTTCATCGACTGCTGCGCCGTGTTCCGGTTGGTCATCCTGCTGTCCGCAGGTTTATCGGGTGTTCTTCGTGGACGGTCCGGAACCCCGGGATGGACAGCCAGATGCGCAGCAGGTGGCGACCGGGCTGCTCGTCCCGGAACCGCGTGCGCGAGTGAAGGATGACATGGTTGTTGAAATATTCCAGATCGCCCGGGCCGAGCTCGACCGGGATGGACACCCTGTCGGCGATGTCATTGAACGCCTCAAGGGCCTCGTCCTGCCCGGCGGAGAGTTTGGGCACATCGGGCATCCGTTGCGCCTGCCGGATATGAAGCCTGTAGGCGCAGGCGTTGAAAGTGCCGTCCCGGACACTGAGGAACGGGAGCCGGGTCCAGCGACACCCGTGCTCGGGGTGGGGAAATGTCAGCGCCATGTGGAACGGCCGGGTGAGTGTGCGAAGCAGATCGGGGCATTCTTCCCTCATGACGTTCCAGACGGTGACGGCGCTGGCAATCCTGCGCAGGCCGCCTTCGGCGGCCGGGCGGATGCACAGGAACCCGATCGCGTCCTCAAGGTCGGCGTGGAAGGGCATCTGCCGCGCTCCAAGGAACCCGTATCCCTTGCGCCAGCGCGCACCCGGACGCGTGCCGGCGGGCCTCCTGCCGACGCGCACATGGCCGACCCGGACGCCGCCGGGTTGTACCATGGGCGTTCCGATATGGCGGCCGAGAGCCAGAAAAACCCTTTCGCTTCCTTCCGCCCCGAGGCGCTCGACCGGCACGCCGCGAATTATCCGGAACCCTGTTCCGCTCCGCAATGCCGCCGCCGTCGCCTCCATCAGTTTGTACAGGGCACCGTCGCCGGCCAACCGGGAGTCGCCTTCCCCCAGAGCCAGCAACTTCCCGGTCTCGGCTTCGGACAGCGCATGCACCCAGTCGCTCGAGGATGCGAGATTGCCCGGCGTCCATCCCGCAGGATCGACGGCCGGCGGCAGGTCCTGCACGGTCGCATTCATTTCCGGTCTCCCTGGGCCTATTTTTCGCGAAGGGCGTCCTGCCGGTAGCCTTCCAGGGGCCGCAGGATGTATTCGATCACCCTCTGGCTGCCGATCAGGATCGAGGCTTCGACGGCCATGCCGGGCGACAGGGCGATCCGCTCCCCGTCCACATCGAACCAATCGCGGTCCAACTCGATGAGCACCCGGAAGGCCCGTCCGTCCGTCTGGCTTCCCGCCGGCGTCGGGACGCCTGCGCCTGAGCCAGCCGGTGCCAGACCCGTATCCGCCGCATTGACGGCATCCCTCGAAACGCTGACGACGGTTCCGTCGAGCCCTCCGTATCTGCGGTAATCGAAGGTCGCGATCCTGACGCCGGCGCGCTGGCCCTGCCGGACGAATCCGATGTCGCTGTTCGACAGGAACGCCTCGACCCGGAGGCCGGCATTCCGCGGCACGATCGTCATCAATATCTGACCTGCCCGGACAGCGCCGTCCTCGGTATGCACGGCAAGGTCCTGCACAACCCCGTCGACGGGAGATGCCAGCCTGTGCCGGGCAAGCCGTTCCCGCGCCTGGCGGATATCCTCCCGCAGCGCGATCATGCGTTCGCGGACGGCGGCAAGCTCGGCGCGGCGTTCGCGCAGGAAGTCGGTGGCGGCGACCGTCTTCCGGGCCGTGAGCGACGCCAGGGACGCCTCCGCCTCGGCGATCTCGCTGCGCGTGGAGGCCAGATTGCCTTCCAGTTCGATCATTCGTTCCTGCTGCTCCAGCAAGGCGAGCCTTGAGCCGTGCTCCTTGCGGTAGAGGGCCTCCCTGATCGCCTTGCGCTCGATCAGGATCGGACGCAGCTTCTCCATCCTGGCCACATTTGCCTTCAGGGTCCGGATGCGCGCCCGCCGCTCCGCGATCGAGGCGTCGAGTTCGGCGAGACGGGCGCGGTGCACCTCTATCTGGTCCGCCAGCAGCCGTTCATTGATCGCGGCTATCGCCGGCGGCGCTTCGGAGGCCACGCGAAAGGAAACGCCCTCCCGCCAGCCGAGCACGGCCTCGAGCCGGGCGCTTTCGGCAGCCTTGACGCCCAGTTCCGCCAGGAGCTTTGCGAGTTCGGCATCGATCAGGGTGGTATCGAGCGCGACCAGCAAGTCTCCCGCTTCGACCGCACTGCCCTCCTCGACCGCGATCCGCGCGATCTTCCCGGCCTCGAACGCGGCAACGGTCTTCACCTGCCCCTGCGGCACGATCCGGCCCGGCGCGTTCGCCGCGGTCTCCACTTCCGCAATCGCGGCCCATGCCGCGGCGGACGCCAGAAACAGCCCGACCGCGGAGATCGTGAGAAGGCCCGGATGCACATTGGCGACCCGCATCATCCGCTATCCGCATGGGCGAATGCAGACTCCCCCTGCGCTCCCGGCCCCGTCACGAACCCGTCCGCGAGCACCGGTTCGTCGAGCACCATGCTGGAGAAATATCCGTCCCGGAGCGCGAGTTCGGCCGGCGTGCCCTGCTCGACGATCCGCCCCCTGTCGAGCGACACGACCTTGTCCGCCAGGCGCAGTGCCGGCAGGCGGTGGGCGATCACGATGACCGTCCAGTTCCGGGAAAGGATCCGCAGGTTCTCCTGAACGCGCCGCTCCGTCTCGTGGTCGAGCGAACTCGTCGCCTCGTCGAGGATCAGGATGCCTTCGGCATGGAAGATCGCCCGCGCGAGCGCGATGCGCTGGCGCTCGCCGCCCGAAAGATGCACGCGCCGGCCCCCGATGGCGGTCGCATATCCATCCGTAAGGCCGGCAATGAAGTCGTGCGCACAGGCAGCCTCCGCCGCTGCCGCCACTCGTTCCATATGGCGCTCGGCCGGTCCGAGCGCGATATTTTCCGCGACCGTGCGGCGGAAGATCGGGTAGTCCTGCTCGACGACGCCGATATGGGCGCGCAGCCAGCCGCTGTCCAGCAGCGCCGCATCCACGCCGTCAATCGTGAGCCGGCCTTCCGTCGGCGCATGCAGTTTCTGGACCAGGCGCGCCAGCGTGCTCTTGCCGGAGCCGGACGAACCCACCACCGCCACCGTCTCCCCCGGCGCTATCTCCAGATCGATGCCGTCGAGCGCATCGCGGTCGGCTCCCGGATAGCGGAACCGCACGTTCTCGAACCGGATTCTCCCCTTGAGCGCGGCGGGCCTGATCGCGGGGCCGGACCGCTTCTCGCCCGGCTGCTCCAGCACACTGCCGATCTCGCCCACGATGGTGCGCAACTGCGAGAAATCGTAAACGAACAGGCAGAGCCGCATCATCGGCTGCGAGAAGCGCATGTTGAGAATGTTGATCGCAACCAGTTGCCCGAGCGTGAGCGTTCCGTCCAGCACCATCGACGCGCCGAACCAGAGCAGCCCCGCGACCGCCGCGCGGTTCACGAACTGGTTGTATTGCGCCATCGACGCCCGCAGGTCCTGCGATTCCTCTTCCGACGACATTGCCTCGTCGATGCGCCGGGTCAGGAACGTCTCCTGCGCATGTTCCGCCCGCATGCCCTTGATGGTCCCGATGCCGTTGAAGGTATCCAGGACCGCCTCGTTGCTGTCGCGCCGCGACCCCCGCAACCGCCGGCGCCGGCGGCGCAACGCGGGTATCGCGGCGAACGCCGGTGCGATATAGAGCGGCAGGCTGGCAAGCACGATCAGCGACAGCGCGGGGCTGAAGTTCAGCATCAGCGCCAGAAAGGCGAACACGAACAGGATATCAACGAACACGAACACCACCGTGTCCGTCAGGAACTTCCGCAGGTGGCGAAGGTCCTCGACGCGCGAGAGCGTATCGACCTCCGCGCTGCGCTGGTGGAACGAGGCCGGCAGGTCGAGCGAATGGCGGATGAGCCGGGCGAGCAGGGACCGGTCCACATTCCGCACGGCATGGCGCAGCGCCCTGTGACGCGCCGCGCGAAGCACAGCCTCGAAGGCGAGGAAGAGCAGCAGCCCGCCCACCAGCACGTCCAGCGTTGCCGCGCCCCGGCTGGCGACGACCTTGTCGATGACGATCAGGAAAACCAGCGGATAGACGAAGCCGAGCAGGCTGATGAGGAACGAGGCCGCGACCAGGGGGCCGAACACCGCCTTGTTGCGAAGCAGGTGCTCCGCGACCGACCGCAGCGTGAAGCCGCCGCCGCTGGCGGTCTCGGAGGGCTCCGGCGCGAACGCGGCCATGTCCGAGCAGGCGCCGAGAAAGTCGGCCTTGGGAACCGGACGTCCGTCCCCGCGGGGGTCGATCAGCCAGACCGTCTCCTCGTCCACCGCCGCGACGAGCGCGAAACGCCCGTTGCCGCCCTGCACCAGCGCGGGCGCCGGGGGATGGCGCAACGTCTCCTCCGATGCCGGCTCCAGACGCAGCGGCAGGCCGGCGCGGCGAACGCAGCGCGCGACCTTTTCGAGATCGAGCGGCCGCTCCTGGCGGAGCCGATCGAGCAGGCCGGCGCGGTCCGTGTGCAGTCCGTGTTCGCGGCAAAGGAACATCGCGCAGCCGACGGCGGACCTCAGGACCGGGTCTTCGTCGCCAGCGGGCCCCGGGGCCCGCCGCGCGCCGCCGCCGTCAGCCATGCGGGCGGCCAGGCGCGCCGTCCCGCACCAGCAGCAACCCTTGCGCGGCGAGCGCAGCGACCAGGAGGGCGGTTTCCTCTCCGTCCCCGTTTCCGGCCTCCGGGGCGGACGGCGGCCAGTCGGGCGCGGCCTCCAGCAGGTCGAACGCTTCGGGCGAGAGCTCAACGATCTGCGGCGGACGGCCCGCGGCGGCGAACACGGCGAGCGGCGTGTCGCGCTCCTCGATACGCCCGTCCCCGTGGCCGGGGTCGAACAGCGGCCGCACATCATGCCGGCAGCGAGCCGGCAGCACGCAGGGATGGCGTCGGTAGCGCAGCGCGGGCGGCGGCGGCGGGCAGGCCGCCAGCGCAACCGCCACCGCCGGCCTCGGGCGCAGGGTGCGCGCCTCGGCAAGCGCCACCTCCACCGACGCCACGTCCCCCGTCCAGGCCGGGACCGCCGGGTCGTCAGCCCAGTGCGCCATGAAATACTCGTGGAACGCACGCGCATCGGGATAGCGCTCATAGGTCCGAGGCGGGCAGGCGGCGGCGAAGCCCCGTGTCACCGCGGAAAAGCGCGGGCCGAACAGCGCCGCCGTGCGCGAGAACCCGTCGCGGATGCGCTTCATGCGCTTGCTGTAGGAGAACTCCGCCTCCAGACGGAGCTGGCCGAGATTCATGCCGCGCAGGTCCGGGTCCCGAACGGCCGCCTCCAGCGCCGGGCCGCCGAAGATGAACGCCTCGCTCGTCAGGTGCCGCAGCAGCGCGGTCTGGCGGTCAAGAAGCCGCCGGTTATACATCCGCCGCCGCCTCGACGGCGCCTGTCGCTCCGGCGACGCACTCCCGGATGCGTTCCAGATCTGTCAGGATTTCCTCGCCATGCTCCAGCCGGCTGTCGCGTTCCAGGATGATCGTCTCCGGTTGTTGACGCGCCAGGGCGTATGCCAGCAGTTCCAGCGCTTCCTCCGGCACGGCGTGGCTGTGGTTGTCGGCCAGCGCCGGGCCGGCGAGATACGGCCGGTCCACCTCCGGCCCACCCGCGGCATGCACGTCTCTCACCACGCCGTCCGGCAGCGCGTCGAGGAAGCCGCGCGCATCCGCGCCGTGATTGCATTCGTTGACGTAGAGGTTCTCCACGTCCAGAAGCAGTTCTACGCCCGTTCGCCGATGCAGCAGGTTGAAGAAGGCCGCGTCGTCCATCTCCGCCTCCGGGAAGTCGAAGACATAGGAGATGTTCTCCAGCGCAAACGGAACCGGCAGCAGCGCCTGGAGCCTCTCGATCTTCGGGATCAGCATGTCCGCCGCCGCGCGTGTCTTCGGTACCGGCAGCAGGTTGGCCAGATCGATCCCCGGCACCTTCGTCCAGGCCAGATGCTCGCTGTAGGAGAGCGGTTCCAGATCGTCTACCGCCCGCCTCACGTCCTCCACATAGGCCTCATCCAGCGGCGCGTCCGTCCCCAACGACAACCCGACGCCGTGCAGCGCGATCGGCACCCGGTCCCGCAAGCCCCGGATCGCCCGCCGCGCCCGCTGCCCGCCCCGGATGTAGTGGTCCACGGTAACCTCAAGAACGTCGAAATGTCCCAGATGCTCATAGGTCCAACGCGCTATCGGCAGGCGGAAGCCAAGGCCGCACATCATGTTCTGATCCCCGCCTGCATCTGCGCCATTACCGGGTCTCGATGGGTAGCTGCGCGTACAGGAATTTCAGCATCCTTTCGTGCATATGAACGAGCGTCTGTGGGTGCGCCCGCCATATGTCGTGACCGACCCCCTTGTAGCTGACCAATTTCGTTGTGGCGCCCTTTCCCCACAGCAATTCGTGTAGCTGGTGCGCCCCGCCGACGGGGACTCTCCTGTCGTTCTCCCCGAGCAGGAACAGCACCGGCGACCGCAACTCGCGATACCAGTTCAACGGCGAGATCGCCTCCATATCCGACTGCGGATAGTCCTCCGACTTGAGATACTCCTGCCAAAGGTTCCTCTGTCTCGGCACCTGCCATTCCTCCTTCCAGTAATTCGGCGCGTCGACAATCGGATTGATCAGGACTCCGCCAGCATATCTGCCTTCGCCGCGGCGCAGTGCGAGCAGTGTCAGGAGTCCGCCGAAGCTCCCGCCCGCCAGTGCTACCTGGCCGGTCTCGGCATATCCCTGCGAATTCAACCAGTCCGCCGCGTCCTCGATATCGTCGACCATCGCCTGAAAGCGGGGCCGTCCATAGCCGGCGTTCAGGTATTGCCGTCCGTATCCCTCCGATCCCCTGTAGTTCAGCGCCAGCACCCCATAGCCGTGCCCGGCCAGAAACTGGGCCGGGCGCGTGATACTCCAGACGATCCGCTCCATCGGTCCCCCATGGATCGTGATGACCGCAGGAAATCTCTCACCCTCTTCATATCCGTCCGGAACGGTGAGGTAGGCGTAAACCTCGTCTCCATTTCGGGATGGGATGGTCACCGGCTGCGTCAGCAGCAATTCGTCCGCATATTCCTCCAGCGGACTTGAAGCGATCCGGAAAAAACTCTCGGCCTCGAAATCGAGAAGATAGACGGCCCGGGCCACCCGTCGGCTGATTGCTTCAACCGTCACGCGATTGGCCGTCCGATCCTGACTGATCAGCGAGATCTTCGAAGGGCGCCCGATTTCCTGAAACAACTTGCCGAATGTCCGCCGCGCCCGTTCGTCGAAAAACTCGATCTGCTGATAGGCGCCGTAGTAAAAGGCTGCGACCGGCCGCGGCACCTGGGACCTGTCCAATATTACGAATGCAATATCGAATTCGGGATGCTGGAAATGGACCTTCTCATGCCCTGTCGCCATGTCCACGGACACGAGTGCCATGGTTTCTCTGCCCCTGTTGGAAAGAGCCCATGCCTGTCCGTTCGCATCCATCGGGGATAGCAGCCGCCCAAGATTACCGGCGTCGAAACTCACCGGGGTTCGAACGGGCGCGCCGCTCCGGAGGAGATGGAAATCGTATGACCCGGACGGGGAGGAATAGTCCAGTCCGGCGATTGATCCGTCCGTGGACATGAAGACCGTGGCATTCGAGGCAACATTGTGCGCAATCCCGTTGCAGCCCGCGACCTCTTCCTTCCGGACATCGATGGAGCACCGATAGATGTGCGTGCCGCGTGCGCTAGCGCTCCTGCCCCTGGCCACCAGAAAAGGGGCCTCGTCCTTGCCCGACCGGAGGATCGTCCAGGACGCAACATTCGGGAGCTCGATCCTGAAACTGCCCTGTCCAGGGACCAACGGCACTCTGTAAAGACCTCCGGAGGACCGCCTGACGTAAAGCACGGTTCCGTCTTCGCCCCAGGACACATGGCCTATATCCCCTTCGAACCGGTCCAACTGCGGCAATGGAATCCGGTGCCTTGACGCCACGTCCAAAACGACTGGCGTCCCGCCATCGATCGACAGCACTCGATGCCCATCCGGAGACAGGAAATTGGCGGCCGGCCTAGGCGCGTTGTCGAACAAGACCGTGGCCGGGGCCGCGGTGTGCGAAACGGACGGCTGGACCGCCAGAAGGCCGACAAGCGCAAGGCGGCGAGTGCATCGGGCAAGGAACATAACAAGGGCCTCTATCGAAACGCCGCGCGGTTCTCCCGGGGATGCTGCACGGCGGTTAAGGGCCCTTCGGGGGCTGGCCCAGCGCAACCGCGGCACTGACGACTATGGCGAATCGGTATCGGAACCGCGCTCGCCGCCTTCGCAGGTCACAGTTGCTGTGAGTCCGGCACCTCCCGGACCGGGCGTGTCAGCGGTGCCGGAAACGGAAGCCTTCCCATCGTCATGTACCGTTACCGAGGCCGAAAGGGTGCCGGAAGGATCGGTAGCAGTCCCCTTTCCATAACTGTTGCCCTCGGTATCGGTCCCAACACCGGCACTAAACGTCCCTGTCGGCGTCGAGACTTCGGTGGTGGTTGTTTCCTTGCCCGTTTCCGTATCGACGGAGTGTGTCACCGAAACAACCCCGTTGGAGATGGTCGCGGTCGTAGCGGTCGAAATGGTGCATTTCGCGTCCGCGGTGGGATCATCGATCGCGTTTTCGTTGCTGCCCGGGCCATGGGCCGCGTTGACTGCTGTTTGGCCGGGATCCGTGCCATCATCGTTGGAGGATGCGCCGGAACTGGACGAAGAAGAGGAGGAACTCGAAGAAGAGCCGGCACCATCATCTGCAGGCCCGCACCCGCAGCCGCCGTCTTCGCAACCGCAACTGCTGCAGCTGCTGCAGCCGCAGCCCCCGTCGCAACCGCAACCGCCACAGCCACACCCCCCACAGCCGCAGCCGCAGCCCCCGTCACAGCCACACCCGCAACCGCAGCCATGGACCTCGAGATCCAGATCGAGGGTTGGCGTGTTCGCGAACCAGCGCCCGAGGATCACTGGCGGAACGACAAGACCAGTTTGTTCGAAAACCTGCAGACCCACGAGACACTCCCTCTCTTGTTGAAGGGCCCCGTGAAGGGCCCCGTGAAGTCACAACGGCAGTTTATGGCCGGATTTGGTACCTCGTCACGCGACAGGGTGTCGCAGAATGCTTTATTGCGGCTTGAGACATGCTTCTTGGGAACTCTTCATGGTCCCTACCGATAGCCTGCTACAAGACAGAAATTTCGTTCCCACGTTGTCCATTCTGGCTAATTCATAGGGGATTCAGCCATCCGGCAGACCCCGATGCAGTCTTTCGAACTCGTCCTGGTTTTCCGTCGGCGCACGTAGCTCAATGGCTTGCCAAGCGCTCTGGGCGGCCAGTTCGTCGATGATCTTGCCCAGACGCTTTCCCGGCAGCTGCATTCCCTGTGGCCCTCGAAGAAACAGGATCAGTCCTCCAAAAACGTTATCGGCACTGAGATAGCTGCGCCCGGAGTGCATTTTCGCGGCGATAATGGCGTAGTTGCTACTGCCCAGGGCTTGTTCGAGAATATCCTCGCGCTCGATATTCAGGAGACCGGCCATACGTTCCGCCCAGCGCCAGCGCCACCACGACTTGCCGAGTGGGAAGTCGTTGAAGACGATTCGCGCCCCTCGGGGTCTTGGATTGCACATCGAGCGTAGAACGCGGCGGACACAATCGTCCATGGTTTTCGCCGCGTCTTCGCCTTCCGCACTTAAGGCATTTTCGATATTATCGCGGCCGGCGTCATCATGCGTGTCGCTGGCGCCTGCTGCCAGCCAAGACGCGTCGACAAGGCCTCGCTCCACCATTTCGCGAACGACGACGCCCCAGAAACAACAATCCGCATAGAGCTCTTCATTCCCGCCGGCTTCAGCCGGTCCGAATGCCTCCCATATGTACTTCTGCGTCGGATCCAGCGGCGGCTCTACAAACTCCAGTTCCGTAAATTGATGATCGAAATTTCCGAGCGCGCCGTCTCCATCGATGTTATCTGTCGGAAGATGGTCATTCATGTATGCAAGGAAGGCTCCACGAGATAGGCAAGCTTTCAGAAAATCTCGTTGTTTGTCTTCGCCCGGCCGTTCCGTAATATCCTTCCCGAAATTGTACCATTCCTGCCTCGGATAACGCTTCCGTTCGGTCACGACTCAATCCTCGTCATCGACGTAACTGTTCTTCAAAATGGTGTAAGACCGCATTTTCGTTGCAGCGAGACTTGGATTGAAATCATCGTCATCCCAAGCCTGCCCGGTTTCCGCCTTCAATCGTTCCCCATGAGAACGCAGTGTAGAGTTTATGTCTTCCTCGTTGTAATTTTCGTCTTCGCTTCGAGCCAGCATATTCATGTGACCGTAGATGGCACAAAGCGCCTGCGTTACAATTGCGGATCTCATAGCTTCTTGTCCTGACGCTGGCGGCGATTCGGTAAACGCTTGCAGCTCGTCATAGATATCCCTGGCGCAGAGCAATGTAACCGGCTTCTCTCCTTCGGCAGCTTGGGGCTTTACCTCGGCCTTCATTTGCCCGCTGGCCAGTTCTTTCTCTTCAATGACATGGATAAGGCTGCCGAGGGAATCGTCGTCGAAGGTCAAGGTCGCATGACGGCCGATGCGAGCGTACTGGGGAATATCGATTCTGTCTCCCGCTGGCCAGAAATCCGTAAGGCCGGATTGAGGATGGCAAACGACCAGTTGCAGATCCCTCACTGTAACGACGCTGCAGGCCACTTCCGGGGCTTCAAGGAAGCTCAGCGCTATCCGTTGCGCCGCCACCAGCGCCTCGCCCGAGTTGTCGAAATCGCCTTCGAACGGATGCGCTTCCCGACGTGCGCCGTTGCGGAATAGAAGGCGGGTGGAAAAGCGTGCGTCACCGGATTGAACCCAGTCTCGAACGAATGACGGGCCCGCCAGACGGTGCTCGACCGTCAGCATTCTCGATGATGACAATCCCTGAATCGTCGCGGACACGTTGTAGCCTACACCGCCAACGAAGCCCGCCCCGTCCTCGTCCAGAACGGGAAATATAAGGGCGATGGTTCCACTCATACCGGTTCGGCCTGCTCCCGGTCGGCGTCTGCCTCACTCAGCGGGGGCACTCGCTTCAGCGAAAGGATGGAAAGCACGCCGGCCGTCGTCCCCTTCGCGCTCTCAAGCGGACGGGCCAGCGCCGCCTCCACAACCACCGGAGACGAACGAGTCAACTCCCCCAGCAGGATCATGCCGTCCTCCACTGTTCCCGGATATCCGTCCACCAGCACCTCTGACGGCGTCAGCCAACCTCCCGCGATACCGTTGTCCCTGTCTTCGGCAATTGCGAACGACATGACGGCCTGGTCCTTCGGCTGCGTATCATTCGTTGGCGTAACTCTCACCCGAATCCGCCAGCCCTTCCCGGTCGGCTCCGCCCGGGCTTCGATATTCGCTTCGGCGGGTCGACCGAACCTTGACGACCGTCCGCTACCGCCATTGCCATTTTTCCTTACCCGCTTTCCCTTCCCCCCGGAGCCGACACCGAATTCGACCACCGGCTTCGCCTTCCGATCTTTGTTGACCGACGCCGCCGTGGAGTTGAATATTGGAAGGTCGAACCCCTTTCTGTCGATCTTCGGCAACTGCTCCCGGATCTTTTCAGCGAGTTCCCGGAACAATTCCCGAAGCCGACGTTCCCGGTCCCGGCTAAGCTCCCCTCTCGTCAACCTGTTGTGGTAAGGCCCCTCTGCCGATTTGACCAAATCGAACAGCTCCTCGCCCGCCTGTCCTCTGTTGACGTCGATTACGAGTGCGAACGGGGCCAACTCATCTGATTTACGCAAATTGTCGAACTCAGGCGATAGCATGGTATCGTAGCGCGCGACCAGCATATCGCTGCGGATCAAGGCGACAGAAGATGCTACAATATCACCGATATGCACATAAACACTTACCCTGTCACCACTGCTTAGCGCTATCGG
Source organism: Alphaproteobacteria bacterium (assembly GCA_022826185.1). Taxonomy (GTDB): domain Bacteria; phylum Pseudomonadota; class Alphaproteobacteria; order Bin95; family Bin95; genus Bin95. The sequence continues at coordinate 15,608 of JAJDVH010000166.1, forward strand.
CTCGATTCGAAGATTCGAATCCTTCACAGCCAGGAACGACTGCCAGGTGTGCCGACCGGATAGAATTTCGCCTCTGCTGGTCCTCGGGCGCTTTCCCTCCTTTATGTCTGACAGCAGATACTCGACGCTGTCACTGTCCAACCCAGTGACAGAGTCATCTCTCCAACCTCTACGAATGCATACCGATAATCGTCCGTGAAGTATGGCGCTGAAAAAGTGGCTGGCAATGACCGTCTCGCAGTTGTCACCCCACTTGTCGGACAAACCAAGAATACAGACAATAGTTCCCGAATTTCTATCCCGCATGATGCCTGACATAAAGTCGGGAAGGCGATCAGGATATTCGAAAATAGGGTTGTTTTCTTTGCTTGGTCTTCTCGTCACGATTCTTCCTATATTCCCGCGCTGGGCATTGCCGTCCTGAAAGCCTGCCAGAATTGGAACGCCGGTAAACTGGGTTGCCCCGTCTTTCCGAGTGCCATACATGACATAGCGCAACGACGACAGGTCATAGGGTTTGAGATGGCCGACGCCGAATGAGCCGCCGCTACCCTCGGATTTCCTGCTGCGTTGTTCTATCAGTGCATCCAGTCCGTCCCGATCCATGCCGCAACCGTCGTCTGCAAACATGAGGACGCGAATTCGTTCCTTTCTCAGTTCCGACTTGAGGTTGTCTACAACCTGTTTCTGTTGGCTGCCATATGCACCCTTCTCGGTTTGGGTGCGGATTGCACGGTCCAGAAAATCCTTGTAGCTGTCCAAGTGCGGTATGGTATCCGTTGCAATGTCTGCAATCACGATTTCAACACGGCACCCGTTTTCGCCTGCGGCATCGAGGGAGTTCTGCATCAACTCCCGTATGGGTATATCGAATCCTTCTTTTCTGTCTGCGGTCGTATAGGATGTGAAGCCGTCCATACTTCCCAGGCGGAAATACAGTTCAGTCATTGCGCCTAGTCCGTGCAGTTGCAGTCATCGTATGATTCGTCTACCAGATGTTCCGCAGCCGGTTCACTCACGGAGTGATCGACTGTACCGTTGGCGGAGTCGCGAAGCGCGGCATAAATCGGCCCACTCGCCGGGCCGAAGAATCCGAAATGGGTAACGTTCTCCTGCGTTCGGCTTCGCCGTTCCGCAATGAGGTCGCGCCCGTATCGCGCTTCCATTGCCGCCCACCAGTCGATCGATTCCGGATTTGATGCATCGGACGGGCATTCCCTGGCCAACGCCGTCAAGCCGATTCGGCCCTTCATCATGCAGAAAACGCAGTTGCCATAGCGGCCATCCGGAGGGAGGCCAAGATCGAATTCGCGGGAATCCCAGAATTCCGTTACAGCTTCCCTGTCGATACCGGCTTCGATCAGGGGCGCCTTGACGGCTTCACCCGGCGGCTGGTCGCCCCATGCCCGGCCCTTCTGTCCCTGCGCCCGGGCGATGCGAGCCTCGGTCTTGGCGAGCCTTTGCGCTTCGTCGGCGCGTATGCCGAGATGGGACTCGAACCGTATCGCCCTCGGGCCAAAGAGCCTTGCCGGGACGTTGGAACGCCATAAGCCGGGGACAGCCGAGAAGTCGGAAAAACACTGCGCCGGGCGGACAACTGGACGGCTTCTCACATAGCGTTTCTTGTCGAGCAGGATAGCGGACGGCATCCGGCCGCGATTTCGCTTGTGCCGGGCAAGCAGGCCTTCGTCGGTGATGCGCGAGCTTTCTCCCGAATGTCCCAACCGATTCGGCCCTGCTCCCCGACCGAACCAGTCGGACAGGAAAGCGTTGGACGGCGCAACCTTCATCATTCGGGTGCAAAACCGGGCTTGCATCGACGGAGTGGCGCATTCGTGCGACAGCATTTCCTCGAACACTTCGCCCCGGTGGCGGTAACCGCCCGGATTATCCGGCCCCAGAGGCTGTTCGTTCACTAGACGGTAGGCCGGACGGCGGGTCCAGTCACCGCGCACCGCGTCCTCATAGGTGCAGAACTCCAGCCAGAAAAACGGCAGGCCCCGGCCTTCTGCCCAAGTCTTCAAGCGCCTCAGGAAGACATACGTCGCCGGATGTTCGGCGGAGGTGTTCGTGAAGACCGCAACATCGCCTCTCGACGGCTCGATAGCGCCTGCTTCCAGAAGCTTCAGAAGCATCATCCCGGAAGACCGGCCGCCAGATACCTTGATTACCTTCGGTACGCTTGTATGAGCGTCCATGTACTATGGCCTCTCGTTGGACAGTCGCGATTCGCCGGATGAAATTATAGCCGAGGCAGTCGCCCGGCAACGACCGGTCTTGCTTGCCGGAGCCAATCGACGGTCAAGCCGTGTTCGCGGCTTGCGTATCCCGGTTATGCAACGGAATGATCTGAGGCCGGTTTGGGCCATGATCGGTGTGCGACTCAACTCCGACCCCGGCCGAGGCAGTATCACGAATCGGCGGTTTGCCGAGGTTGCCCCTCTGAAGGCGATCAAACGAAATCGTCATTCGCCCGAAGAACTCGCATTCCTGGAAATGTTCCGGCGCGAGTAACGGTTCTTCGACGATCATCGCGCTTGTATTGACTGCGCCTTCAATCTGTCGGGCCTGCCGCTCCTTACATGTCGCCGCAATCCGGGTTCACGATCCTGCGCCTGCGTTCAGGGCGTCCTTCAGCGTCTTTCCGGGTTTGAACGCTGCCGTGGTCGAGGCGGCGACGGAGACGGTCCCGCCTGTGCGCGGGTTGCGGGCGGTGCGGGCCGGCCTGTGCCTGGCGGTAAACGTCCCGAACCCCAGGAGGCTGACCGGTTCGCCTCGGACCAGCGACCCGGCGATGCCGGACAGCATCGCATTGACCGCAGCCTCGGCGGCAGATCTGTTCATTCCGGTTTCGCCGGCTACATGCCGCACAAGGTCCGATTTGTTCATTGGATCGTTCTCCTTGTTCCGTCGAACGGTTTCCACGTTCGGGACCGGTTCCGTCGGAACACGCTCGACCGATCCGTCCCCGCGATACCCGGCGCACGGCAATCGTGGCGTTTACAGGCCGTTCCGGTCAAGCCCGGAAGGCCGAACGGCCGGTACCGGTTGCACGGCGCCACGGCTTCCGTTTCAGGGCTGTCCGACCGTCAGCCGGGGAGCTGTAACTCTCAGGCGGGTTCGACGATTACGCGCCCGCGTCCCCGGCGAACGACATAGCCGCCCCGCCGGATCGAGACCCTGCCTTCCTGTACCAGTCCCCATAATGCATCGGAGATGGCATCTGCATTTTCGTCGCTCTGCGGTTCCTCGACTGTCTGGCTCAGCCATTTGGAGAACGCCTCGTCGGCAATGGTACGGCCCAGGGATTTGCGAAGCGCGTTGAGCTTTCGTAATTCGCCCTTCTTCAGGGACGCCTCATCCACCATCTGGAAATCCTCCGTTATTGGCGCACATTGAACCCGTGGTTCGACGACAGGCATTGTGCAAGACATAACATCCGCGCATTGCAACGTTCAACGACAATCGTTGCGCCGATAAAACGCAACCGGAAGAAGTACGATTGTCCTGGAATTACCGGCCTCATGGCGCGCTGGAGACCGATGATCCGGCGCATGTTCAACCGGCCGTTCCGCCCCTGTTGTTGTTTCTCGGATTATCTGACCGAGGATTTCCCGGAGTGATCGGTCATTTCCGGAAGGGTCGTATGGTGCCGGGTTGTCGGAGTGCCGTCGTCGCGTCAAGCCGCTTCGCGGCTCCTTCGCTTCGCTGCGGCCCCCCGCCTTCGCAGGGGCAAGCTCTTCGGGTGACCCGCCGCCGTCCCTGCGACGAAGGGCATCCAAGTCCGTAAGCGGAGCTTTCGGCCCTGGGCCGATCGCCCGATGCAGGATCGGGATGGAGGCAGGTGTTACCGGTTACCGCTACCCGGCCTCTCTAGGGGTTTGAGGCGGTAACGGCCAGGGGTAACGGGTCCTGTCGGCTGCTGTCGGCGTTGGGGGTCGTGACGGCGCTCTGTGTGGCGATCCGGTATGGCGATCCGGTATCCGCCCCCGGGGCCGCTTTCGACGCGGCGTTGGCGGAGGAGCCTTTGCAGGGTCTCGGCGACGGTTGCGGGCCGTGTTGCGGCGCGTTCTCGGATCTGTCGCTGTGAGAGCGGCATATCGGCTTCGGCGAGGGCCTTCAGGATGCGTTGCTCGGGGGTTTCGGGCTGTGGCGCGGCTTCGGCGGTGTCGACCTGGCGCAGGCGCAGTGCGGGCCCCTTTCCGTGGTCGGCGAGCTCGACCTCGATGTCGTTGAGGCCGGGAGCGGCGCGGTGCTCGACGGTCATGAGGATCTGCCTGTCGCGGCGTCGCAGATAGAGATTTGAGTCGCCCCAGGCGTGCAGTTCCGAGCTTCCCCGCAGCGCCTGTCCCGGCCTGGTGGCGCCGCTCTTGCGGGCATGGTGGACGAGCAGCACAGCGGCGGCGAAGCGTCGTTGCAGGTCTCGCAGGAAGCCGAGGATGGGGGCGACTTCCGCGACGGTATTCTCGTCGACGCCGTGGAGGCGGACGAGGGGGTCGAGTACGAGGAGGCGGGGCCGGACGCGCTCGACCGTCTCGACCGGGGTCTCGAAGGGCAGGCGGGTGAAGGCGAAGTGGTGCAGATACATCAGTCTTTCTCCTTGAACTTGCGCATTTTGAGCGGCGAGGGCGGCGGCTCGGGGGCCGGGTCGCCGGGTTCGATCTGCTTGGAGTAGTTGCCGCGCTTCACCGCGGTATTGGCGTAGGCGTCGAGGCGGGTCGCCTTGCCCGCCGGCTTGCCGTCATGGACCACCTCCAGGGGCCGCGAGGGCGGCGCCTCGGGGTCGTAGCGCAGGGTGACCTTCTCGCCGACCAGCAGGGGATCGACCTCGTAGAGGCGCCCGTTCAGGCTGACGGTGCGGTCCTTGTAGACGCGCCGCCTGGCTTCGAAGAGGAACAGGTCATCGAGGTCCAGCGTGGCGTCCGGGTAGCGGACCGCGCCCGAGGCCAGCGCCCACTGCTCGAGCGGGGTGCGCCCCTCCAGGCCACGATGCGGGGTGTGGTGATACTCGCCTTCGATCCAGGCCCACAGGCTACGGTTCAACATCTCGATACTGTCCATAACCGGGGCGTCGAGATGGGCCAGCCAGCCGGCCCGGAGCGTCCTGAAGAAGCGCTCGATCTTGCCCTTCCCCGCCGGCTGGAACGCTCTGGCGTGGATCAGCGCCACGCCGAGCCGGGCGCAGACCAGGGCGAGATGGCGCGAGCGGTAGGCGCTGCCGTTATCGACATACAGACGCGTCGGCAGGCCGCGCCGGATCAGCGCGTTCCTGAACACCGGAAGGAAGGCCGATGTGTTCTCGGCCAAGGCGAAGGCGGCGACCCGAATGCGACGATTATCGCCTCTCCGGCCAAGACCCCTCCACCTGCTGCAGGGACGGGAAACTGCTGTCCATGAGGAGCGTCCGCTACAGCAGTCCCCGACCGGTCCCGGTTGCCGGCGCCCCTGCAAACCCCTGGTCCAACCGGTTAGAATGCGCGCATGGTCGCGACGGTGACGGACATCGGGTCGGCGAGTTCGACGGTCCACTATTTCGAGCAGGACGGCTATTACGCGAAGGGCGACCCGGAGCACCGCCGGGCGAGCTTCTGGCACGGGGCTGCGGCGCGGGCGCTGGGTCT
>JAJDVH010000220.1 GCA_022826185.1 Alphaproteobacteria bacterium
GATCACGCTGCTCGCCGCCATCGCCGCACGGACAACGCGCATCGCGCTCGGGACGGCGGTGCTGCTGCCGATGCTGCGCAATCCGACCCTGCTCGCGCATCAACTCGCGACGCTCGACCGGATTTCGCGCGGGCGTTTCATCCTCGGCGTCGGCACGGCGCGCGACGTGCCGGCGATCCGCGCCGAGTTCGAGGCGGCCGGCGTCCCGTTCGAGAAGCGCATCGGGCGGATGCTCGAAGGGCTCCGCCTCTGCCGCGCGCTCTGGTCCGGCGAGCCGGTGGACTGGGAGGGGCGCTGGCCCGTGAAGGACGGGGTGCTCGGGCCCACCCCGCACAATCCGGGCGGGCCGCCCATCTGGCTTGGCGCGGGCCATCCGGCGGGCCTCGAACGGACCGCCCGGCATTTCGACGGCTGGTTCCCGACCGGCCCCGACGCCGAGGGCTGGGGCGAACGGTGGCGCACGGTGCAGGCCGCGGCGGCGGCGGCAGGGCGCCCGGCCGGCGCCGTCGAGGGCGCGGTCTATCTGACGATTGCGCTCGACGAGGATGCGGATGCCGGCAATGCGCGCATCGACGCCTATCTGGAGAGCTATTACGGCGCGCCCGCCGCCGTCATCCGCCGCCGCCAGACCGCCTTCGCCGGGTCGCCGGAAGCCGCGGCGGACTGGATCGGCAGCTATGCGGAACGCGGCGCCAGCCACATCGCGCTCCGCTTCGTCGGCGACCATGAACGCATGCTGGAGGCCGTCGCCGGCGTGAGGGACCGCATCGGCTGACGGAACCTGCTGCGAACCTCGCCACGCCCCCGCAACGGCGCTCCGGTCTTGACCTTCGGGAGGCAGAGGGCCTAGATGGCGTCCTTGCTTGCGAGGCTTTCCGCGTGGTGCCCATAGCTCAGTCGGTTAGAGCGCCTGGTTGTGGTCCAGGAGGTCACCGGTTCAAATCCGGTTGGGCACCCCACGGCCCGTCCGGGGCGGGGCGCGGATGACGGCAGGCGGCGACCGGCGGCCCAGGACGCCGATCCGCGATGCGGCCACCCTCATCATCCTCCGCCGGGAGACCGGCGAGGTGGTGATGGGCGAACGGTCGCGCAGCCACGTCTTCTACCCGGAGCACTATGTCTTTCCCGGCGGCAGGGTGGACCGCCAGGACGGCCATGCGCCGGCTGCCCGCGAATTGCGCCCCGAGGTGGCGGAGCGGCTGCGCTCGTCCGCGACGGTGCGGCGGGCGAGGGCGCTTGCGTTGGCGGCGGTGCGCGAGACCTTCGAGGAAGCCGGGCTGATCGTCGGCGAGCCCGTCAACGGCGTGCGGCCCGCCGGCCTCTCGGACGACTGGCGGCACTTCTACGACAGCGGCTATGCCCCGGCGCTGGACCGGCTCACCTATATCCACCGGGCCGTGACGCCGCCGGGCCGTCCGCGTCGTTTCAACGCACGGTTTTTCGTCATCGACGCCGAGCATGTTCGCGGCGATCTCAGCGAGGGATCCGGCGAATTGCTGAAGCTGCACTGGGTCCGGCTCGCCGATGCGCAGCGCCTCAGGCTCCGGCCGATCACTGCGCTCGTGCTGCAGGAAATCGAGGCCCGCCTCGCCGAAGACAGGCTGCACGACATGACCCGGCCGGTGCCGGTCGTGAAGACGCTCTACGGCAGGCGCGTCATGGAATGGGACTGAACGAACCGGCTGCTCCTGCAACGCGGGGCCGCCCGGTCCTGCTGACGGTCGAGGAGATGGGCAGGGCCGACCGGCTGGCGGGGGATTACGGCCGGTCCGGCTTCGAACTCATGCGCAATGCCGGCGCGGCGATAGCGGATGCCGTGCGCCGGCGCTGGAGCCCGCGGCCGGTCCTGGTGCTCGCCGGGCCCGGCAATAATGGCGGCGACGGCTTTGTCGCGGCCGAGCGCCTGCAGGCGGCAGGCTGGCCGGTGCGCCTGGCGCTGCTGGGCAGCCGGGAGGCGCTCGCGGGCGATGCGGCCGAGGCGGTGAAAACATGGCAGGGACCGGTCGAGGCGCTCGGGCCGCAGGCGCTGGGGAATGCCCGGCTCGTCATCGACGCCCTGTTCGGCGCCGGGCTGAAGCGGCCGGTCTCGGGCGCCGCGCGGGAGGCTCTGCAAGCGGCGGAGGGCTTGCCGCTGGTAGCCGTGGACCTGCCGAGCGGTATCGCCGGAGACAGCGGCGCAGTGTTGGGCCATGCGCCCCGCGCGGCGCTGACGGTGACCTTCTTCCGCAAGAAGCCCGGCCATTTGCTGCTGCCGGGGCGGCTGCATTGCGGGGAGGTCGTCCTTGCCGACATCGGCATTCCGGAGGCGGTGCTGGACGATATCGGCCCCGCCGCCTTCGAGAACGGCCCGGACCTGTGGTCGCTGCCCGTCCCGGGGCCGGAGAGCCACAAATATACCCGCGGCCATGCGGTCGTCTGGGGCGGGGCGGACACGACCGGCGCCGCCCGGCTGGCGGCAAGGGGTGCCATGCGGGCAGGCGCCGGCCTGGTGACGGTTTCCGCGCCCGGTGAGGCCTGGCCGGTCTATGCGGCCTCCTTGCCGGGGGCGCTGGTCGTGCGGCGTAGCGGGCCTGAGGACTTCCGGCGCATGCTGGAGGACGGGCGCAAGAATGCCGTGCTGGTCGGGCCCGGCGCCGGCCTCGGACCCGGAACGAGAGACGCCGTGGAAGCGGCCTGCGCGCGCCCGGGAGCGGTCGTGCTCGACGCCGATGCGCTGACGGCGATGGCCGGACGGTTGCCGGAGGGCAGGGGGGATGCCGGGTTGCTTACGCCCCATGACGGGGAGTTCGCGCGCCTGTTCCCGTTTGGCGGCGACCGGCTCTCCAGGGCGCGCGAGGCGGCGGCGGCCAGCGGCTGGACCGTGCTGCTCAAGGGGGCCGACAGCGTGATCGCCGCGCCGGACGGGCGGGCCGCCATTTCGGCGAACGCGCCGCCCTGGCTGGCGACGGCGGGCAGCGGCGATGTGCTGGCCGGAATGGCCGCCGGACTCATGGCGCAGGGCATGGCCGCTTTCGAGGCGGCGGCTGCGGCAACATGGCTGCATGGAGAGGCGGCGGCTGCGTTCGGTCCGGGCTTGATTGCGGAGGACCTGCCCGACATGTTGCCGGCCGTTCTCCGCAGGATGCACGCGACATGAGGCAGTCCGAAGCAGAGGTCTCCAGACTGTTCGACCGCACGCTCGCGGGCCTGAAGGAAGCCGTGCGTGGCCTGATCGGCAGCGACGGCCTGGACCCGGCCCCGGACCTGACCAAAGGGGACGCGGAGCGCATTCGGGAACGCTTCCGGGCCTGTCTCGAAGGCACGGGCGGGGAGGTCTCGGCGCGCAACCGCGCGGCCGACCTCGGCAAGGCCTATCTCCAGCTGTCGCAAACCGGACGCCGCCGCTACCTCACCATACTGGCGACGGAATTCGACCGGGACCCGCACGAAATCGGGAAGGCTGCGGCCGCGCTGGAAGCGGCCCCGCCGGAGAACCGGGCCGCGGCTGAAGACGCGCTGCGGGACGCGCTCGAAGCGCCCCGCGAACGCCTGTTGCGGCAATTCAATGCGCTGGCCGACGGGGTGAAGTTCTTGGTCGATCTGCGCTACGACCTGATGCGGTTTGCGCGCGAGGATGCGGCGCTCTCCGGCCTGGAGAAGGACCTGAAACGCCTGCTCGGGAGCTGGTTCGACACCGGCTTCCTGGAACTCCGGCGGATCGACTGGAACGCGCCGGCCTCACTGCTGGAAAAGCTCATCGACTACGAGGCCGTCCATGCCATCCGGAGCTGGCAGGACCTGAAGAACCGGCTCGACTCGGACCGCCGCTGTTACGCCTTCTTCCATCCGAGCATGCCGGACGAGCCGCTGATTTTCGTCGAGGTCGCGCTGGAGGCGGGGCTTGCGGACAGCGTCGATGCGCTGCTCGACGAGGAGAGCCCGGTCGGCGATCCGTCCCGCGCGGACACGGCGGTGTTCTATTCGATCTCGAACGCCCAGCGGGGCCTTGCCGGCATTGCGTTCGGCGATTTCCTCATCAAGCGCGTCGTGGACGATCTGCGCGCCGAACTGCCCAACCTCAAGACCTTCGCCACGCTCTCCCCGATTCCCGGTTTCGGGCGCTGGCTGAAGGACAACCCGGACGATGCCGTGACGGCTGCGCTTGCGAAGCCGGGATGGTGGGACGATCCGGAGGCCGCCGAGGCGGCGAAGGGGCCGGTGCTGCGGGCGGTTGCGCGCTATCTCGTCCATGCCAGGCGCGGCAGCCGGGCCGCCGATCCGGTTGCGCACTTCCACCTTGCCAACGGAGCGCGCATGGAGCGGTTGAACTGGCTGGCGAATGTTTCCGATGCCGGGCGGGCGCAGTCTGCAGGGGTGATGATCAACTACCTCTACAGGAGCGACATGATCGAGGCGAACCACGAGGCCTACAAGGGCGAGGGGCGGATAGCGATGTCGTCGGCCGTGCGCTCGCTTGCCGGGAAACGGGAGAACAAGACCCGATGACTGCTGCCCGCCGCCCGCTCATAGCCGGCAACTGGAAGATGAACGGCCTCGCCGCCGACGGTCTGGCCCTGGCGCGCTCGCTGGCGGCCGCGCCGGAAGGGGCGGCGGAGCTCCTGGTCTGCCCGCCGGCGACCCTGCTGGCCCCGGTTGCATCGGCGCTGTCCGGCAGCAGGGTCGCGCTCGGGGGGCAGGACTGCCATGCGGAGGAGGCCGGGGCGCATACCGGCGACATTTCGGCCGAAATGCTGGCCGATGCCGGCTGCTCCCATGTCATCACCGGTCATTCGGAACGCCGCGCCAACCACGGTGAGACGGACGCCGTCGTGCGCGCCAAGGCGGCGGCGGCGCACCGGGCGGGCCTCGTCGCCATAATCTGCGTCGGCGAGACCGAAGCGGAGCGCGATGCGGGCGATGCGGAAGCGGTGGTGGCGGCGAGCCTGCTCGGCTCCCTGCCCGCGGGCGCCCGGCCCGGGAACACGGTCGTCGCGTACGAACCGGTCTGGGCCATCGGCACGGGGCGCACGCCGACCGTCGACGATGTCGTCGCCGTGCATGCCGCGCTGCGCGCCGCGCTGGGCGAGCGGGGCGAGGCCATGCGCATCCTCTACGGAGGCTCGGTCAAGCCGGACAACGCCGCGGCGCTCCTGGCGCCCTATGACGTGGACGGCGCGCTGGTCGGCGGCGCAAGCCTCTCGGCTGCCGATTTCCTCGCCATTGCCGGAGCGGCCTGACCGCCGGCCTGCGCCAGTTCGATCAGCACGCGCTCGGCTATGGCCCGGTCCGGCAGGCCGGTGGTCTTGCAGTCGATTTCGGCCCGGTTGAGCCGTGCGAGAGCGGCGAGGATTCGGGCCTGCGGCCAGCGCGGCAACTGGCTGCGGAATGCGGCCTGGCGCCGGAAGAAGACCGGCGGCCGCAGCCGGGTCATGGCGGTCCGCGCCTCCGCGCCCGTCGCGACAAGCGTCCGGACCGTGTCCAGGCGCTGGAAATGGCGCCCGACCGCGCGCAGGATCGATATGGGCGCCGTCACCTCCGCCGCCGCCCGGTCGAGAGCGGTCGAAAGCCCCGCGAGGTCGCCCGCGCCCACGGCAAAGGCGATGTCGTCGAGCGACAGCGCCGCCGAGTCGCCGACGCAGGCCACGGCGTCCTCAAGCGTGATCGTCCCGCCCTCGCCGGCATAGAGCGCCAGCTTTTCCGACTCCATGCGGGTCGTCATGCGGTCGCCGCCGAGACGGTCCGCGGCAAAGGCGAGCGCGTCCGGGTCGATCCTTGCGCCGGCGCTCCGCACGGCGTGTTCCACCAGCCGGGAGACGGCGTCATCGTCGTCCGCATAGCAGGGCAGCGCGGCGGCGCGGTCGTGGGATTCGGCCAGCCGGCGCAGCTTCGAGCGCGGCGGAAGTTCGCCCGCCTCGACAACGATCAGTGCGTCCGCGGCGGGGCCGTCCAGCACGGCCTGAAGCGCCTTCTCGCAATCGTCGCCGGCGCCGCGCAGCCTGACCAGCCGCTTGCCGCCTGTAAGGGAAATGGCGGCTGCCTCGTCGGCCAGCCGCGCCGGGTCGGCCTTGAGGTCCATCGCGGACAGTGAGGCGACCCGGAACGGGTCCTGAATGTCCTCGACGACCTTGCCCGCCAGAAGACGCGCACGCTCGCGCACCATTCCTTCGTCGGGGCCGTAGAGAACGACAGCCAGCAGGTCCGGCGGCGGCGGATTGCGCAGAAATGCGGCGATCTGCCGGCCGGACAGCTTCATCCGGCCCTTTTCCCGCTCCGGAAAAAGAGGGCGAGGCGTCGGGATATCTGCGCGCTCAACGCCTCCACGCCGCGCTTGCGGGCCGCGCGCTCGGCCGCCCGCGTCGCGAAGGCGGATTGGCGCACATCGTGGCTGTGGACCGACCGCGCCCAGCCCTGCAGCACCGGCCGTTCGCCGCCGCGCTCGAAGAGCTGGAAGTCGGCCGTAAGCGTCAGGTCGGAACGGGTTATCGTCTCGCTCGTGCCGACGAGGGCGCCGGCTGCCGCCGAGCGCAGTTGCACGCGCAGCCGGTAGCGTGCGGGTCCCGGAGCGCCTTCCGGCGCAAGGCGTTCCTCCAGCCGGCGGCGCAGCAGCAGCCCGACTCGGTCCGGAATCGGTTCCACCTCGACCTGGGCCATGGCCGCCGTGACATCCGGGCCCTGCTGCGGACGGCGCGCGTGGACGGGCTCCAGAGTGCAGCCGGAGAGCATGGCGCCGAGCAGCAGCCCGGCGACAGCGGCCGCAAGCCTCTCAGGCCACAACATTGACGATCTTGTCGGGCACGACGACGACCCGGCGGGGCGGCTTGCCTTCCAGTTGACGCTGCACGCCGGAAAGCGCCAGGGCCGCCGCCTCGACATCCGCCGCCTCCGAACCGCGCGCAACCTCCAGACGGCCGCGCAGCTTGCCGTTCACCTGCACCGGAAGCACCACGATGTCCTCGACGAGGCGGGCCGGGTCGGCGTCCGGCCAGGGCTGGTCGGCGAGCAGGCCGCGGCCTCCGAGCCTTCGCCAGCAGCTCTCCGCCAGATGAGGCGCCATCGGAGCAATCAGGCGCACGGCGGTCTCGATGCCTTCTCGATAGGCCGCCGCCATGGCGGGACCGGAGGCCGGCAGGACGTCGGCCAGGGCGTTGGTGAGTTCGCGGACCCGCGCCACTGCCCGGTTGAAATGGAACCGCTCAAGGTCGCCGGTAATCGCATCGACCGTCTTGTGCGTGAAGTTTCGGAGCGCCTCGGCCTCGGGGCCGGTTCCCGCGTTCGCGGGCGCTTCGGGCGCGTCGTCGACCAGCCGCCAGAGCCGGTTGAGATAGCGCCAGGCACCGTCCACGCCTGCTTCCGTCCAGTCCAGGTCGCGCGCCGGCGGGCTGTCGGAGAGCATGAACAGCCGAGCCACATCGGCGCCGTAGCGTTCGATGATCTCTTCGGGGTCGACGACGTTCTTCTTCGACTTGCTCATCTTCTCGGAACGTCCGACCGCTACCGGCGCACCGTCCGACAGTTGCCGCTTGCCGCCCTGCCCGTCGTCTTCCACCTCGTTCGGCTGCAGCCAGCTTCCGTCCGGGGCGCGGTAGGTCTCGTGGCACACCATTCCCTGGGTGAACAGGCCGGCGAACGGCTCCTCGACCCCGATATAGCCGCATTCCTTCATCGCCCGGCTGAAGAACCGGGAGTAGAGGAGGTGCAGCACGGCGTGCTCGATGCCGCCGATATACTGGTCCACCGGCATCCAGTAATCGACCGCCTCGCGGTCGAACGGCCGGTCCTCGACGCCCGGCGAGCAATAGCGGGCGAAATACCAGGACGACTCGAAGAAGGTGTCGAAGGTATCGGTTTCGCGCTCGGCCGGCGCGCCGCAGGACGGGCAGGGGACATGCTTCCAGGTCGGATGCCGGTCCAGCGGATTGCCCGGCGCGTCAAAGGTCACGTCATCGGGCAGCGTCACAGGCAGGTCGGCGCGCGGCACGGGAACGATGCCGCAGGTCCCGCAATGGATGACCGGGACCGGGCAGCCCCAGTAACGCTGGCGGGAGACGCCCCAGTCGCGCAGGCGGTACTGGACGGTGCGTTCCCCGGAGCCGCATGCTTCCAGGCGCTCTCCCATGGCGCGCTTCGCCTCGGACACGTCGAGCCCGTCCAGGAAGGTGGAGTTGATGAGCCGTCCGTCGCCGGTATAGGCCTCCGCGCCGATCTGGAAACCGGACGGGTCCCTGTCGGGCGGGCAGACGACGGGAAGCACCGGCAGGCCGTAGGCGCGCGCGAAGTCGAGGTCCCGCTGGTCGTGGGCCGGACAGCCGAAAATGGCGCCGCTGCCATATTCCATGAGCACGAAGTTCGCGACATAGACGGGCAGTTCGATGCCGTCGTCGAACGGGTGCAGGGCCCTGAGCCCCGTATCCCGGCCGCGCTTTTCCGCCTGCTCGATCGCGGCCTCGCTGGTGCCGAGGGCGCGGCATTCGGCGATGAACGCCTCCATGTCCGGGTCTTTCGCCGCGATGTCCTGCGCGAGCGGATGGTCCGGCGAGATCGCCATGAAGGAAGCGCCGAACAGCGTGTCGTGCCGTGTGGTGAAGACTTCGAGCGCGTCGGCGCGCCCCTTCAGGGCGAAGCGGACCCGCGCCCCGTCCGAACGGCCGATCCAGTTCGCCTGCATCAGCCGCACGCGGTCGGGCCAGCGGTCCAGCCCGTCGAGCGCCTCGAGCAATTCGTCGCTATAGGCCGTGATCTTCAGGAACCAGTGGGCCAGCTCGCGCCGCTCGACCGGCGCGCCCGAACGCCAGCCATGGCCGTCGATCACCTGCTCATTGGCGAGCACGGTGTTCTCGACCGGGTCCCAGTTGACCCAGGACTTGCGCCGGTATGCGAGCCCCTTCTCCATGAAATCCAGGAACATGGCCTGCTCGTGCTTGAAATATTCCGGCTCGCAGGTCGAAAGCTCCCGGGACCAGTCGTAGGAAAGGCCCATGGTCGAAAGCTGCGCCTTCATGGTCGCGATGTTGCGGCGCGTCCACACGCCCGGATGGACCCCGGCCTCGAAGGCGGCGTTCTCGGCCGGCAGGCCGAAGGCGTCCCAGCCCATCGGGTGCAGCACGTTGAAGCCCCGCGCGCGCTTGTAGCGGGCGACGACGTCGCCCAGCGTGAAATTGCGCACATGGCCCATATGGATGCGCCCCGAAGGGTAGGGGAACATCTCCATCACATAGTATTTCGGGCGCGAAGCATCCTCGCGGGCCGTGAAACAGCCTGCTTCTTCCCATTGCCGCCGCCAGTAAGGCTCGGCGTCCCGGTGGTCGTATCGGGCCATGAAGGCGCTCCGTGCTCCCGGATGCTAGAGGCTGCCGACGCGCAACTCCCGTGCCCGGGCCAGGATATTGTTTTCGATCTCGGTGTTCGTTTCGCCGACCACCGCTGCATCGGCCCAGCCTTCGGCGCCCTTTTCCTGGCGGAATACCGCGACCTTCAGGCCGTCGGCGCGCAACCGCTTGTCGAGAATGTAGACCGTGACCTTGAAGCGTTCGCCCGGCGTCTCGGGAGGCGCGAACCAGTCGGTGATGATGACGCCGCCGAACGGGTCGGCCGACGCAAGCGGCATGAAGGACAGCGTGTCGAGCGACGCGCGCCAGAGGAAGCTGTTGACGCCGATTCCGCCTCCGGTGCCGCCCTGTTCCCCGTCTCCTCCCAGGAGATTTATGCCGCCCTCGCCGAAGATTCCCTGTGCGCCTTCCTTCGGACGGTAGCTCGACCCCTGGCTGCCGGGCAGGTTCCGATAAATGCTGTCCGGATAATCGTGCTCGATCTTGGAGTCGCCGCAACCGGCCAGAAGCGCGGCTGTGGCGGCGGCGACGAGACAGGAACGGATCATAAAGCTTCTCGCGGGTTGGCGCCGAACCGAGTGTAGCATATTCCGCGGTCCGGTTCGAAGTTTGTCCGGGCCTGCTTGTCGCTCCCGCCTGGACGGACAGAGGCCCCGGACAGCGCGTCATGGAATGTCACGATCCGCATGCACATGGCGCTGTCCGACGGTTCATTCGAGCATAAGGCCGTCCTTTCGGGCGGGAGCGCCGAATGGGCTAAGGCTTCTTCCGGTCGAGCGCCATCAGCAGGGGCGGGAGCAACAGGAAGTCGGCGAGCAGCGCGAAGCCGAGTGTGATCGCCACCATCAGGCCGAGCGACCAGCTCACCTCGAAACCGGAGACGGCGAATACCAGAAAACCCAGCGACAGGACCGCGGTCGTCGTCCACAGGGCCCGCCCGACGGTGCGAAAGGTGCGGCGCACGGCTTCGCCGGGGTCGAGCCCCTCCCGGCGGGCCCTGCGATAGGCGGTCAGGAAGTGGATCGTGTCGTCGACGACGATGCCGAAGGCGATCGCGGTCATCACCGACCCCGCAAGGCCGACCCGCCCGACCAGGTAGCCCCACAGGCCGAAAGTCATGGCCGCCGGGATGAAGTTGGGCAGCAGGCTGACGAGCCCGAGGCGGATGCTCCTGAAAACCCCGATCAGAATCAGGGAGATCAGCGCCATTGCGGCGATCGTGCCGGTCAGCATGCTCGAGATGTTTCGCTGCGAGAGATGTGCGAAGACGATGCTGAACCCCGACGCTTCGGTCAGGAGACCGGGCGCATTGGTCCGAAGCCAGTCCTGGGCGCGCGCGTCGAGTTCGCGCTGCTGCCGGGAGGTCAGGCTTCGGGTCACGACGCTCATCCGCGTTGAGGATTTGCCAACGTCGATCCGGTCGTTGAGGTCGCTGCCGAACGGAAGCGAAAGCTCGTAAAGGAGGAGATACTGGGCCGCCAGTTCCTTCTCTTGCGGCAGGCGGTAGAAGGTCGGGTCGTCGCCGTGCATGTTCTTGTTGAGGCGCTTCATGATGTCCGTGAACGCCTGGACGTGCATCACTTCCGGCTGCGCCCGGCCCCATTCCGCAAAGGCGTCCACCGCCTGCAGATATTCGGGATCGGTGATGCCTCCTTCGCGCCCGGCATCGAGCGAGAATTCCAGCGTTTCCATACCCGTCAGATTGTCGATGACGAAGTCCGTGTCGCGCCGGAACTCGTAACGCTCGTCGAAATATCTCGTCCAGTTGTCCGTAAGGTCGATGCGCGGGATGCCGGAGATCAGGGCGACGGTGAGCACGGCCATGGAAATGAGCAGGACCCTGCGGCGCTCCACGACAAACTCGCCGAAACGCTCGAAGAAACCCGCGCTCCCGCCGAAGGCGCGGGGCGCGCGTACCGGCAGGATGGAGAGCAGGGCCGGCAGGAGGGTGACCGAGTAGAGGAAGGCGCACAGCACGCCGAAGGCGACAAGGTTGCCGAGTACGCGGAACGGCGGCGAATCGGATGCGTTGAGGCTGAGAAACCCGATCGCGGTGGTCGCGGTGGTGAGAAAGACGGGCCAGATATTTTCGCGGAGCGCCCCGGCGATGGCTTCGTTCCTGCCGAGGCCCCGCCCCATGCCTTCCAGAACGCTCGCGACGATGTGGATCGTATGCGCCACGGCAACGGTCGTGATGATGATCGGAATGCCGGAATTCGCGGGGTTGAGAACCGTTCCGATCCAGCCCGCGAAGCCCATTGCGGTGTTGACGGTAAAGCTCAGCGCGATGACGAGCGCGATGGTGCCGAAGACCGAGCGCAGCAGAATGCCGGATGCGACGGCAATGATTGCGAACACGAGAGGGATAAGGGTGCGCGCTTCCTCCTCGGTCGTCTCTGCGAAAACCCGGTGCATGACGACATCGCCGGTCAAATGGTATTCGAGGTCCGGATGCGCGGCGCGGGCTTCTTCCAGAAGCGAGCGGAGGTAGCCGTTGATCTCGGCGATCGAGGCGTCGGCGTCGTCGGCGAGCGCGAAATGGATGGCGAGCCCCGCCACCCGCCCGTCATGGGAGACGAGGCGGCCCGCGAGGTCGATTGCATTCAGCGCGATCGTTTCGACCCGCTCGAGGCCCTCGTCGGTGAGAGCGTCCGCTCCTTCGACGAGCGGCCCGACGAGCAAGTCGTCCTCGAACGATTCGCTGTGGGTATAGTTGGTCAGGGAGTCGACCCGGGTGGACAGCGGCGCCTGCCAGGCGGCTTCGGTCAACGCCTCGACCGCGGCGAGCGTCTCGCGGGTAAACACCGAGCCTCGCTGCGGGGCAATGGCGATCAGCGCGACGTTGGACGCGGAATAGGTCTCTTCAAGCGCGTCCAGCGCGGCGAGCTGCGGATTGTCCTCGTCGAAAAGGCTGCGGTAGTCGTTGGTCACGCCGATGAATGGAGCGCCGCCCGTCATCGCCAGCATGAGCAGCGCTGCGCACAGCACCACCGCCCATCGGCGTTGAAGAACGAAGTCGATGTAACGGTCGAGGGCGGAGCGCGCCGTCATCCGGTCCATCGCCCGAAACGGATGACCGTCGTTGCCGCTCCAGTTCCGGCCGCCGCAAACGGAGGGGTCCGGGGCAAGCCTGCGCCGCCTACCATGGTTGCGATCTCTCGTGTTTGACGTGATCGGGCAAACTGTAGGTGAGGCCGCTGTCCTCATACACGGAAATCTGGAGAAGCCGGCTGAAATTGTCCGCCCGAACCACCAGCCCGCTCTTCAACATGCGCTGGAGGCGCTGTTTCACGCGGAAACCGAACAGGGTTCCGAAGACACGGGTCCTGGGATACTGGAAATGCCCGGCCAATTCGTTTCCTATGAGGGCGCGGGACAGTCTGTAGGCAAGGGCGATGACTTGTCTTTGCTCTTCTTCGTCCGCGATGTCCACGATGCCGGGAATGGCGCCGATCAATGCGTTCGCCATCGCTGCCGAATCCGGATCGGGCGGCGGTTCGCACAAATTCGCAATGCGGTAAATCCTGTCGGCCTCCGCGCCGTCTTTGTAAAGGATCGATTCGGGAATGCCCATCAGGTAGCCGGAATAGCGCCAGACATCGAGAATGCTTTCTTTCTCTTCTGCCGTGAAACGCGCGCCCACCAGCTGCGCGTAATCGAGGAGCCGCTTGGAAAAAACCGAAATGGCGAAACCGAGATGGGCCGCGTGCAGCGGCGTGCCCCAGGCGCTTTCGTTCCATTCCTCATGCCTTGCCAGCAGGCTCCTGATCCGGGCATGCACGAAGCGCACGCGGGTCGAGAGCTTCCATCCGTCCCCGTCCCGCTGCAGGCCGCCGGGGAAAAAGATTTCGAGCAGCTGCCGGTTGTTCTGCTGGAGGCGCCGCTTGGTGGCCGCGACACGGCTGGTAATACTGAAGGACTTGGCTATGAGCGTCGAAAACCCTTCCACGAGCACGCCGGCTACGAACGCAACGAGCATGAGGTCCGCATTGGCGTGAAAGGCGCGCACTCCCGGCAGAAAGGCGCTGTAATCCAGCCAGTCCGGCTCCCGGAAATCCTCGAAGAAACGGCGCAGCGGCTCCGGCGCAGCCCGCAGCTCCGTGTCCCGCTGCTCTATTCCCGCTCCGACGAACCTGTGGAGTTTCCCAGGATGCAGCGAATAGATCTCCTCCATCACCGGGTCGAGTTCCGGATCGCCGATTACGGTGTGCCGGATATAGTTGTCGGCCAGCGCGTTGTCGTAACGCCGGGCTTTCTCGTAGCCTTCCATGTAGGCGGACGGCGCGCCATTCATGTCCGCTACTCCCGTCTCCGGGAAAGACGGGAGAGAGGTGTCCCGATAGCCAGGCGACTTCTGCGAAATGTCAATTCGCTGTCCTGCTAATGGATTGCGCCGTATCAATCTGTAATTTCGGTCAAACCGGATGCTAATTCAACCCTCGATTGTCTTGCCGCGAATACCGGCGTCAGAATGGCCGTGGCCATTTCCGGGACTTGACTCAGCGCCGCCGGGGCCATCGCAATTAGCGGCCCGGAGTAATAGACGCCTTGTCCGACCTGCAACAGACTCATGACGGATGGTGGGCCCGTCTCGACGCCTGGGCCGATATGGCCGCGATTTGGGTCGCGCTGCTTTGCGTCCTCGTCTTCGTGATCCATATACGCACCCACCCTCGCGGGTTCCGGGACCGGCGCATCGTCGGGGCGTGCCTCGCTGTCGCCGCCGTCTCGATCCTGTACCGATGGTCCAGCTGACTCCGGCACCGTCGCTCGCGCCGGATATCGCCGCCCGATAGTCTGCTACAGTGCCGATGCCGCGGGGCGGCGGCCGGGAGGGGCAGGACGAAATGAGCGGGACCGAATACCGGATCGGCATCGATATAGGCGGCACTTAAATGGGGGGCTATTTTCGGAGATTGGGACAGGAGGGGCCTTGAGATGCCCCGAGACGCCTGGAGGGATAATTTCTGATATTTTCGACTATGTAACAATGGCTTACCCGACGCCGACACCCTCTTGAACCCCGGCCTGGGCGATGATACAAGGGCCGTGAGGTTTCCTCCGGTCGCTTGCGACGCGCTTACGCTTACGGCGTGCATGAAAGCGGCAAGCGATCCGAGGCGGCGAAAATGATTCTCGACAAGGGGCATTGCATGGCCAAGCTGAAGTACCGCACCATCTCCAAGCGCACCGTCGACGCGCTCTCGGTCGAGGACCGCGACGCGGTCTTCTGGGACGACCGCATTCCGGGATTCGGGGTGAGGGTCTATCCGTCGGGGTCGAAGGTCTACGTGGTGCAGACCCGGCACCGGGGGAAGTCGCGCCGGGTGACGCTCGGGCGCCACGGGGTAATCACCGCCGACAAGGCGCGCAAGGAAGCAGCTCTTGCGATCAACCGCATCAAGAGCGGCGAGGAGCCGGTGGAGCGGGGCTCGGTGACGGTGGCCGAGCTTGCCGCGCGCTATCTGGAAGAGCATGTCGACGTGCGCTGC
>JAJDVH010000218.1 GCA_022826185.1 Alphaproteobacteria bacterium
AGAGGACGCTATGACAGGCATACGAAACGAGCCCAGCCGAAAAAGGACATCTGGCTGCGACCGCTCCGCAAGGACTGGAAGCGGACGCTCAATCGCTGAATCCATCACCCTCATCACCGCGTGACCGAACGCTTTCGCGACTTCTTCCACCGCCTCGTGCATCGTCTGCGCGCGCCCTACTGCAAAGAGTTCTTCCGGCTCGTCTCCGGGAAGCGGCACGCGCGCCCAGGACTCCAGCGCCGCGCGAGTGCAGAAATAGTTCTCGATCTCCCGCCGCCGCCAAGTATGAATCGAAAGACCGGCGCCGGCCTGAGGTTCGGAATCGAGCCTGTCGAACAAGGCAACACCCCCGAGGCGCGGAACTGCCTCGGCAAGCCCGTGGAAGTGGTTTTGCGCCCTGCCGGGCCGGTTGCCACAATAATGCACGAAAGGCTGCTGGAGCGCCTCTGCCGCTGCCCTGTGTTCGAGGCGGCGGGCGAAACTCCGCAGAATCGTCAAATCGGTCGAACCTTCCAGATACAGCACCCAACCCTTCTGTTCCGCCTGGTAGTACTGGTCCCATCCGATTTCGGCCAACGACTTGCGAAGCTGGCTGGTCCTGCCGCCAAGCACATGCGGCGCGCCGATGAAGGCGATAACCAGGTCCTTGTCGGCCGCCTCGTTCAAGAGCACTTCCGAATGGCTTGCGGCGATGACCTGGCTGCCGCTCTCCGCCGCCGTTTCGGACAGCAATCGGTAAATCTGGCGCTGGCGCAGGATCTCAAGATGCGCGTCCGGTTCGTCCAGCAGCAGAACATTGCCGGGATTGGCGTAGAGATAGGCCAGGATCAGCAATGTCTGTTGCAGTCCCCGCCCGCTGGAAGAGAGGTCGAGCCGAACCCCGTCTTCCTCGTAGGCCATCTCGATTTCACCTCTTTCCGCCACATGGCGCGGTTCTTCGAGCGAGGCCCCGAACAGTTCCTGTATCTGTGCAACCAAACGCTCCCATGCCTCCGGGCGTTCTCGAAGCACACGGGAACACAGATTCCTCAGCACCTCGGCAGTACGTCCCTCGCCGACACGCACATTGATCGCGCCGGGCTGCAATGTGGTTTCGACGGCAGCAAGACCGGACATCGGCGGCAAGAATGCGATGTCCGTCTTTCCCGCTTCGGGAGGAATCGACATCCACCCACCGTCGCCGGTACGCAACGGGCGGCAATAGAAGGACTCTTGGTTCGCGTAGTCGAATTCGAGACCGCAAGTCCAAGACTTGCTGTCGTTGACTCCCTCTACAGTGACGTCGATTCGAATATTGTCGGTGCGCTGGCTTCCGTCCTGCCCGCGTTGAATCCGGCGGGTATGCAATCCGCGCCATAGCATGTTAGCGCTCGGCACCGGGATGGCCGTCAGGTCGCGGCGGTTGACCGCCACGCCCCGCCGCCGCTCCGGCCGGGCACCGCCGGAGCGCCTGGCCAGCCACTGTTTCAGGCCCGCATCCCAGAGCGCGAGTGCCTGCATGGCCGTCGTCTTGCCGGAATTGTTCGGGCCGACGAAGACCACCGGGTTGCCGAGTTCGATCTCGACCTCCTCGAAGCGCTTGAAATTGCGGATGGTGAGTTTGGTCAGCATTGCCGCGCCCTCATTCCTCCCGCTCCTTCAACCCGGCCAGCGCCGCGAAGGGGCCGGCGGGCGGCTCGTCGGCCTCCGGGTCGTATTCGAGTTCGGCGATGTCGGCGCCGGGGGCGCGGGGGTGCGGGTCGAGGCCGAGCGCCAGCGCCTCCGAGACCAGCTCCAGGAGATCGACGCCGTCGGGCGGCAGCGGCTCCGGGCCGTCCTCGTCGAGCGCCCCGACTTCCACCTCGCCCTCCTCATCCTCCGCGAGACCCGGCAGGTAGCGCCGCGTTTCCGGCTCGGCGAAGTCCTGGTCGAAAAGCTCGTCCGTCACCACGCAGAGCCGCCGCAGCCGGGCCGCCAC
The DNA here is from genome assembly GCA_022826185.1 of Alphaproteobacteria bacterium. Lineage (GTDB taxonomy): Bacteria > Pseudomonadota > Alphaproteobacteria > Bin95 > Bin95 > Bin95. The sequence continues at coordinate 1,958 of JAJDVH010000218.1, forward strand.
CCGGCCTTCCAGTTCGAGCGCGCCCTCCGGCAGCGGCCGGACAGTAAAGACCGCCTCGACCGAATGCACCGCCGGCAGGTCGAACAGCGCCGCCAGCGCCCGGCATTCCGCCGCCGTTGCGCGCGCCTCGATGCGCTCTTCGTCCTCCGGGCGGGCGAGCCGGCGCGTCAGCACGGCGCGGCCTCCGGGAAATGCGCCTCGCCGGCGGCAAGCGCGGCGTCGTCCTGCGCGGCGAGCGCGGCCTCGACGGCGCGGATATAGGCCGCCGCCCGCGCCGCCCGGACGGGGTCGGCCTCCAGCGTGCCGTAGAGGTTGCGCTCGGTTGCCGCGGCCAGGTCGCCGCCGCGGTCGAGCCCGTCGCTATAGGCGTCCAGCCGGCCGTAGAAGGCCGACGCCATCCGCTTCACCTTCTTTCCGACCGAGAGGTCGCCCGCGCCCATCTCGCGCAGGTTCCGGTCCATGTCGGCGACGAACAGGTCCACCAGCCCCTGGCCGAGCGCCTCCAGCGCCGGCGCCCGCTGGACCCGGCGCAGCAGCAGCGCCGCATGCAGGGTCACCAGCTCGAAACGCCCGTCGAGCGTGTCCGGCACGCCGAGCGCCAGCATGACCGCCGGGCGCCGCGCGGCGCCGACCGCCGCACGGTAGAGGTCCCCGGCCGCAGGCGGGGTCTGCGGCCCGGAGAACAGGCGTTTCAACGCGCCGAGATTGACAGCGGGGCCTCGTCTCGCCATCAAGAAGCGGAACTCCGGAGCGGGAAGGCGCTGCCATGATACGGATTGCCGCCATGCTTGTCGCGCTCGGCCTCGCCCTCGCCGGCTGCACGCCCACCGTCGATCATCGCGGCTTCGTGGTGCCGAAGCAGGCGGTGGAGAAGCTCGCCGCCGGCACGGCGACGCGCGCGGAGGTGCTGCAGGCGCTCGGCTCGCCGTCCTCCACGGCCGCCTTCGACGACAGGACCTGGATCTATATGGGCGCGACGACGCAGCGCGAGGCGTTCCTCGACCCGGACCTGATCGAGCGCCACGTCCTGATCCTGCGCTTCGACGAGGCCGACCTGCTTGCCGAGGTCGCGACCAGGGACGCGAAGAGCGGCCGCGAGGTGACCCTGGTGAGCCGCGAGACGCCGACGGCCGGCCACTCGTTCACCGTCATCGAACAGATCCTCGGCAATATCGGGCGCTTCAGCCGGCCCGGCGAGCCTCAATAGGGCGGGTCAGTCGCGGTCCCGGTCGCGGTCCTTGCGGAAGCCGGGACGCCTCGGGCCGCCTCCCCTCGGCGGTCCCCGGCGGTCGTCATAGCCGCCGCGCCGGTCGTCGCCCCGGCGGTCGTCATAGGGCCGGCCCCTCGGACGGTCGCCCTGCCGGTCCGCCGGCCGCGCGCCGCGCTGCCATTCGAGCGTGATGCGAAATACGGCGCTCTCGTCTCCCGCCGCCACCACCGGCTCGCCGGAGGCGTCGAACTTCAGCGCGAACGCAATGGCGACCTTGCCCGGGTCGGCGGCCTTCACCTGCTCCAGCAGGGTGCCGGCCAGCGGTTGCAGGCGCGAGGCGGCGCGCTCGAAGCGCGGCACGATCTCGACGCCGCCGACGGCGCCCTCCCCGTCTTCCTCCGCCTCGCCGGCAAGGGTCTCGATATGGATCGTGCTGCCGTCGGACAGCAGGAACTTGACGGTCTTGGCGCTCATTTGCAGGGCAATCCTATGCCGCGTCCGGCGCGGCGACGCGCGCCCGGGACAGCCTCCCCGGCGCAAGGGGCGCGGACCATAGCACCCGGCCCCGCCCGGCCCAACCTAATTTGCCGAAAGCGGCGCGGAAAAGGGCACGCCCGGCACGTCGATGCCGTTCGGGCGCCCCGACGCCGTCGCCTCCTGATATTCCTCCGTCATCAGCGGCGGCAGGTCCGGGCCGTCGGCGCAGGCGACCCAGAGGCGCAGCATGTGACGTTTGCGCGCCGGGTCCTCCCAGTCCAGATAGGCCGTGCGCGAATGCAGGATGCGGTGGTTGGAGACGATCTGGAGGTCGCCCTCCTCCAGCGCCATGTCGAGATGCAGCGCCGGGTCGGCGGCGAGCGCGTCGATCATGTCCATCGCCTCGGTCTGGAGCGCCGAGGGCTCCGGCGGGCCGGGCATCGGCCGCGCCTTCTCGACGGCGCTGCGCGTGTAGGTCGTGACCACATTGCCCCGCCACGGCAGGAAGACCGGCACCTCCGCCCAGGGCTTGCGGCCCGCCGGCACCTCGCCCCAGCGCGTGCGGGCGACCGGCCGGCAGAGCGCCGCCGCCAGGTCCGGCCGGCGGCGGACCATCTCGTTCCAGATCGTGACCGAACTCACGAGCGAGGACAGCCCGCCCTCGCGCGCCGTGCTGAGGCAGAGCAGGCAGGCGAGGTCCGACTGGTCGGTGTGGTAAGGCAGGCGCGCACTGGTCTGGTAGCCGCGCGTCTCCGCGAGGCTGTAGTCGAGGCCGAGGTCGCGCACATGGCCCAGCACATGGCCCTTGCCGTTCTGCGAAACCGCCTCGCCCAGATGCAGGCCGAGCAGCCAGAAGGCCGCCGCGGACTGCCGGACCGTCCAGCGCCCGACCGGCAGGCCGCGGATCACCTGGAAGCCGATGCCGTGCAGCGCCTCCTCGCGAATGCGGGCGAGCCGCCCCTCCAGCCCCGGCAGCGGCTCGCGCGCCATTTCCAGAATGGGCACATCGTCGAGACGCGCGGCGGCGGCCTCGATTTCGGCGACCTCGTCGGGTGCAAGCTCATGCGTCCAGAGCTCTGGCCGGCGCGCCATGTCGGGACCGTACCAGCATTGCGGCGTCTCCACCGGGGCCGGCCCCGCATTCAGGATATCGTTCATCGTGTCCGCCTTCCCCGCTCCGTCAGTCGATGCGCCCAAGCGCCGCCTGCCGGACGGGGACCTCCATCAGGTCCTCGCCCCAGACAATGTCGCCGCCGAACACGGGCGCCATCTCGCGCAGGATGCGCGAGCGCATGACGGGCGTGTCGATCTGGCTCGTGATATGCGTCAGCACCAGGGTCGCCACGCCCGCCTCCGCCGCCACCTGCGCGGTGTCCATATGGTTGCCGCAGGCGCGGCGGTATTCCGGCGAGGGCTCGGTGCCGGTGAAGAAATGGTTCATGTGGATCAGCACGTCCGCGCCGCGCGCCAGTTCGACGATGCCGGGGCACACGCCGCCGCTGTCGCCCGAATAGCAGATCGAGCCCGCGTCCGTGTCGATGCGGAAGGCGAGGCATTGCAGGTATGGCTGGAAGTGCCAGCCCTCGCCCACCGTGACGCGCCAGTCCCGGCCCTCCACGACATCGCCGGGGCCGACTTCGCGCACCTGCGGGTCCGGCCGGGCGCGCTCGCCAGCGCCGCCGCGCGCCTCGTATATGTCGAGGCTGCAGCGGTGGCGGGTGCGCGCCTCGATGTCGGGGCCGTACACCCCCTCCGGCGAGAACAGCAGCTCCGTCATGCGCGCGGTCGGCGGCGGGCCGAACACCTGCAATTCGCCGAGTTCTCCCGCGCCCTGGTCCCAGCGGTTCATCACCAGGCGCGCATAGTCCATGCAGTGGTCGTAATGCAGGTGGGTGAGGAAGCAGTGGGTGACATCGACCGCCCGCCTGCCGGCCTCCAGCAGCCGGTGATGCGCGCCCGGCCCGTGGTCGAACAGGATGGTGTCGCCGCCGGTCTCGACCAGGTAGCCGGAGCCCATGCGCTTCAGCGAGGGCGCGGGCGTGCCGGTGCCGAGCAGGGTGAGGCGCATGGCTTGTCTCTTCTGGCGAAAATGCGCAAGCATCGGGTGGCGGAGGCGCCGGGCCGATCCTAGCTTCGGCCCCATGACCCGGCAAGGAGACCCCGGCCCCATGTCCATGAGCCTCTATTCCCGCATCGAAGGCGCGCTTGCCATGATCGCCGAGAACCAGGCCGACCAACCGGGGCTCGACGAGATGGCCGCCGCCGCCTGCATGAGCCCGCACCATTTCCAGCGCACCTTCCGCCGCTGGGTCGGCATCAGCCCGACGAAGTTCCTGCAATATCTGACCCTGGAGCGCGCCAAGGCGAGCCTCGCGGAGAACGCCAGCGTGCTGGAGGCCTCCTGGGATGCGGGCTTGTCCGGCCCCGGCCGGCTGCACGACCTGTTCGTGACCCACGAGGCCGTCACCCCCGGCGACTACAAGCGGCGCGGCGCGGGGCTTGCGATCCGCTACGGCATCCACGACTCGCCCTTCGGCCGCTGCCTGCTGATGGCGACCGACCGGGGCCTTTGCGGGCTCGCCTTCGCCGCCGAGGGCGAAGAGCGCGCCGGGCTGGAGAACATGCGCCGGCGCTGGCCGGCTGCGGCCTTCGCGGAAGACGCCGAGGAGACCGCCGCGCTCGCCGACCGCATCTTCCGGCCGGAGGCGGGCTCGCCGGCGCTGCCGCTCTGCCTGCACGGCACCAATTTCCAGATCCGCGTCTGGGATGCGCTGCTGCGGATTCCGCCGGGCGCGCTCGCGACCTATGGCGACGTGGCGGCGGCGGTCGGCGCGCCGCGCGCGGCGCGGGCGGTCGGCGCCGCCATCGGCCGCAACCCGGTCTCGTGGCTGGTGCCCTGCCACCGGGTTATCCTCGCGAACGGCTATCTCCACAATTACGAGTGGGGGCTGGCGCGGAAGGCGGCGCTGATCGGCTGGGAGGGGGCCCGCAGCGAGGAGCGCCGCTCGGCTGCGGCGTAAGCACGCCCTGCAACAGGCTGCGGCGCGACCGCACGGGCAGGGGCGTGACGCCGGCGAGCCGCTTCGCCGCCTCGGCGATCACCACCCCGCCGAACACGGGCAGGCAGCGCCGCCCGAAGCGCTCCCACGCCTCCGCCGCGCCGGGCCGGACCAGCCGGCGGAGCGGCGGGGCGAACAGCGCCTCCTCGCTGCCGAGCGGCTCGAACATCGCCTCGCGCAACAGCCGCTCCAGCTGCGAACGCGACCAGGGCCGGCCGTGGCCGAAGGGCGTGTGCTCGAAGCGCGCCCAGAGGCCGCGGCGGCTCGGCGCCACGACCATCAGCCGGCCCTCCGCCGCCAGGATGCGCCAGATTTCCCGGAGCCGCCCCGCCAGATGGTCCGAGGTCTCGACATCGTGCGCGAGCAGCACGCGGTCGAAGGCGAGGTCGGGGAAGGGCAGCGCATCCTCCTCCGTCAGCACCGTGCGGCAGCGCTCCTCCGCCGGCCAGCGCAGCGCGCCCTGCCCCGCCGGCATGGCCGCCAGCACATGCGCCGCCCCGCCGGCGAGCCCGTCCAGCAGGGGCGGCGCATAGCCGAGCCCCAGCACCTGCATCCCGTTCAGCGCCGGCCAGCGCCGCCGCACCCGCTCCGCCAGCACAAGCCCCGCCGCCTGGCCGAGCGGTCCCTCGTAGAAGGACTGGAGTTCCGATACGTCGCTGCGCATGGGCGAGCCTCAGAGGGTCCGCAGGCCAAACTGGCGTATCATCGAGTCGAATTCCGTGCGCATTGTCTCGTCCATATGCCCGCTTCACGAAATCGTACAACTTCGAGGGACGTCCGCAAGCGTCGCCGGCACCTTGGCAAGGTCCGCTCGCTGGACAGGCTGTTCCTGTTTGTGTAGCCTGTTTCGACATAAGCGTGTCGGGTTCGCGCTCCCTTGGGGGCACACCGTCCGCCGATCCGACAGGTTATCGACGTCCACTTCTACATTGACGGGTGATACGAGAGGGACTGCCGATGTTAATATTAGACGGAGAGAAGATACACCAAATTCGCAAGTCCTTGAGCCTCAGCCAAAAAAAATTCCTAGAGTACCTGACTGAGCAAGCGCTCCTCTCGGATGATTCTGAGACAATTGAATGGATTAAGAACCGAACGAACCCAGATAAAATCTCGCCACTTTCCGTAGTTTCACTCAGCAATATAGAGAACAACAACACGAATGTAAGGCCGCCGACTGCTCGTTTTTTCGCTACCGGACTTGGGCTAAAGCCAAGTGATATCTTGAAAGACACTCCTCGTGACACCGAAGAGGAGGAATCTGAGCATGAAGACAGCGACTTGCTGATACCGGTCATGCTTACTGGCGACATGGTGTACGAGGGACCGGATGCACAGGACTCGGTGGATTTGGATGAAATCATTGCGGTTCGAGAATCAGACAGAGCTACCATAGTTCTCGGTTATGGACGGATTGAAGAAAGTCCCCTTAAGAAACTAGTCCAAAATTGGTCGGGAGGAGGGTTTGAAGAATTATTGGACTGGGCGGGAATTGAGAAAGAAACTGCTGGAGGAGTCTACGTCCCGGATTTGGGCCTCCTTATCGGCCCGAAGGAAAAGGCATTGCTACTGGTCGGGCGGTCGGGAAGCCAAGTTCGACTAAAGTACAAGACCGGCAGAACCTATGAGCCGTCAAGCGTGGCAAGGTTCAGCAATTTCCGGCCGTTCTCCAGCGGAGCGTTGTAGTCCGATAGGTCTCGCCGATGCGCCATGTCGTGTCCGTGGGGGCGAGCGACGGGCGGGACCCGCCGGAAGGATGAAGAAGATGCCGGCATGTGCCGGCGGGCGCGCTTACCCAGCAGGACAGCCCGATCTGCGGTTTTCGACATCGCCAGTCAGCAGGAGCGAAGGAAGCGGCGGTGCAGCCGCCCGGCGCGCCGAGCCTTGCGGGGCGAACCTGATGCGGACTGTCGACGGTCCCGGCTCCGGACCGCTTGAGATTCTCCCGGCCCGCAGGATTACGCAGTTCCGCCTACGCGGCCGGGACCCGCGCGAGTCTGGGGCATACCGATCATCCTGCCTGTCCGAATTGTGACTTGGCAACCCGGGGGCACTCGTGCTCTTCTTCGTAGCCCTCTTGCCTGGGTGAAAGGTCGCCTGCAGCCTAGTTTATATTGAAGAGTTCTACGACAGGAGCCGCGCGTGGTAAAGTTGAATGGAATCAAGATACGCGACATTCGGGCGTCCTTGGGCCTTAGTCAACAGGACTTCATAGAGCATTTGGCCGAGCAAGTGCGCGCCTCGGGGGACCTCATGGCCATCCAATGGATGAAAAGCCGCACAAACGAAGACAGACCCCTGCCGATCTCAGTCAATACACTCAGCAATGTTGAGAATGACAAAACAAAAGTACGACTGATGACCGCCCGCTTTATCGCCATCGGACTGGATATCGAAGTGAGCAGTATTCAGGAAGACAGCGCCGATGAATCGGGCGAAGCTGTGTTCGAGGAAAAAAGGGACCTGTTCCCGATGCCGACGATGCTTACGGGCAGCATGATTTTCGAGGGGCCGGATGAGCAGCACTCGGTCGAGCTGGAAGAAATTATTGCAGTTCGCCTTTATGACGGCGCCACGGCAGTCATCGGTTACGGAAGGATCGAAAAAGAACAGCTTTATCAACTCATTGGCAGCTGGGTTGGTGGGGGATTCGATAAGTTGATGGCTTGGGGAGGAGTTGATCGCACTGCCAAATTCTTGTTCAAACCCGGTTTCGGCCTTGTGATCGGCCCAGAAGGCCGGCCGATTATTCTAGTGGGTAAATCGGGAACCCGGGTTAGATTCGAATTCAGGACTGGTAGAAGCGGCGAACGAACATCCGTGGCTAGGTATAGCAATTGGAAGGACGCTGATGGCGGCGCAGAGATACGGTACCGGCGATGATTTGGAAAATGTGCTGGGAAAGGGGATGAATTAGCAAGCAAACAAGACGAAACTTAATTGAACTTTATATTCGGACGAAAATTCCTGAGAAGTCCTTATGAGAAAGTTAACCTAACTCCGTCGCAATGTCGGATGCAGGGTCCATGCTAGTCCGCGTGGCCGGTGGAGTTGTGCGAAGCCTCACTCCCACCGCCCGGCCGGAACAGCCGGGCGGCAGCGCAGCTCCACTGGTCCGGTAAGCAATTCGGGAGGGTGTCCCCATGCGGCCGGACAGTAGCAAGAAAAGGGAAAGGCCTGGCCCCCAGCGCAGGCTTCTGGAGCATCGCGGTTGCGGAGAGTCGGCCGGTCCCCCGGAGGACGGGGCGGTCCTTCTGCCAATACCCGTGGCGCTTCCCCCCACTTCCGTTCAAGCGGGACCCGAGGGGAGAGAGTCGGTCGAACTCGACGAAATCGTCGCCGTCCGCCAGTCGGACCGGCGCGCCATGGTGCTCGGCTACGGCAGCATCGCGGAAGAAGCGCTCTACCTGCTCATCGACGGCTTCTCGGGAGGCGGCTTCGGAGCGCTCATGACCTGGGCGAACGCCGAACCCAAGACCGGGCTCTTCTACGACCCCGAATTGGGCCTTCTGATCGGTCCGGAGGGACGGCCTCGCCTCGTGGTCCGGAGATCGGGATGCCGGGTCCGGTTCACCTTCGTGAGCGCGAGGGACGATACCGATGCGGACATCGCCGACTTCTCCTGGTGGGGTCCGTCGGAAGGCTGAGCGGGGCGAACCGGACGCCCGCGCTTGACGCCCTGGCGTGCGATGGGTCCGAATGGGCGCAAGGTCGGCTGGCGGCGCAGCCGGGCGGCGGGGCAACCTTGCGGGAGGGACGCGATGCAGGCCGTTGACGAACATGCTTTCTGGACCGTCGGGGATTTCGCCGGTCCCGAGGACTACACCGTCCGGCTGACGGCGGCCGAGATTGCCGAGCTGGACGGGTTCATCCGGGAGATGGACCGCGCCGGGAAATCGCTCGACGATATCGGCCGCGAAGACTTCCGCTGCCCGTCGGTCGCGGCCCGGCTCGCCGAACTTTACGACGAGTTGCGGGACGGGCGCGGGTTTGCGTTGATGGCCGGCCTGCCGGTGGAACGCTGGCGGCAGGAGGATGCGGAGCGGGTCTACTGGGCCATGGGCACGCAGCTCGGCTCCGGCATCTCGCAAAGCGTCCTGGGCGACCGGCTCGGCCATGTCCGGGACACGACGCGCGAGGACCCGCATGCGCGCGCCTATCGCGCCCGCAGGGAACTGGAGCCCCACACGGACCGCGCGCATATTGTCGGCCTGTTCAGCCTCCGGGCCGCGAGAGAGGGCGGCGTATCGCTGCTCACCAACGCGCTTGCCGTCCACAACCGGCTGCTTGCCGAAACGCCCGGCTACCTGGAGCGGCTCTACGAAGGCTTCCACATGCACCGCCGCGGCGAAGAGGCGCCCGGCGACGACCCCGTCACGCCGCACAAGGTGCCGGTCTATTCGTCCGTCGATGGCAAGGTCAGCTGCCGATGGGTCAAGACCTATGCCGTCATGGGCCAGGAAGCGAAGGGCGAGCCGTTCGGCCCGCTCGAGGAAGCGGCGATGGAGGCGTTCATGACGACCGCAGGCAGCGACGAGCTGCAATTGCGCTTCACGCTCATGCCCGGCGAGATCCTCTGGTTCAACAATTTCACCCACCTGCATGCGCGCACGGCCTTCGAGGACTGGGATGAGCCCGACCGGCGCCGCCATCTGCTCAGGCTCTGGCTCAGGAACGCGGACATCCGCCCGACCGTGCCGGAAATCGCCGTGGAAGGCGTGACGCCGCAGGAGGGCCGCACCCCGTCCTTCGACGTGGAAGCGGCGCTCAGCGAGATGCGCGCCCGGAGATAGCGTCGGGGCGGCGAGCCGGGCGTTGCGGCGTCCGTCCGGCGGAAGCGCACAACTCTTGACCTAGATCATTTGTCGCTCCGGCCTGGCCGGTTATTCTCCCGGATGGGCGCGAATACGCCACCGTGAATTCGGGAGGCCTCGTTCCATGCACGACCTGACGGACGTCACCCGCGGCGACCGGCACAAGGCGCTCGGTCTCAGCACCTTCGCTTTCACCGTATGTTTCGCCGTCTGGACGATCTTCTCGATCCTCGGCCTGACGATCAAAGAGGATCTCGGGCTCTCCGAGACGGAGTTCGGCGTCCTGGTCGCAACGCCCATCCTTACCGGGTCCGTCAGCCGCATCTTCCTCGGCGTGTGGACGGATCAGTATGGCGGCCGCATCGTCTTCCCCGCGCAAATGCTGGTCACGGCCGTCGCCTGCTGGATGTTGTCCGAGGTGCGGACCTACGAGGTCTTCCTGTTCGCTGCCCTCTGTCTCGGGCTGGCCGGCGGGTCGTTCATCGTCGGTGTCGCCTACACCTCGCAGTGGTTCGACAAGGAGCATCAGGGCACAGCGCTCGGCATTTTCGGTGTGGGGAATGTTGGCGCGGCAATCACCAATTTCGGCGCGGGATACCTGGAAGAGGCTTTCGGCTGGCAACAGACCGCGCAGATTTATGCGGTCGTGCTGGCGCTGACGGCGGTCGGATTTTATTTCCTGGCAAAGCCGGACCCGGCGCAGACGGCGCGCCGGCGCGAGGGCCGCCGGCCGGTATCGGTCCGGGAACAGATCGCGCCGCTGAGGAATATCCAGGTCTGGCGTTTCGCCACCTACTACTTTTTCGTGTTCGGCGGCTTCGTGGCGCTCGCCCTGTACCTGCCGCGCTTCTATGTCGGCGCTTACGACCTGTCCGTGACCACTGCCGGCATGCTGGCGGCGGCCTATTCCATGCCGGGCTCGGTATTCCGGGCGCTCGGCGGCTGGATGTCGGACAAGTGGGGCGCGCGCTTCGTCATGTACCTGACCTTCATCGTGTCGCTCGCCTGCCTGTTCGTGATGAGCTACCCGAGCACGGAATATATCGTCCAGGGGATCGACGAACCGATCCGGTTCACCTTCGGCGTCAGCCTGCCGTTCTTCGTCTTCCTCACCGTCGTGCTGGGCTTCGTGATGTCGCTCGGCAAGGCCGCCGTCTACAAGCACATCCCGGTCTATTACCCGCACCATGTCGGCTCGGTCGGCGGGCTGGTCGGCATGATCGGGGGCCTGGGCGGGTTCGTCCTGCCGATCCTGTTCGGCATATTGAACGATGCGTTCGGCGTGTGGACCAGTTCCTTCATGGCGCTGTTCGCGATCGTGGCGGTCAGCACGGTCTGGATGCATGTGGCGATCCGCCTGATGGAGCGCCGCCGCCACCCGGCGCTCGCCGACGAACGCTACCTCAGCGATGTCCCGGAGGCGCCGCAACCGCCGCCTGCTAACGCATAACGGGCCGAACCTGCCAGCTCAGGTCGCCGGCCCGGTTGGAAAAGAGGGAAGAGATGGCCAGGAACCTGACGAGCTGGGACCCGGAAGACGAGGCGTTCTGGAACGCCGGGGGCAAGCGCACCGCCACGCGCAACCTCTGGATTTCCATTCCCTGCCTGCTCTGCGGCTTCGCGGTCTGGCTCTACTGGGGAATCATCACCGTCCAGATGATCAACCTGAAGTTCCCCTTCTCCCAGGCGGAACTCTTCACGCTCGCCGCCATCGCCGGGTTGAGCGGCGCGACCCTGCGCATCCCCTCCTCCTTCTTCATCCGCATCGCCGGCGGGCGCAACACGATCTTCCTGACCACAAGCCTGCTCATCATTCCCGCGGCCGGAACCGGCATTCTGCTGCAGGACCCGGAGACGCCGCTCTGGCAGTTCCAGGTCATGGCGCTGCTCTCCGGCTTCGGCGGCGGCAATTTCGCCTCCTCCATGTCGAACATCTCCTTCTTCTTCCCCAAGAACGTGCAGGGCTATTCGCTCGGCATGAATGCCGGGCTCGGCAACTTCGGCGTCACCACCATGCAGATCCTGGTGCCGCTGGTGATGACGGTGGGCGTCTTCGGCGGCTCGGCGCTCATTCTGGAGAACAGCTCGGGCACGCTGGTCGGCAAGATACCGGCGGGCACCGAAACCTATATCCACAATGCGGGCTATATCTGGGTGGCCATCCTGGTGCCGCTGGTGATCGCCGCCTGGTTCGGCATGAACAACATCACCGCGGAGCATGTGTCGCCCGGCCTCGGCTCCACGGCCGGCGCCTTCGGCAAGGTGCTGGGCATGCTGGCCATCGGGCTCGTCACCGCGGCGATCGGCCTGTGGCTCCTGCTGCCGGAGACGGCCGGCGGCTCCGGGCTCGAGCTCAGCAAGTGGATCGTGCTGCCCCTTGTCATCGCGGCCACGGTCTTCGCGCTCAGGCTCATTCCAGGCACCATTCGCCAGAGCCTCGACCAGCAATATGCGATCTTCAGGAACAAGCACACCTGGGCGATGACGGTCATCTACACCATGACCTTCGGCTCGTTCATCGGCTACGCCGCCGCCTTCGGCCTTGCGATCAAGGTCGTGTTCGGCTTCCAGCATATCGAGGTGGACGGCGTCATGACCCACACGACCGTGAACCCGAACGGGCCGAGCGCCCTGATGTACGCCTGGACGGGCCCCTTCATCGGCGCGCTGATCCGCCCCATCGGCGGCATGATCTCCGACCGCCTCGGCGGCGCGCTGGTGACGCAGATCATCTCCGTCGTCATGGTCGTCTGCGCGCTGGGCGTGGCGTATTTCCTGTCGCTCGCCTACGCCTCGGAGACGCCGGAAGACTATTTCCTGCCGTTCCTGCTGCTGTTCCTGGTGCTGTTCGCCGCCACCGGGATCGGCAACGGCTCGACCTTCCGCACCATCGCCATCGTCTTCGACCGGGTGCAGGCCGGTCCCGTCCTCGGCTGGACCTCCGCCGTCGCCGCCTACGGGGCCTTCATCATCCCCAAGGTGTTCGGCGAGCAGATCAAGGCGACGACGCCCGAATATGCGCTTTACGGCTTCGCAGCCTTCTACATGGTCTGTATCGGCATCAACTGGTGGTTCTACCTGCGCAAGAACGCCTACGTGAAGAACCCGTGAGGAGACCGGACCGATGAGCCATTTCCTGGACCGGCTGACCTTCTTCCGCAAGACCGTGGACACCTTCGCGGACGGCCACGGCATCGTCACCAACGAGGACCGCGGCTGGGAGGACGCCTACCGGGCACGCTGGCAGCACGACAAGATCGTGCGCTCCACCCACGGCGTGAACTGCACCGGCTCCTGCAGCTGGCAGATCTATGTCAAGGGCGGGATCATCACCTGGGAGACGCAGCAGACCGACTATCCGCGGACCCGCCCGGACCTGCCGAACCACGAGCCGCGCGGCTGCTCCAGGGGTGCGAGCTATTCCTGGTACATCTACAGCGCCAACCGGCTGAAATACCCGTTGGTGCGCAGCCGGCTGGTCCGCCACTGGCGCGAGGCGCGCCGGACCATGGCGCCGGTCGCCGCCTGGGCGTCGATCGTCGAGGACGAGGCGAAGCTCCGGGACTACCAGCGGGTGCGGGGGCTCGGCGGCTTCGTGCGCTCCGACTGGGAGGAGGTGAACGAGATCGTCGCGGCGGCCAATGTCTATACGATCAGGACCCACGGGCCCGACCGCGTGATCGGCTTCTCGCCGATTCCGGCCATGTCGATGGTCTCCTACGCCGCCGGCTCGCGCTACCTGTCGCTGATCGGCGGCGTGTGCATGAGCTTCTACGACTGGTATTGCGACCTGCCGCCCTCCAGCCCGCAGACCTGGGGCGAGCAGACCGACGTGCCGGAAAGCGCGGACTGGTACAACTCCACCTTCCTGATGATGTGGGGCTCGAACGTGCCCCAGACGCGCACGCCCGACGCCCATTTCATGACCGAGGTCCGCTACAAGGGCGCGACGGTGGTGACGGTGACGCCCGATTACAGCGAGGCGTCGAAATTCGCCGACATCTGGCTCAATCCCAAGCAGGGAACCGACGCCGCGCTCGCGCTGGCGATGGGCCATGTGATCCTCAAGGAATGGCACCTCGCGGGCCGGAGCCCCTATTTCGAGGATTATTGCCGGCGCTATACCGACATGCCGTTCCTGGTGAGGCTCAGGCAGACGGACGGCGGCTATGTGCCGGACCGCATGCTGCGCGCCGCCGACCTGCCGGACGCGCTGGGCCAGGCCAACAACCCCGAATGGAAGACCGTCGCCATCGACGAGGCGCAGGACGACGCGCCGGTCTGCCCCGTCGGTTCCATCGGGTTCCGATGGGGCGAGTCCGGCAAGTGGAACATCGAGGAAAAGGACGGCGCGGACGGGGCGGAGACCCGGCTCAGGCTCAGCCTCATCCACATCAGGGACGAGGCCGCCCCGGTCGCCTTCCCCTATTTCGGCAATGCGAAGCACGACCATTTCACCGGCACCGACCATGACGACGTGCTGTGGCGCAACGTGCCGGTGAAGAAGGTCGCCACGGCGGACGGCGAGGTCCCGGTCGCGACTGTCTATGACCTGTTCGTCGCCAATTACGGGCTCGACCGCGGCCTCGGCGGCGGGAATGTGGCCACGACCTATGACGACGATGTGCCCTACACGCCGGCATGGCAGGAGCGCATCACCGGGGTCGCGCGGGACAAGGTCATCGCGGTCGCCCGGCAGTTCGCGGACAATGCGCACAAGACCGAGGGCCGCTCGATGGTCATTGTCGGGGCCGCCCTCAACCACTGGTACCACATGGACATGATCTACCGCAGCATCATCAACATGCTGGTGATGTGCGGCTGTGTGGGCAAATCCGGCGGCGGCTGGTCGCACTATGTCGGGCAGGAGAAGCTGCGCCCGCAGACCGGCTGGCTGCCGCTCGCCTTCGCGCTCGACTGGAACCGCCCGCCCCGGCAGATGAACAGCACCTCCTTCTGGTACAACCACACCGACCAGTGGCGCTACGAGAAGCTCGCGGTGGACGAGATCATCTCGCCGCTGGCGCCCGAGGGCGACTGGGAGACGCTCAGCCTGATCGACTTCAATGTCCGCTCGGAGCGCATGGGCTGGCTGCCCTCCGCCCCGCAGCTGGCGACCAATCCGCTGGAGGTGACGAGGGCGGCGGGCGACGGCGATCCGGTGGCGGCGGCCGTCGACGGGCTCCGGGACGGCTCGCTGCAGATGTCCTGCGAGGACCCCGACGACCCGAGGAACTGGCCGCGCAACCTGTTCGTCTGGCGCTCCAACCTGCTTGGCTCCAGCGGCAAGGGCCACGAATATTTCCTGAAGCACCTGCTCGGCACCCAGCATGGCGTGCAGGGCAAGGAGCTCGGCGGGAGCGGCGAGGCCAAGCCTGTGGAGGTCGCCTGGCGCGACGAGGCGCCGGAAGGCAAGCTCGACCTCCTGGTCACGCTCGACTTCCGCATGTCCACCACCTGCCTCTATTCCGACATCGTGCTGCCGACGGCCACCTGGTACGAGAAGAACGACCTCAACACCTCCGACATGCACCCCTTTATCCACCCGCTCTCGGCGGCGGTGGACCCGGTGTGGGAGTCTCGGAGCGACTGGGAGATCTTCAAGGGCATCGCAAAGAAGTTCTCGGAGGTTGCGGAGGGCGAGCTCGGCGTCGAGCGCGACCTCGTGCTGGTGCCGACGCTCCACGACACGCCGACGGAGCTGGCGCAGGCGACCGGGGTCGCGGACTGGAAGAAGGGCGAGTGCGACCCCGTTCCCGGCAGGACCATGCCGGGCATGGCGGTGGTCGAGCGCGACTATCCGAGCACCTACAGGAAGTTCACCGCCCTCGGTCCGCTGATGACGAAGGCGGGCAATGGCGGCAAGGGAATCGCCTGGAACACCGATGACGAGGTCGAATTCCTCAAGCGGCTGAACGGCGAGGTCATGGAGGAAGGCGTCTCGAAGGGCCTTGCGAAGATCGAGACCGACATCGACGCGACCGAGGTCGTGCTGGCTCTGGCGCCCGAAACGAACGGGCATGTCGCCGTCAAGGCCTGGGCCGCGCTCGGCAAGGCCACCGGGCGCGACCACGAGCATCTGGCGGCGGCGCGCGAGGAGGACAAGCTGCGCTTCCGCGACCTGCAGGCGCAGCCGCGCAAGATCATCTCCTCGCCCACCTGGTCCGGCGTGGAGGCGGAGCATGTCACCTACACCGCCGGCTACACCAATGTGCACGAGCTGATCCCCTGGCGAACGCTCAGCGGGCGCCAGCAGCTCTACCAGGACCATCTCTGGATGCGCGCCTTCGGCGAGCAGCTCTGCGTCTACAAGCCGCCCGTGGACACCAAGACCATCGAGCCGCTGATCGGCGAGAAGGACAATGGCAGCCCGCAGGTGGTGCTGAACTTCATCACCCCGCACCAGAAATGGGGCATCCACAGCACCTATACCGACAATCTGCTGATGCTGACCCTTTCGCGCGGCGGGCCGATCGTCTGGCTGAGCGAAACCGACGCCCGCAAGATCGGCGTCGAGGACAATGACTGGATCGAGGCCTATAACGCGAACGGCGCGCTGGTGGCCCGCGCGGTCGTCAGCCAGCGCGTGCCGGAGGGCATGACCCTGATGTACCACGCGCAGGAGAAGATCGTGAACGTGCCGGCCAGCGAGGTGACCGGCGGGCGCGGCGGCATCCACAACTCCGTCACGCGCGCCACGGTCAAGCCCACCCATATGGTCGGCGGCTACGCGCAGCAGTCATACGGCTTCAACTATTACGGCACCGTCGGCTCGAACCGCGACGAATTCGTGATCGTGCGCAGGATGCAGACGGTGGACTGGAAGGAAGGCCCCCTGCGGGCCCCGGCGATGGAGGCGGCGGAATGAAGATTCGCGCACAGATCGGCAAGGTGCTCAACCTCGACAAGTGCATCGGCTGCCACACCTGCTCGGTGACCTGCAAGAATGTCTGGACCAGCCGCGAGGGCATGGAATACGCCTGGTTCAACAATGTGGAGACCAAGCCCGGCGTCGGCTATCCCAAGGAGTGGGAGAACCAGGAGGTCTGGAACGGCGGCTGGGTGCGCAAGAGGAACGGCCGCATCGCGCCGAAGATGGGCGGCAAGCTGCGCATCCTGGCGAAGATTTTCGCCAACCCGGACATGCCGCAGATCGACGACTATTACGAGCCCTTCACCTTCGACTACGAGCATCTGCACAACGCGCCGGAATCGGAGACGGCGCCGACCGCGCGCCCGCGTTCGCTCATCAGCGGCGAGCGCATGGAGAAGATCGAGTGGGGGCCGAACTGGGAGGAAATCCTCGGCGGCGAATTCGCCAAGCGCAGCAAGGATGTGAACTTCGAGGCGATCGAGAAGGACATTTACGGCCAGTTCGAAAACACCTTCATGATGTATCTGCCGCGCCTTTGCGAGCATTGCCTGAACCCGACCTGCGTGGCGGCCTGCCCGTCCGGCGCGATCTACAAGCGCGAGGAGGACGGCATCGTCCTGATCGACCAGGACAAGTGCCGCGGCTGGCGCATGTGCGTGTCCGGCTGCCCCTACAAGAAGATCTATTACAACTGGCGGTCGGGAAAATCGGAGAAGTGCATCTTCTGCTACCCGCGCATCGAGGCGGGCCAGCCGACCGTCTGCTCGGAGACCTGCGTCGGGCGCATCCGCTACCTCGGCGTGCTGCTCTACGACGCCGACCGCATCGAGTCGGCGGCCGCGGCGGAAGACCCGAAGGACCTCTACCAGGCCCAGCTCGACATTTTCCTCGACCCCTTCGACCCGGAGGTCATCCGGCAGGCCCGGGCGGACGGGGTGCCGCAGTCCTGGCTCGACGCCGCGCAGCGCTCGCCCGTCTACCGCATGGCGATGGACTGGAAGGTGGCCTTCCCGCTGCACCCGGAATACCGCACCCTGCCGATGGTCTGGTACGTGCCGCCGCTCTCGCCGATCCAGTCGGCGGCCGAAGCCGGGGCGCTCGGCTCGGAAGGGCTCATTCCGGATGTCTCGCAACTGCGCATCCCGCTGCGCTACCTCGCCAACATGCTGACTGCGGGCGACGAGGCGCCGGTCAAGCTCGGCCTGGAGCGGATGCTGGCCATGCGGGTCTTCATGCGCGCGCGGCATGTCGAGGGCACGCGCGCGCTGGAGGCGCTGGAGCAGGTCGGGCTGACCGAGGCGCAGATCGAGGACATGTACCGGACCATGGCGATCGCGAACTACGAGGACAGGTTCGTGATCCCGACCAGCCACCGCGAATATGCGGAGGAGGCGTTCGACCTTCGCGGCGAGTGCGGCTTCAGCTTCGGCGACGGCTGCAGCGGCGGCGGCGGCAAGATCGACCTGTTCAGCCACGAGGTCCGCGTCGGTCCGAGCGCCGGCGGCCGGTCGGACCGGGCGGTTGCCGGGCGATGATGATCTACCGGGCCCTCGGCGCGCTGCTGCAATATCCGACCGCCGAACTGGCCGGAGCGGCAGGCGACATCGCCGCCATGGCCGAGGCGGAGCGGGCGCTCTCGAAACCCTCCCGCGCGGCGATAGGCCGGCTGGCGTCGAAGCTGACGCTCGAAGACACGCTGGCCGCGCAGGAGGCCTATGTCGGGCTGTTCGACCGCTCGCGCAGCCTGTCGCTGCACCTGTTCGAGCATATCCACGGCGAGTCCCGCGACCGCGGCCAGGCGATGGTCAACCTCGCGGCGCATTACGAGGCCAACGGCTACAGCATCGACGCCAACGAGCTGCCCGACTATCTGCCGCTGTTCCTGGAGTTCCTGTCCCTGGTCGAGCCGAGGGAGGCCGCCGGGCTGCTTGCGGATGTCGTCCACATTCTGGCCGCGATCCGCGTGCGGCTGGAGCGGCGGGGCAGCGATTATGCCGGCGTCTTCAGGGCGCTGGAGGAACTGGCCGCCCGCAAACCCGACCGGGCTGCGGTCGAAAGCCTGTTGCAGCACGACAAGTCGCGGGAAGAAGAAGCGGCGGAGCTCGACAAGGAGTGGGAGGAGGCGCCGGCCTTCGGCGGCGCGCCGGACGGCGGCTGCGTCGCCGCCCGCGACGTCCTCAACCGCATGGCCGAACTCGCGGTCGCGCCCCGCGCCCGCCCGGACACGACGGAGCATGACCATGGCTGACTGGTTCCACATCCTCGTCTTCGGCTACTACCCCTATTTCGCCGCCACGGTGTTCCTGGCGGGCAGCCTGATCCGCTTCGACCGCGAGCAGTACACCTGGCGCAGCGGGTCGAGCCAGCTGCTGCGCCGGCGCCAGCTGATCTGGGGCAGCGTGCTGTTCCATGTCGGCATCCTGATGCTGTTCCTCGGCCATTTCGTCGGCCTGCTGACGCCGAAGGAGATCTATTACGCCTTCGGGCTGAGCTCCGGCGCCAAGCAGGTGCTGGCCATCGTCGCTGGCGGGCTGTTCGGCATCGTGTGCTTCATCGGCCTCACCATGCTGCTGCACCGCCGGCTGTTCGACCTGCGCATCCGCGCGACATCGAGCGCCATGGACATTGCGATCCTGGCGCTGCTCTGGGTCCAGCTGGTGCTCGGCCTCGTCAGCCTGCCCTTCTCCTGGGCGCACCGGGAGGGCGGCGAGGTCATGGTCCAGCTCTCGCTCTGGGCGCAGAAGATCGTCACCTTCCAGGCCGATGCGGCGATGTATGCCGCCAACGTCCACTGGGTCTACAAGGCGCATATCTTCCTCGGCCTCACCATCTTCCTCGTCTTCCCGTTCAGCCGCTTGGTCCATATCTGGAGCGCGCCGGTCGGCTATCTGGGCCGGCGCGGCTACCAGGTGGTGCGCACCCGCGAAGGCCGCCGCGCGGCCTGACCGCCCATGACCGAAATCCGCGTCAACGACCGGTGCATCGACGAGGACGCGATCCTGCGCGAGATGCAGTACCACCCGGCGGAGAATGCGGGCGCGGCGCGGCGCGCGGCGGCCGAGTGGCTGGTGATCCGGGCCCTGCTTCTGGACCGCGCCGAGGCCATCGGGATCGACGCGGCGGACGAGGCGGCGGCGGTCAAGGCCGTGATCGAGCGCGAGGTGGACATTCCCGCGCCCGAGGAGGCGGAGTGCCGGCGCTATTTCGACAACAACCCGTCGCGCTTCCGCAGCCCGGACCTGGTGGAGGCGGCGCATATCCTGCTGCCCGCAAGCCCCGACGACGAGGAGCAGCGCGCGCGCGCCGAGACGCTTGCCGGGGAGTTGATCGCCGTGCTGTCCGCGTCGCCGGAGCGGTTCGGCGAACTCGCGCGGGCGCAATCGGCCTGCGATTCGAAGCACAATGACGGGCGCCTCGGCCAGCTTTCGCGCGGCGACACGGTGCCGGAAATGGAGACCTTCCTCTTCAACCTCGAAGAGGGGCAGCTTTCCCCGGTCCCGGTGAAGACCCGCTACGGCGTCCATGTCGTGCGCGTGGACAAGCGCGTTCCGGGCCGCGCCCTGCCCTATGAGGCGGTCGCGGAGAAGATCGCGGACTATCTCAAGGAGGCGTCCTGGCGGCGCGCCTTCCGGCAATATGTGCAACTGCTCGCCGGCTCCGCCCGCATCTCCGGCATAGACATGGCCGCCGCAACGACGCCGCTGGTGCAGTAGGTCCGGGTTCTGCTCCCGCTTGCGGCGGCGGGCGGGCGTTTCCTGCGTTCGAGGCTGCGGCTCTCAAGCCGTCACGCGCTCCACGGGCAGGCCGCGCACGTCCATCTCGAAGGCGAGGCCCTCGACCGGCGGGCGGGCATAAGTCCACTGGATGCCGTCCGGCGCGGCGCCGCGCGCCACGATTTCCGGCCCGAACAGGCCGTGGATCTCGTGGACGGTATAGACCTGGGCCGCGGTCGCATCCGCCCAGCCGAAGCCGAGCGCCGCCATGCGGCTTTCCATCGTGTCCAGCACGTAGCGCGCCTTCTCGGCCATGGCGTCCGGCGAGGTGTCGCCGAGGCGGATGATGCGGTCCCGGTATTGCCCCGGCCCTTCCGGCGCCTCCCCGGAGCCGGCGATGACGAAGGTGCCGGGCCCTGCCCCGTCGTCGGGCACCGTGTAGCAGAAGGCATGGAAGCCGGGTTCGGCGGGCGGGTCCGCCTCCGGGCAGACATTGGAGCGCGCGACGGGGTTCTCCTCGTCGCGGAAAATGCCCCAGCGCTCCAGGGTCTGCACATAGGCCCGGTTGAAGGCGACGAACCCCTCCTCCGAGAACTGGCCGGGCGAGCGCAGCTCGCAGGCGCAGAAGGTCGTCATCGGCCGCCCCGCCGCCTCCATATGGGCCTCGATCCGCCGGAAACCCGCCTCCAGCGGCACGAGCCGGTGGAAGCGCACCCGCTCGATCCGGTAGCCGGGCTCCGCCGCGACCCCGCCCGAATACTGGAACCGCCCCCTTATGTAGCGGTATCCGCCGGCTGCGAATGTCGCAACCTCTGCCATGTCCCTGTCCTCCCGGGCTTCGCCAGCGCCGAAACTAGCATACAGTCCGCAGGGTGCCGCGCTTGCCCATGACAGCCGCGAGAATTCCGGGCTAGGCTGCCCCACCGACATTCCGAGGGGCCGGAGGGGCCGATGAACGAAGAAGAGTTGTGTTTCATGCCGGCGACCCGGCTGGCGGCGATGGTGGCGGCGCGCGAGCTTTCGCCCGTCGAGATCGTCGATACGGTGCTGGCCCGGATCGAGCGGCTGGAGCCGCGCATCAACGCCTTCGCCACCCTGACGGCCGACCGCGCGCGCGACGCTGCGAAGGCGGCAGAGGCGAAGGTCATGGCGGGCGATGCGCTCGGGGCGCTCCACGGCGTGCCGGTCACGATCAAGGACCTGACCAACACGGCCGGCATCCCGACCGAACGGGGTTCGCATGCGGAGAAGGGCAACGTCCCGGCGGAAAGCGCGCCCTGCGTGGACCGGCTGGCGGCGGCGGGCGCCATCTCGCTCGGCAAGACCACGACCTCCGAGTTCGGCTGGAAGGGCGTGAGCCAGAGCCCGCTTACCGGGATCACGCACAATCCCTGGGCGCACGGCATGAATGCGGGCGCCTCCTCGGCGGGCGCGGGCGCGGGCGCGGCGGCGGGCTACGGTCCGCTCCACCAGGGCTCGGACGGCGCGGGCTCGATCCGCATGCCGAGCCATTTCTGCGGCATTTTCGGCATCAAGCCGAGCTACGGGCGCGTGGCTCAATATCCGGTCGGCAACACGGACCAGGTGGCCCATATCGGGCCGATGACCCGCACCGTGGCCGACGCCGCGCTGATGCTCAGGGTCATTGCGGGGCCGCACCCGCGCGACCATTACAGCCTCGAAGCCCCGCCGGCGGACTATCCGGCACTCCTGGGCGAAGGCGAGCGGCTCAGGGGCGCGCGGGTCGCCTGGAGCCCCGATCTCGGCCATGCGCGCGTCGATGACGAGGTGGCGGCGCTGGTGGCGGATGCGGTTTCCGCGATCGCGGAACTGGGCGCCGAGGTCGAGGAGGTGTCGCCCGCCTGGGGGCCGGACGGCGTCGAGATCGAGCATTTCCTCTGGGCGGTCCACGAGCTCAGCTATGCGGGCCTGCTGGAGGAGTTCGAGGACCGGATGGACCCCGGCCTCGTCGCCTGCATCCGCGACGGGCAGGGCTACCGGGCGGAGGACTATCTCGCCATGCGGGCGCGAAAGCTCGCCTATGTCGAGGCGATCCACCGATTCTTCGAGGAGTGGGACTTCCTGCTCACGCCGTCCGTCTCCGTCGCCGGCTTCCCCGCCGGGCGCCTCTCGCCCTCCCACTGGCCCGACCACCCGTGGAACTGGCTGCAATGGGCGCAATTCAGCTACCCTTTCAACCTCTCCCACAATCCGGCGGCCTCGATCCCCTGCGGGTTCACGGAAGCGGGCCTGCCGGTCGGCCTCCAGGTCGTGGGGCGCCGGCTGGACGATCTGGGCGTGCTGCAGGCGGCCGCCGCCTTCGAGGCCGCGCGTCCCTGGGCGGACAAGCGCCCGGCGCTCTGAGCCCGGCTACGCCTCGTCTTCGGGCGGGTCGCGCGGGGTGAAGCGGTTGTTGCGCGGGAAGCCGTGCGGCGGCAGGCGGCCGATGCCGCCGCGCCGCCCGAGCCATGTGCGCAGGTCGCCCTCGCGCCTTGTGCGTCCGCCGATGCGCCAGACGAGGCCGTCCTCCATGCGCAGCGCCGTGACATCGACAAGCCCGCCGCGCTCATAGCGCTGCAGGCGCACGCCGCGCCCGCGGGTCAGTTCCGGCGCCTCGTCGAGCGGGAAGACCAGCAGGCGCCGGTTCCTGCCGATGACGGCGATCGAGTCGTCGTCCGGGCGAATCTCGGCAACGACCTTGAGCGTGCCGGTCATCACCTGCCGGCCGGTCCGCGTCTGCGCCGTCACGCCTTCCTCGCGCACGACGAAGCCGCGCCCGTCTTCGGCCGCCAACAGCAGGCGGCCGTCGGGCCGCGCGGCGCGGATCGCCACGACGCTGTCTTCCTGGGCCATATCGACATGGAGGCGCAGCGGCCGGCCCATGCCCCTGCCGTCCGGCAGCCGGTCCACCGCGACGGTGAACACCCGGCCGGAAGCCGCGAACAGCAGCAGCCGGTCCGAGGTTTCGACGGCCAGCCGCCAGGCCTCGCGGTCGCCTTCCTTGTAGCGGGGCGCGGTATCGGCGCCGATATGGCCCTTCAGCACGCGCACCCAGCCCATCTCCGATATCAGCACGGTCGCCGGCTCGCCCGGCATGGAGAACGCTTCCGCCGCGCCGTTCGCGGCCGGCGCCTCGGCCAGGAGGGTCCGCCGGTCGCCGGCTTCGCCCGAGCCGAAGCGGTCCCGCATCTGGCGGACCTCCTGCGAAAGCCGCCGGCGCCGGAGCTTCTCGTCGGCCAGCAGCGCGCGGCATTCCGCCTGCTCGGCGGTGAGCTTCGCATGCTCCTCGCGGATGGCGGCCTCTTCCAGCCGGCGCAAGGCGCGGAGCCGCATGGCGAGGATGGCGTCGGCCTGCGCCTCGTTCACGCCGAGGCTGGCGCAGAGTTCGGCGCGCGGGTCGTCCTCCTCGCGCACGATGCGGATCACCTCGTCGAGATTGAGATAGACGGCGAGATAGGCTTCCAGGACCTCAAGCCGCCGGGCGATCCGCTCCAGGCGGTAGCGCGTGCGCCGCTCCAGAACCTCCATGCGGTGGTCGAGAAAGGCCAGCAGGCATTCCCGGAGCGACATCACCCGCGGCCGCCCCTCGGCATCCAGCACGTTCAGGTTGAGCCCGAAGCGGATTTCCAGCTCCGACAGCCTGAAGGCCTGCTCCATCATCGCATTCGGGTCGATCGAGCGGTTGCGCGGCACCAGCAGGATGCGCACATCCTCTGCGGACTCGTCGATCACCTGCTCGACCGCGGGCAGCTTGCGGGATTCGATGGCGGCGTCGAGCTTTTCCAGGAGGCGCGCCTTCTGCACCTGGTAGGGAATCTCGGTGATGACCGCGCGCCAGTGGCCGCGTTCGAGCTTCTCCACTTCCCAGCGCGCCCTGACCCGCAGGCTGCCGCGTCCGGTCCGGTAGGCCTCGGCCACGGCCGCCGGGTCTTCGGTGAGGCAGCCGCCGGTGGGGAAGTC
>JAJDVH010000152.1 GCA_022826185.1 Alphaproteobacteria bacterium
CTCGCCGCTGTCCAGCATCCGGATCTCCGGGACGAACCGCCGGCCGTCGCGGAAGGCGCCTTCCAGCGAGTCCGACTGGTCGGCGCGCCCGAACAGGACCAGGCCGCGGGGCGTCAGCAGCGGCACGTCCGGGAACCCCTCGGGGGGCTTGTCGAAGAACGGCTTCGAGGCGACCGTCAACGCCCGGATCGCGGCGTTGCCATAGGCCTGGGTATAGAGCGCCGCCGAACGCCCTGTGGTGTGGTAGCCCGGCTGGTCTTCCTGCTCCAGCAGCAGCACGTCGAAGCGCCGGGCGAGGAAATGCGCGGCGGACGCCCCGGCCATGCCGGCGCCGATGACGACGATGTCAGGCATCCTCTTCCTTTCCGGGCGCGTCGAGGCGCATGGCCAGACGCGGCACCCAGTTTCGGGGCAGGCCTTCCAGCGGCCCGCGGACGACCCGGAAGCCGGCCCGGCGGAACAGCGGCTCGGTGCCGAAAAATGCGTTGTCGGCGCCGGTGCGCGCCTCGCCGGCGCGGGGATAGGCCTCGACCGCCGGCGCACCGCACTCGAAGGCGAATGCCGCCGCCGCCCGGATCAACGCCACCGCGACGCCGCGCCCGCGGGCCGTCTTCCGCACGGTAATGCAGGGTATGGCCCAGACCGGGACCGCATCGACCGCCGGCGTCGCCCTGGAGGCGCAGACCCGGGCGAACGCCGGGCGCGGCGCGACGGCCGCCCACCCGACCGCCTCCTCCCCTTCGAAGGCGACCAGTCCGGGCGCCGGGCCGGCGCGCGCAAGTCCGGTCATGGCCGCGCGGCGGCGCGGACCCAGGGGCCCGCTTCCCGGCAAAGCCTCGAATTCCTTCGCCGCCAGCCTCGGATACATGCACCAGCAGGTCTTGCCCCAGCTTCCCCGAAGAACGCTTCCCAGCGCATCCATCAGCGCCGGCTCCAGCGGACGGAAAGCCAGCGGCGGGCGGGCATCCTGCGGCATTGAGGGTTTCTCCGGTTTGCATCGCTCCGACCGCCTTGGCTGTCGCGTCGGGCGGTTTTGCCCTATATAGTGCATCCTGTTCTCGACCTCCCGTGGATTTGGCGTTTCGCTTCCATGCTGTCCCGCCTTCTCGGCCTGTTTTCCGCCAATATGGCAATCGACCTCGGCACAGCGAATACGCTGGTCTATGTCGAGGGGCGCGGCATCGTGCTCGACCAGCCTTCGGTCGTCGCCATCGGCCAGTACAAGGGGCGGAAGAAAGTCATCGCCGTGGGCGACCAGGCGAAGCAGATGATGGGGCGCACGCCCGGTTCCATCGAGACCATCAGGCCGCTTCGCGACGGCGTCATCGCCGATTTCGAGGTCGCCGAGGAAATGATCAAGCATTTCATCCGGCAGGTGCATAACCGGCGCGGCTTTGCGAGCCCGCAGATCGTCATCTGCGTGCCCTTCGGTTCGACCGCCGTGGAACGCCGGGCGATCCAGGAGTCGGCCGAGAGCGCCGGCGCGAGGCGGGTGTTCCTGATCGAGGAACCGATGGCGGCAGCGATCGGCGCCGGGCTGCCGGTGACCGAACCGACCGGGTCCATGGTCGTCGATATCGGCGGCGGCACCACGGAGGTCGCCGTGCTGTCCCTCGGCGACATCGCCTATGCGAATTCGGTGCGCATCGGCGGCGACAAGATGGACGATGCGATCATCGCCTATATCCGGCGGCACCATAACCTCCTGATCGGCGAGGCGTCCGCAGAGGCGATCAAGAAGGAACTCGGCTCCGCGATCATGCCGACGGGGCCGGAGGAGCGGCAGATGCCGATCAAGGGGCGCGACCTCCTGAACGGCGCGCCCAAGGAAATCCTGATTACCGAGAGCCAGATTGCCGAGGCGCTGGCCGATCCGGTCGCGCAGATCATCGAGGCGGTGAAGGCGGCGCTGGAAAACACGGCGCCCGAACTTGCCGCGGACATTGTCGACCGCGGGATCGTGCTGACCGGCGGCGGCGGCCTGCTTGCCAATATCGACAAGGAGATCCGCAACGCGACCGACCTGCCGGTTTCGGTAGCCGAGGAACCGCTGTTCTGCGTCGCGCTGGGCACCGGGCGCTGCCTCGAACATATGGGAGCGCTGGAGCGGGTCCTGATCAGCTGAGGGAGACGCCCTTTTGCAGGAGCACCGGGCAGGGCCGGAGGTCAAGGCCGAAACGCCAGTGCAGGCGACCCTGCGGCGGGCCATGTTTGCCCTGCTGGTTACAATTGCCCTCGGTGCGCTCGTGATCGGCAAGGCCGAGGTCTATGTCTTCGACTGGGTCAAGAGCGCCGTGGGGGACCTGCTGGCTCCCGTCCTGCACACCGTGACGGTGCCCGTCCGGGCCGCACGGGACATCGGGAGCAATCTGGGCCGAATCACCGCGCTGACGGAAGAGAACGCCCGGCTCCGGGAGGAAAACGAACGCCTTCGCCAGTGGCAGGCGCTCGCACGGCGGCTCGACGGCCAGAACCGCGAATTGCGCCGGCTGCTGCGTTTCGACCCCGGCGAAGAGGTTCGCACGGTCGCCGCGCGCGTCATCGCCGACACTGGCGGCCCTTATGCGCGCAGTCTGCTGATGGACGCCGGTCGCCGTCACGGCGTCCGTGCGGACCAGGCGGTGGTCTCCGGGGAGGGGCTGGTCGGGCGGGTCATGTCGGCCGGCCTGCGCAGCGCGCGCGTGCTGCTGATTACCGACCGGCGTTCGCATGTGCCGGTGCTGGCGGGGCCGCGTCGGGTACATGCCATTCTTGTCGGCGACAACGGCGCTCGCCCCTACCTGCGATTCCTGCCCCGGAATGCCGCTCTGGCCCCCGGAGACGCCATCGTGACTTCGGGCCGCGGCGGGGTGTTCCCGCCCGGCCTTCCCGTCGGCGACATCGGCATCGCGACACCGTCCGGCGGCAGCATCGAAGTCGTGCCGCATGTGGACTGGACCCGTCTGGAGTTCGTGCGGGCCATCGATCGGGATTCAGAGGGCTTCGCCGCCCAGGCGGAAGAATAGATGCTGGCGCGTCTGGATCGGGCGGCGCGCGCGGCGGTTCCGGCCGCCAGCATTGTCGCGCTCCTCCTCATCTCGCTGGTGCCCTGGATCGGCGACCGGGCCGCCCCGGCGCTTGCCGTTGCGGCGGTCCACTACTGGGCGGGAAGGCGCCCCGATCTCGTGCCGGCGCCATTCGTCTTCCTGGTGGGCCTCACGCATGACAGCGTCGCTGACGCTCCCTTCGGCCTCATGGCGCTCGTCTATCTGTTCGTGCTCGGGGCGGCGCGCAGCCAGCGCTTCCTGGTGGTCGGACAGCCGTTCGCCGCCGGCTGGGCCATATTTGCCCTGATTGCATCCGGCGCGAGCGCAATCGCCTGGGCCGGCGCCTCTTTCTATTACGGCGCGGCGCTGTCGGTCGGGGCGCCGGCAGCCGTGCTGCTGTTGACCGTGCTGACCTACCCGGTTGTCGCGGCAGCGCTGGCGGTTCTCGATACGGCAGCGCTGAAGGGGAGCGCGTGATGGCAGGCGTGCGCAGCCGCACCCAGCTGATCCGCCGCCGCGCGCTCCTTCTGGGCGGCGTTCAGATCGGCATGGTCGGGGTGCTGGCGGGCCGCCTGGTGCAATTGCAGGTGCTCGAAGGCGATCGTTATTCGCGCCGCGCCGAGGACAACCGGACCGCCGAACGCCTGCTTACGCCCGCCCGCGGCGAAATCCTCGACCGCCGCGGCCGTCCGCTGGCCCACAACCGGGAGACCTATCGTCTGCTGCTGGTTCCCGAACGAGCCGGCCCGATCGACGCCGCCCTCGATGAAATCTCCCGCATTGCGGTTCTCAACCCGGCAGCGCGCGAGCGGGTCAGAAGAACGGTGCTGAAGCAGCCCGGCTTCGAGCCGGTTGTCGTCCTCGACGACATATCGTGGGAGGAAATGGCCCGGCTCTCGCTCGCGATTGCCGAGCGCGACGGCATTTTCACCAGCGCGGCGCAGCGCAGGATATACCCGCTGGGAGCGGCGGCGGCCCATACGATCGGCTATGTCGGCCGCGTTTCGCAGAAGGATCTGGAGCGGTCAGAAGAGGCCGCGCTGCTGCGCATACCCGACTTCCGCATCGGAAAGACCGGTGTCGAACGTACCCAGGACGCAACTTTGCGGGGCGCGGCCGGTACGCGCCTGGTAGAGATCACCTCCACGGGCCGCCAACGCCGGGAACTGGGCAGGCGGGAGGGGCTCGCCGGAGAAACGCTCCATCTCACGCTGGACGCCAATCTCCAGACTTTCGCAGCCGGGCTGTTCGGGGCCGAGACGGGCGCTGCCGTGCTGATGGATATTCGAAGCGGCGATCTGCTCGCCATGGTGTCGTCTCCCAGCTTCGATCCCGGCGCTTTCCATGACGGCATCGCCGACCGGCGGGAATGGCAGGCCCTTGCGTCGCACCCGCTGCATCCGCTCAGCAACCGCGCGGTATCGGGCCAGTATGCGCCGGGTTCCACCTTCAAGGTCGCGGTCGCCCTGGCCGCGCTGGAAGCGAGGGTTGTGTCGCCGGACCAGCGTTTCTTCTGCAACGGCGTCCACGAACTCGGCACCGGGAAGTTTCATTGCTGGCGCCGCGGCGGGCACGGCCATGTGGATCTCTTCAAGGGGCTTCAGCAATCCTGCGACGTCTATTTTTACGAGATTGCGCAGCGCACGGGGATCGACCGGATCGCCGCCATGGCCAGGAAACTCGGCTTCGGCGAGCCGACCGGCATCGAGCTTCCGGGCGAGCGGAGCGGACTTGTCCCCACCAAGGCCTGGAAGCAGAAAGCCCGCAACGAGTCGTGGCAGGTCGGAGAAACGCTGATCGCGGGCATCGGCCAGGGCTATGTGCTTGCGACGCCGCTTCAACTGGCGACGATGACCGCGCGGCTCGCCAATGGCGGGCGCGCAGTCCTTCCCAGGCTGCTCGGCGGCGCGGGCGCCCCGAAGCTGGGAATCGACAGACGACACCTGAACGCCGTGCGCACCGGGCTGGCCGCCGTCACGGGCTCGCAGCGCGGCACGGCCTGGGCGGCCCGAATCCAGCAGGCCGGGTTCGAGATGGCGGGCAAGACCGGCACCTCCCAGGTGCGGCGCATTTCCGCGCTCGAGCGCCGGCTGGGCGTGCGCAAGAACGAGGACCTCCCGCGGGAGGAACGCGATCACGCGCTGTTTGTCGGTTACGCGCCCCTGAAGCAGCCGCGTTACGCCGCGGCGGTCATCGTGGAACATGGCGGCAGCGGGTCGAAGGCCGCCGCGCCGCTTGCGCGCGACCTGCTCCTGGCGGCCCAGAAATCCGGGACTATCGCGTCGTGAAGGCATGGGAAGTACGTCGGCCGGGCCTCGGCATCGGCGGATTGCTGCTTCGGGTCGACTGGGTTCTGGTGATCCTGCTGACGCTGACGACGGCCGTCGGTTTCGCAATGCTCTATTCGGCTGCCGGAGGCAATATCCGGCCATGGGCCGGCCCGCATGCAATGCGCTTCGGGGTCGGGCTGGCCGTCATGCTGGCGGTCGCCCTGATCGACATACGGTTCTGGCTGCGCTGCGCCTACCCGATCTATGCCGCTTCGCTCCTGCTTGTCATCGGAGTGGAGTTCGTCGGCGATGTCGGCATGGGCGCCCAGCGCTGGCTGAAAATCGGCCCGCTGTCGGTCCAGCCGTCCGAGATCATGAAGATCGCCCTGGTGCTGGCGCTTGCCCGTCACTTCCACAAGGTCGACGAAAGGGATGCCGGCCGCTGGCCCATGCTGCTGCTCGCCCTGGCGCTGATCGCGGCCCCGGCCCTGCTCGTGGCGCAGCAGCCGGACCTCGGCACGGCGGCGATGATCGCCGTCGGCGGCACGGCGCTGCTCTTTCTCGGCGGCGTCTCCTGGCGCATCTTTGCTCTCTTCGGCTGCGGCGCAGGGGCGCTGGTGCCGACGGTCTGGTACCGGCTGAAGGACTATCAGCGCGACCGGGTCCTCACCTTCCTCGATTCCGAGCGGGACCTCACCGGAGCCGGCTATCACGGCTTCCAGTCGAAAATCGGCATCGGCTCCGGGGGCGAGTTCGGAAAGGGCTATCTCGAGGGCACGCAGA
Source organism: Alphaproteobacteria bacterium (assembly GCA_022826185.1). GTDB lineage: Bacteria > Pseudomonadota > Alphaproteobacteria > Bin95 > Bin95 > Bin95. The sequence goes on from JAJDVH010000152.1 coordinate 6,080, forward strand.
GCCATCTGGGTTTCCTTCCGGAAAGCCACACCGACTTCATCTTCACGGTCATTTCCGAGGAGTTCGGACTTGCCGGCGGACTGTTCGTGCTCGCGCTGTATCTGGCCATCATGGGCTACGGTTTCGCGATCGGCTTCATGGCGCGGAACGACTTCGCCCGCCTTCTCGCCTTCGGCGTCACCTTCACCTTCTTCCTGTTCGTGTTCGCCAATATCGCCATGGTGGCGGGCCTGATCCCCGTGGTCGGCGTGCCGCTGCCCTTCATTTCCTATGGCGGCACGGCGATGTTGACGCTCCAGGTCGGCTTCGGCCTGGTGCTGTCGGCCAAGGTTTACCGGGATGTCGAAATGGAGGAGGAGACGTCCGGTCGGCCGGCCGGGCCGGGGTCCATCGCGGCGATGCGCTGAACCATCCTCGGCCCCTCCACCTGCCCGTGCTCGTAGGCCAGCACGACCAGGCGCCCCCGGACCGCCTGAAGAAGCTCGCCGGGCCGCAGCAGGAAATCCGGATTGCGGGGCCGTCCGAACGCCTCCTGGCCTTCGGCGAATGTCTCGTAGAGCAGCAGGCCGCCCGGCGCGACCAGGGACACCGCGGCGGCGAGCGTCGGACGGTGCAGGTAATTGACCACCACCACGGCCCCGAACCGCCGGTCGGCGAACGGCCACGGGCTGCCGTCTTCGAGGTCCCAGGCAAGGCCGCCGTCCGGCAATCGGGAAATATCCCTGTCGACGGCCAGCACCGGATGGCCGCGGGCGGCGAAGAAGCGCGTATGCCGGCCGCCGCCGGCAGCCAGATCGAGCACGGGCGCGGCGGGCGGCACCAGATCGGCGAAGCGCACGATCCAGGCGGAGGCTGGCATCGGTCCCTTTATGGCACTATATGGAAAGCATGATCGTTTACCGGCTCACCTGCAAGAACGACCATGAGTTCGAGGCCTGGTTCCGCGACAGCGCCGCTTGCGACGCGCAGATCGCGGAAGGCAGGGTGATATGCCCGCATTGCGGCGACAGCTCGGCCCGCAAGAGCCTGATGACGCCCAATGTCGCGCCCAAGGGCGCCGGGACCGGAGCCGACAGGCTGTCCGCGCGCCGGGCCGCCATGATGCGCGAGCTTCGCCAGCTGCGCCGCAAGGTCGAGGAAAACTGCGACTATGTCGGCCCCAGATTCGCCGAGGAGGCGCGGCGCATTCATTACGGCGAGACGGACAGCCATGCGATCTACGGCGAGACCACGCCGAAGGAGGCGAAGGCCCTGACGGAAGAGGGGATCGAGTTCGGCCGCATCCCCTGGGTGCCCCAACTGGACAGCTGACCGGCCCGGCAGCGCCTCATCGTCCGCCGACCGTCATGGCGTCCAGGCGCAGGGTCGGCGCGTTCACAGCACCCCGGAATACCAGGTCGTCGGCGGCGTCGAGGCCGAGAAGCATCTTGCGCAGGTCTCCGGCAATGGTGATCTCGCTGACGGGCTCGGCGAGCTCGCCGCCGCGAATCGCGAAACCCGCCGCGCCCTGGCTGTAGCGCCCGGCGACGAGATCGACCCCGTGCCCCATGAGCGCGGTCACGAACAGGCCGGTCTCGATCTCGCTGATCAGCTCTTCCGGCGCGAGGGGCCCCGGCTCCAGGTAAAGGTTGGAAGACGCCGGGCCGGGCGCGGAGCCCGCGCTGCGGGCGGCATTGCCGGTCGGCGGCAGGCCCAGCTGCCGGGCGGAGCGCAAATCCAGCAGCCACGAGCGCAGCACCCCGTCCTCGACCAGGGCGCGGCGCGTGCAGGGCAGGCCCTCGGCGTCGAACGGCCGCGAGCCGAGCCCGCGCCGGCGGCCCGGATCGTCGATCAGGGACAGATGGTCCTTCAGCACCACTTCGCCCATCGCGTCCTTGAGGAAGCTGGTGCCGCGCGCCACGGCGGCGCCGTTGATGGCCCCGGCGAGCGCGCCCACCAGCCGTCCCGCGAGGCGCTGCTCGAACACCACCGGCATGACGGCGGTCTCGGGCTTGACGGGGCCGAGCCGGCGGACGGCGCGTTCGCCCGCATTCCGGCCGAGCGCCGCCGGCTCCGCGAGGTCGGACGCATGAACCGCCTGCGACCAGTCATATTCGCTCTCCATCGCGGTGCCCTCGCCGGCCAGCACCGATACGGACAGCCCGCACCCCGACCTCCTGTAGCCTCCGGAGAACCCGTTGCTCGACACGAGCGCGACACGGGTTTCGTTGCGGCTGGCGCCGGCCCCTTCCGAATTGGTGACGCCCGCCACGTCGAGCGCTGCCGCCTCCGCTTCCACGGCCTTGCGGACGAGGTCTTCGGACGCCGGCGCCTCGGCGTCGAAAAGGTTCAGCTCCGGCCATTCCGAGGCCAGCAGCGCCGGCTCCGCCAGCCCGGCATGGGGGTCCTCGGGCGCGGCGCGCGCCATGGCGACCGCCCGTTCGACCAGCGCGGCAGCCGTTCCGGGGTCCCGGTCGGCGCTGGCGACCACCGCCTGGCGGCGCCCGACCAGCACCCGCAGGCCGGTCTTGCGCAGTTCCGAGCGCTCCATGTGCTCGATCTTGCCGAGCCTGACCGCCGCTTCCAGCGAACGGCTGTCGATATCGACCGCATCGGCCTCGTCGGCGCCCTGTGCGCGGGCTTCGCGCACCAGGTCGTCCAGAAAGTTCAGGGCATCTGTCTCCATCGCCCGGTCAACATAGACCATGGACAATGCAGCGTCTCGCCATTGCCGGACCGGAGAGGACCGCCTCGCCGGCATAAAGAAAGGCCGCCCCCGTCCTGCGGGGGCGGCCCGGCGCGAAGGGGAGGAACGACGCGCCTATGATTTCGCGGGTGCGGCCTTTTCGGCGGGCTTCGCCTCCGGGGCCGGGACGACCATCGCGGCCGCCTCGTCCATGGCGTCGCGAACGCGCTTGTCGATCAGGCCGAACACCTCGCGTCCCGTCTTCGCCGACATTTCGGCAAGTTCGCCGGCTCCGGCGACCGTGGACTCCCAGGCGCCCTTGACCAGGGCCGCGCTGCGCTCCGCCTTGTCCTCGAAGCTGGCATCGCCGAAGAACACATTCATGTTGGCGGCGGAGGCCTCGACCGCCTCGCGCGCCAGCTCGCCCTGGCGGCGCATGAAGGCGCCCGCGCCCTCGAATGCCGTCTGGCCGGCCGCGGTCATCGCTTCGACATTCTTGCGGTGCAGCGCCATCGCGCCCTCCGCATCGAAGGCCGGGACCTTGAAATCGGCCATGAACCGGGCCGGGTCGAAATCGGCAAAGGGCATCTTGTACATGGTTGTCACCGTCTCCGTTCCTGTCTCGGGAGCCGCCTGCCGCAGAAGCCTGCAACCACCGTCTCGCAGCGCAATATCGTTATGCTGCGATGCAGCGTCAAGTCTTTTTTTGTGCGCTGCAATAATTTTTCAGCAGCGCCGCCCTTCGAGCATGGGCGCCCATCGCTTCAGCGCCCTGTCGAGGCTGGCCATGGTGCGGCCGAGGTCCTCGCTGTCGTCCTGCAGCCAGACCCGCATCACGGAGAGGTGGATGCCGGCCAGCAGCTTCACCCGCAGCAGGCCGAAGGGCGTGCGCGGCGGCGCGCCCGCGGCTTCCAGCATCCAGGCCATCGACCGGGCGAGCGCCGGCGCCAGCGGCGCGCCGGCCAGCGGATCGCGCCGCAAGTCGCGCCAGAAGGCCTCGATGGTCGCGCGGTGGGGCTTGAGCGCGTCATAACGGCGCATCAGCAGGTCGAACAGCCGGTCGCGGAAGGACTCCGCCTCGCCGGTATCGGCCTCGGACAGCACGGCCGCGTCGATCCGCGCGACCGCCGCCCTGGCGATCGAGCCCTTCGACGGGAAGCGGCGGTAGACGTCCGCCAGCCCGCATCCTGCGTGCGCCGCAATATCGGTCAGCGTCGCCTGCCGCCAGCCGCGTTCGGCGGCAACCGCGAGCGCTGCGTCGAGAATCGTGTCGGCGTCCATGACATATCCTCCTTCAGGCCCCAATATGGGGCGCAGCATCGACCGAGGGGAGGGCGGAATGGTGAGTTTTCGCATCCGCAACCTGGATCATGTCGTGCTCCGGGTCCGCGACATGGACAGGGCGCTGGCCTTCTATACCGGCGTGCTCGGCTGCCGGGAGGAGCGGCGGCTGGAGGAGATCGGCCTCGTGCAGCTGCGCGCGGGCGCAGCGCTGATCGACCTCGTGCCCGGCGAACCGGAGCCGGAAGGCGCGAACATGGACCATTTTGCGGTCCGGGTGACGCCGTTCGACGAGGCAGGCATCCGCGCCTGGCTGGCCGAGCACGGAATCGAGACGGAGGCGGCGCTCCCGCGCTACGGCGCCGAAGGCACCGGCCCGTCGATCTATGTCCGCGACCCGGACGGCAACACGGTCGAGCTGAAGGGACCGCCCACGGGCCTGGGCGGCGGCGCATAGCGGCTCGAACCGCCGGGGCCTGCCCGCCCCGCCTTCGCGGCTACCGGAGTCACGCCTCTGTCTTCGGTGGCGTCGCAATGCCTGCCCCCAACCGTCGCCCCGGCCCCCGAGGCGGGGAGGGCAGGTCCCGGCGGCTGAGACTGTTCTCCACCGGCTGCGGTGGCGTCGGGAGCCATGGTCGGCCCCCAGCTCGGAGGCCGGGGCGACGGTCGGGGCGTGGACCCCTGCGTGGATGTCATGAATTGTCATGTTTTTGTCGTCACCGCCCTCTCGCGGCCGGTGATTCGCGCGCCTCTTGCGCTTCCCCCCTCCGTCATGCCCGGACTTGTTCCGGGCATCCATTTCCGCCGCCGCAATGGCCCCGATGGAGATGCCCGGAACAAGTCCGGGCATGACGTGAAGGGGCATGACAGGAAGAGGCGCGGCGTGAAGTGGGCCGGGACGGCGGTTGGGGGCGCGCGCGGCAGGGACCCCTGCGGGGATGTCATGAATTGTCATGTTTTTGCCCAGCGGCCCTCCGGAAATGTCATGTTTTGTCATGCGGGGCCCGCTGCGGCCTCCTGCTTTTCGCGCTCCTCGCGGCGCCTCGGCCGTTCGCGCCATGCCTCGAATTCGGGCGTGTCCAGAGGCGTTCCGTTGCGCTCCCCTCCCGCTTGGCGGGGGTTGGGGGAGGGCCTCTCGGCGTGACGGGCCTTTGCCGGGCTTCGCCCGCCGCTTCCGCTGGCGCGATGAGCAACCGGATAGATGGGTGACACTATGGACCGGTTACATGGGTAACAGTTTTCTGCGTTGGTTCGCCTTCCGCGCGGCCCGGCCGGGCCGCGCGGAAGGCGTGAAGCTTCTTCGTCCGGCGGTCGATGATGCCCAGG